>NZ_JBIAFO010000007.1:0-45287 GCF_042869355.1 Streptomyces sp. NPDC007088
CGCACCGCCCTCACCACCAACCTCCCCGAACCCATGCACCGCCCCGCCGCCGTCCTCACCCACCGCCTCCGCACCGGACTCCCACCCCTCCCCCACCCACAACCCCGACCCACCCCGCACACCACACCCCCACCCACACCCCTCCGCACCACCGGCTGGACCAACAGCTGCGACACCTGCGAACGCGCCCTCCCCAACAACGCCCCCCAATGCCGGGACTGCGCGAGAGGCGCCCGTCCCCGGGCGTAGCGCCCCGCCGCCTCGAAGCCCCCCTCCGAGTCCGCGCCGAACCCCCGCGGACCCGCGTGCGGCTGACGGACACGGGCCGCCCCGCGAGTCCGCACCCGTGCGGGTCCGGGCAGCACGCCGCCCGGACCCGCACCGGCCGGAGTGTCAGCGGCTCATCAGCGCGAAGACTCCCCAGCCGAGGTACTCCCGGGTGTACCGCGCGTAGCCGACGGGCCCGGTGGAGAGTTCGGCCCGCACCTCGGCGGCCAGCTCGTCATCGGGGTTACGGTCCAGCCAGCGGCGGAGGTTGAGCCACTGCGCCGCCTGGTACCGGTCCCAGCTGTCCTGATCGGCCAGCACCATCTCCACGACGTCGTAACCGAGGTCGCCGAAGTGCCCGATCAGCTCCGGCAGCGTCCGGAAGTCGTCCTCGCTGCCGGCGTGGCAGCCCTCGACGACTTCCCGGGTCGGCGGGGTCCGCCGCCAGTACGGCTCGCCGATCAGCATGAGGCCACCCGGGCGGAGGCTGCGGCCCAGCAGTCCGACGGTCCCGGCCACGCCGCCCCCGATCCAGGTCGCGCCGACGCACGCGGCGAGATCGACCGGCGTGTCCGCGACATAGCCTGCGGCGTCGCCGTGGACGAAGCCGACCTGATCGGCGACTCCGAGTTCGGCGGCACGGGCTCGGGCCTTCTCGGTGAACACGGTGCTGATGTCCACCCCCGTCCCCGTGACACGGTGGTCACGCGCCCAGGTGCACAGCATCTCGCCCGTTCCGCTGGCGAGGTCGAGCGCCCGCGTGCCGGGGGCAAGACGGA
Organism: Streptomyces sp. NPDC007088; assembly: GCF_042869355.1. Classification (NCBI taxonomy): domain Bacteria; kingdom Bacillati; phylum Actinomycetota; class Actinomycetes; order Kitasatosporales; family Streptomycetaceae; genus Streptomyces; species Streptomyces sp. NPDC007088. Next base: position 1,047 of record NZ_JBIAFO010000007.1, read on the forward strand.
GCGCACGGCCCAGTACGGCGAGCTTGTCAGCGGTGATGGGGTTGTGGACGCGGTGGCTGCTTTCGCGAAGGGTCCAGATGCGTCGAAGATCCACAGGAGGGGTTCCTTAGTCCGATGAGGTCCTGTCGTGTTCGGAGGGCGGCCGCCCGCAGTCGGCCACCACTTGCCTGAACCGTCATCTCATCCACCCCGCCCGGACGCGTCGATCTTGGACCCGGCACAACCTAGAGCCCTCGCGAGCGACGCGTCCACCGGTTTAGGGCGGCGCCGCCGAGGGCGGCCGGGCCGGTGCCGGGCCCCTCGCGCTCAGGGACGCAGGACGATCTTCCCCACGTGGTCCCTGCGGGCGAGGCGTTCCTGTGCCCGGGGGGCCTCCTCCAGGGGGTACGTCCCGGCGATCACCGGCTGGACCGCGGCCTCGCGCGCCAGGTCCATGAGGAGCCCGAAGTGCGTGGGCGTGTGCATCGCGGAGCCGATCACCTGGGCGTTGTGCAGGTAGAGACGGCGTACGTCGAAAGCCACGCCGTACCCGCCGAGCGCACCGGCCACGACCCAGCGGCCGCCCTCGCGCAGCCACGGCAGCCCGTCGCTCAGCAGGTCCCCGGCGACGACGTCGAGTACGACGTCGACGCCCCCGGGGGCGGCGGCGCGCACCTGCTCACCGAGGTCCTTCGCCCGGTCGAGGACCTCGTGGGCGCCCGCCTCGCGCACCGCGTCGGTCTTCGGCCCGCTGCTGATCGCGAGCACCTTCGCGCCGCGCGCACGGGCGATCTGCACCAGCGCGACACCGACCCCGCCGGAGGCCCCCGAGACGAGAACGGTCTCCCCCTCCCGCAGCCCGCCCCGCTCGATCATGCCGAGCGCGGTGCCGTAGGCGGTCGGCAGGGTCGCGAGCTGGTCGTCCGTGAGCGGGGAGTCCGTCACGTCGTGCGCGCGGTTCGCCCCGGCGGTCACGAACTCGGCGTAGCCGCCGTCGCGTTCGCTCCCCATGAGGCCCACCGGACGCGCGTCCGGTCCCTCGGAGTCGTAGATCGCCGGGTCGACGACCACGCGGCGGCCGAGGAGAGCGTCGTCCACCCCGGCGCCGACCGCCACGACGCGGCCGGACACGTCGGCGCCCTGGACGCGCGGGAAGTCGAGCGGGCCGCGCCAGCCGGACAGCGCCTCCGGGTCCCCCGGACGGCCGTAGGCGCCCTCGCGGGTCCACAGGTCGGTGTTGTTCAGCGCCACGGCGCCGACCCGGACCAGCACCTCGCCCGCCTGCGGGACGGGCACCGCCACCTCCGCCGGCTCCAGGACCTCGGGGCCCCCGTGCCGGGTGATCCGCATCGCGCGCATGGTCTGGGGCAGACCCGTCATCCTTCGACCTCCTCATAGGTACACTGATCGGTGAACTCCAGCCACCGTACACCGATCTGTGAAGGAACGCCGAGATGCGGGGAGACCCCACGGGAGAGACCACGTTCCAGGAGGCCGGGGGGCCGGACACGCGGCCGATGACACCGGCCGGCCGCCGTATCGTCGCGGCCGCCGAAGAGCTGTTCTACCAGCGCGGCATCACGGCGGTCGGCGTGGACCTCATCGCCGAGCACTCGGGCGTGACCAAGCGGACCCTGTACAACCGGTTCGGCTCGAAGGACCACCTCGTCGCCGTCTACCTCGCGGAACGCGACCAGCGCTGGCGGTCCCTCGTGCGCGCCCGCGTCGACGCCTGCGCGGACCCCGTCGAGGCCGTCACCGCGCCCTTCGACGCGCTGCGGACCTGGAACGAGACGAACACGCGCGGCTGCGCGTTCATCAACGCGCTGGCCGAACTCCCCGACCCCGCGCACCCCGCGCACCGCGTCGCCGCGCACCAGAAGCTGTGGCTGCGCGACCTCTTCGAGGAACTCGCCACCGAGGCGGGCCTCCCGGACCCCGGCACCCTCGCGGCCCGCCTCCTCGTCCTGCACGAGGGCGCCCTCGCCACGCAGCCCCTCCCGCTCGACACCTTGCCGGCCGCCACCGGACTGGCCCGAGCGCTGGTACGGGCGGACGCGGCGGGCGGCGGGCGGCGGGCGGCGGGGGAAGGGCGGCCGGGCAGGGGGGGCGGGTGAGCGTGGGCGGGTGAGCGTCGGCCGGTGAGCGTGGGCCGGTGAGCGTCGGCCGGTGTCGCGGCCCCGGCTCGGCTCGGCTCGGCTCGGCTCGGCTCGGCTCGGCTCGGCTCGGCTCAGCCGATCGTGAAGCTCGCACCGGGCGCCGCGTAGTCGACGGGGCCCCCGAACCGGGAGGAAGCGCGGGCGACCGCCCGCTCCGGCGAGAGGAACCGCCCCACGTGCGTGACGATCAGCCGTCCCGCCCCGGCCGTACGCGCGGTGTCACCCGTGTCCTCCGGCGTGTGGTGGACCCGCTCCTCCCCGCCCGCCGGGGCCTCGGCGCTCTCGGCCTCGCACAGCAGGGCGTCGCAGCCCTCGGCCAGGCCCGACAGGCCGGGGCAGGGGGCCGAGTCACCGGAGTACACCAGGGACCGGCCGCCCGCGGTCCTGGTGTCGGCCGGGAGCCCCGCGGGTGTCCCCGTCTCGACGCGCAGGGCGAAGGCGGGCATGCCGTGCGCCACCGCGGCGCTGGTCAGCGTGAGCCCCCCGGCCCGCACGCGGTGGCCGTCGTACAACTCCTCGACGGCGAAGGCGGACTCGACGGGACTGCGACTGGCGCCGTTGGTGAGGAAGTGGGCCAGGCGGTCCGCGATCCCCGGCGGGCCGTACAGCGGGACGGGGGCGGGAAGCCTGATGTCGGCGTACAGCGCGGCGTAGTAGGCGGTGAGCAGGTCCGCGCTGTGGTCGGCGTGCAGGTGCGAGACCCAGATCGCGTCCAACTCGTCCAGCCGCGTGTGGCGTTGGAGCTGGGCCAGCGTCCCGCTGCCCGCGTCCACCCACACGCGGGCACCGCCCCCGGACACCAGATAGCCGGAACAGGGGTTGTCCACGAGCGCGTACGGCGTCGCGCTGCCCAGAACGGTGAGACGGAGCGGGTCGCTGGTCATCCGGGGAGAGTAGAACAACTGGCGGACCGGCGCGCGCCGTTACCGCCCCGGACCGCGCACACCCGCTCGGCCCGGCCGGCCCGCCCCGTCCGCGGCTCCCGGCGCCCCCGGCCCGGTGGGCCAGTAATCTGGTCGGCACGATCCGGCGGCGACGGGGGGGCACACCATGCTGATGGACGCGTTCATCGCGGCGGCGCAGGCGGGCGGCCTGGCTGTGGCCGGGGCGGCCGGGACGGACGCCTGGACCACCGTGCGCACGAAGGCCGCCCGGTTGCTGGGACGGGGTGAACAGCAGGGCGAGGAACAGGCGTTGGCACGCCTGGACGCGACGCTCTCCGCACTGGAGGCGGCGGCGCCAGGGGACGAGGCGGCACACGCGCGGACCGCGCAGAGCGCCGCGTGGCAGACCCGTTTCGAGGCGCTGCTCGAAGGCACGCCGGAGGCCGGCCGTGAACAACTCGCTTCCGAACTGGAGGCGTTGAAGGCCGAGGCCGACCGCGCGGCGGACTTTGGCACGGTGCGCAACGACTTCCGCCACGCCACCTTCCGGGGCCCGGTCCAGGGCAGCGGGCACCAGACGATCAACTACTACCAGCGGTAAGCCGATCAAGGCCGTGGGAAGGGACAGCGGGAGCGGGAGCACGGGCAAGAGGGCCGGGAAGAAGACCGGGAAGAAGACCGGTCCGAAGGGGGGCGCGAAGCCCAAGGGCGGTGCGCAGCCGCCGGGCGGCGCGGAGCGGGCCAGGAACCGGCCCGCCGTGTCGAACGACTTCCGGGAGGGCCGGTTCGCCGGCCCCGCGCAGGGCTCGGGCGTGCAGAAGATCTCGTACGTGGAGCGGTACGCACCTGTGCCGACGGCGCTCGACGCCGTACCGGGGCTCCCGCCCGAGTTCACCGGCCGGGACGTGGAACGCGGCGCGCTGCTGGACCTGCTGGACCCGGAACGCGAGCAGCGGGAGACCGCGCCGGCGGTCGCGGTGATCGCGGGACCGCCGGGCGTCGGGAAGACGACTCTGGCCTACGCGGTGGCACACGCCGCGCAGGACCGGAAGTGGTTCACCGGGGTCATGCTGGTCGACCTGCGCGGCTACGACCCGCGCCCGGCCCGCGCCGGGGACGTCCTGGACGCCCTGCTGCGCTCGCTCGGCGTCCGCCCGAAGCACATCCCGCCCGAGGAGGCCGACCGCGCCGCCCTCTACCGTTCACAGCTCAAATCCCGTACCGGCGCAGGGGAACGGCTGCTCGTCATCGCGGACAACGCGTCCTCGGTGGAGCAGACGAGGCCGCTGCTGCCGCCGGACCACCACCACGCGCTCCTCGTCACGTCCCGCAGCGTCCTGCCCGGCATCGGCCGCCAGCGCCCGCTGGACCTCCTGTCCCCCGGGGCGGCGACCACCCTGCTCGACGCGGCGCTGCGCCAGGCCGACCCCGAGGACAGCCGGGTCGCGGACGACCGGGAGGCGGCGCTCCGTGTGGCCCGCGCCTGCGGTCACCTGCCCCTCGCCCTCCAGATCACGGCCGCGCTGCTGATCACCGACCCCGGACAGCCCCTGGCCGAGCGCGCGGAACGGCTGAGCGGTGCGGAGGACCGGCTCGACGGCCTGGACGACGGCGAACGCAGCGTCCGCGCGACCTTCGACCAGTCCCTCCAGAGCCTGCTCCCCCAACAGGCCGACCTCTTCCGCCGGTTGTCCCTGAACCCGGGCCCCGACATCTCGACCAGGGCGGCCGCCCTCCTCAACGACACCCCGGAACCCGTCACCGAACGCCTCCTGAGCCGCCTCGCCACGGCCCATCTGGTGGCACGCGGCGAGGTGCGGGGCCGCTGGCAGATGCACGACCTGCTGCGCGACTACGCGGCGGACCGGGCGCGGGCGGCGACGCGGACGTCCCGGCCGACCCGACGCCGGTACGAACAGGCGCTCGCGCGGCTGAGGGAGTACTACGCGCGAACGGCGGAGGCGGCGACCACGCACGTGCCGGGAAACGGCATCGTCCCGGACCCCGGGTTCGCCGACTGGGACGAGGCGATGAGCTGGCTCGACGCGGAGCGCTCGAATCTGCTGGCGCTCGCCCTCTCGGAGGAAAGCGGCACCGCGCTGGTGGTGAACCGCTCGTGTTTCGCCCTGATGCCCTACCTGGCCTGGCAGCGCCGCTTCGAGGAAGCGGTCGCGGTGTCCGCCAGGGCGCTCGACATCTGCCGGGCCACGGGAGACCACAACGAAGCCATCGCCTGGAACAACTTCGGCCTCGCCCTCCAGGACCTGCGCCGCTACGACGAGGCCCTCGCCGCCCACACCACCGCACGCGACCTCCACCACCAGCACAACGTCCCTCAAAGCGAAGCCATCGCCCTGAACAGCCTCGGCCTGGCCCTCCAGGCACTGCGCCGCTACGACGAGGCACTCGCCGCCCACACCACCGCACGCGACCTCCACCACCAGCACAACGACCCCCACAGCGAAGCCAACACCTGGGTCAGCCTCGGCATCACCCTCCAGGCACTGCGCCGCTACGAAGAGGCCCTCGCCGCCCACACCACCGCACGCGACCTCCACCACCAGCACAACGACCCCCACAGCGAAGCCATCGCCTGGAACAACCTCGGCACCGTTCTCCAGAAACTGCGCCGCTACGACGAGGCCCTCGCCGCCCACACCACCGCACTCGACCTCTACCGCGGGCACAAGGACCCCCACCGCGAAGCCATCGCCTGGAACAACCTCGGCACCGTTCGCCGCGACAAGGGCGACCACGCCGAAGCCGTCGCGGCCGGAACCAGATCCGCCGCCGCCTTCGCCGGCCTCAACGACCCCTACCGCGAGGGCGAGGCCCTGAAGGAACTGGCCACCACCCTCGCCGCCGCGGGCCGCCCGCGCCCCGAGACCCGCGACACCTGGCTGCGATCGGCGGCCGCCTACGGGCGCGCCACCGCGGCCGAGAAGGAAGCCGCCGCATCCCTCGCCGAGGCGGACAGGCTCAGCGAAAGCGAGGGGGAGCGGGAAGGGGGGCCGGATCAGGCGGGCCCGGAGGACGGCGAGCCGGACGCGGAGCCCGGCGCCTCCTGAGCCGGCCGCTCCCGGCCCTCCCGGCCCCCGCTCCCCCCACCGTCGGCGCCCCGCCCCGGCTCCCCGTCCACGAGCGGGAACATCCGGACCACCGCCGCGACCGGCGCGCTTCCCGCCGGGCGGGTCTCCGGACGCGTCTCGCGCTCGCGGTACCCGGCCAGCAACCTCCTGACGGACGCGGCGAGTCCGGTCAGTTCCTCGGGGGTCAGGTGCAGTACGGCGCTGAAGGACTCGTCCCGTCGCCACGCACGCGGCGCCCGGTCGCGCCCGGCCCGCCACCGGTCGTAGCTCTCGTCCTCCAAGGCGCGCGACAGCCCGGCGAAGCCCCCGGGGAGCCCGCGCCCCCAGTCGTCCGGCCCCCCGCCCCCGGACTCCGCGCCCGTCCCCGGCTCCCAGCGCAGCCGGCACGGCCGGGCCTTGCCGCCCGAGTGCGGTGCCTCCTCGATCAGGCCGTGCCGGGCGAGCTGACGCAGATGGAAGGAGCACAGGCCGCTGCTGTGCCCGAGGCGGGCGGCGGCCTGGGTGGACGTGAGGGTGCCCACCTCGGCGACTGGAAGGGCGAACCGCCGGCGATCGAGGGCACGGCTACTTCGCGCGCTGCCTCCAGCACGAGACCGACCACCTGGGCGGGCGCCTCTACCTCGACCGGCTCTCCCAGCGCGAACGCCGTTCCGCGCTGCGGGAGATGGCCGAGTCACAGGACGAGGTACTGGCCCGCCGCGCCGCCCTGGCCCGCGAACTGGGCAAGTGACCGGTCCCGCCACCTCCCGGCCGTGGGCACGCGACCGGTCCCGTTCCCCTTGGGCCTGGGCACGTGACCGGACCGGGCCTGGGCACGTGACCGGGCCGATCCCGCTACCGGGCCGGTCCCGCTACCGGGCCGGTCCCGCTACCCCTCGGCCAGTCGCGCGCGCAGCGTCGCGGCGAAGTCCTCGGCGCGGCTCAGCTGGACGCGGAGCTTCCCGACCTGCTCCGTCGCCGCCCGCTCGTACGCGCGCACCCGCTCCAGCAGGGCGTCACGGGAAGGCCCCTCCCGCTTGGCGTCCTCCTCGCCGCCGGCGTCCCGGTCCAGGCGGTCCGTCGCGTCCAGCAGGTCGCGCATCTGGTCCAGGGTGAAGCCCAGCGGTTTCATCCGGCGGATCACCATGAGACGCGCGACGTCCGCCTCCGTGTACAGGCGGAAGCCGCCCTGGGAACGGGCGCTCGGGATGACGAGGCCGGTCTCCTCGTAGTGCCGGATGGTGCGCAGGGACAGCTCGGTCCGCGCGGCGACCTCACCGATCCGCATGTGCTTGCCGTCCACGCCGTCCACGCTCACCGATCCTCCGCACTCAGACTCGCGCCCCGTCCCGCACCACCGCACCGCCCTCCCGATCGTCCCGGCGAGGGGGTGCTGGGCGTCACGGCGCAGACGATGATCCCTACCCTAACGTTAGGGTAGAGTTTCCCCGGCACGCGCCGCCCCAGCAGGAGCGCGCGCACCGCGCGCACCGCGCCAGAGCCGACGCGGGCCTCGGCGCGACCCCGATTCTCGCAGGTCCGGCAGTGGGCCCCGCGGTTCTCCCCGAGGCGAGGGGGCAGGTGCCCGAGCGGCCCATGGCCGCGTCCCCGCCCCGACTCCCCTCTCCCCCGCGCTCCCTCCCCTCCCCGCTCAGCCCCTCCCGGGGCGTGCCCGTACGACTCAGGTGGCTGTCCCGTGTTCCCTTCCGCCGACTCCCCCTCGCCCGCAGCCGTCCGGCTGCGGGCGCTGCGTCCCGACTGGCTGGCCGATCCCCGGGTGTGGCGGACGGAGGTGCTGGCAGGTCTGGTGGTCGCCCTCGCGCTGATCCCGGAGGCGATCTCCTTCTCGATCATCGCGGGCGTCGATCCGGAGACCGGGCTGTTCGCCTCGTTCACCATGGCCGTGACCATCTCCGTGGTCGGCGGACGGCGGGCGATGATCTCGGCGGCCACCGGCGCGGTCGCCCTGGTGGTCGCTCCCCTGAACCGGGAGCACGGTTTCGGCTACCTCGTCGCGACCGTCGTCCTCGCCGGGGTCTTCCAGATCCTGCTGGGCGCTCTCGGCGTCGCGAAGCTCATGCGCTTCGTGCCGCGCTCGGTCATGGTCGGCTTCGTCAACTCCCTCGCCATCCTGATCTTCCTGGCGCAGGTGCCGCAGATGCGCGACGTGCCGTGGCCGGTCTACCCGCTGATCCTCGCGGGTCTCGCCCTGCTCGTGTTCTTCCCCCGGATCACCACGGTGGTCCCGGCCCCGCTCGTGTCCATCGCCGTCCTCACCGCGCTGACCGTGGCCGCCGGCATCGCCGTACCGACGGTGGGCGACGAGGGCGCGCTGCCCTCCTCGCTGCCGGTTCCCGGGCTCCCCGACGTGCCGTTCACGACGGACACCCTCACGACGATCGCCCCGTACGCGCTCGCGATGGCGCTGGTCGGGCTGATGGAGTCGCTGATGACCGCGAAACTCGTCGACGAGATCACCGGCACCCGTTCCTCCAAGACCCGGGAGTCGGTCGGTCAGGGCATCGCCAACATCGTCACGGGGTTCTTCGGCGGGATGGGCGGCTGCGCCATGATCGGCCAGACCATGATCAACGTGAAGGTGTCGGGGGCCCGCACCCGCCTGTCGACCTTCCTGGCGGGGGCCTTCCTGATGGTGCTGTGCGTCGTCTTCGGGCCGGTCGTCTCCGACATCCCGATGGCCGCCCTGGTCGCCGTCATGGTGATGGTGGCCTTCGGCACCTTCGACTGGCACTCGATCGCGCCGAAGACGCTGCGCCGGATGCCGCTCGGCGAGATCGCCGTCATGGTGATCACGGTCGTGGTCGTCGTCGCGACCTCCAACCTGGCCATCGGCGTCGTGGTCGGCTCGGTCACCGCCATGACCGTGTTCGCCCGGCGCGTCGCCCACCTCACCCGCGTCACCTCCGTCACCGGCCCCGACGGCACCACCGTCGTGCACCACGTGACCGGCGAACTCTTCTTCGCCTCCTCCAACGAGCTGGTCGGACAGTTCGACTACGCGAGGGCACCGGAACACGTCGTCATCGACCTGCACGAGGCACACGTGTGGGACGCCTCCTCCGTCGCGGCCCTGGACGCCGTCGAGGCCAAGTACCGGGAGCGCGGCAGCACGGTCGAGATCGTCGGACTGAACCCGGCCAGCGCCGAACTGCACGGAAAGCTGAGCGGAGAACTCACCGGCGGGCACTGAGACGAGGCCACCGGGCGCTGAGACCCCGCCACCGGCGCGCCCGGCGGCGGGGTCTCGGTGCCTGCTCGCGTGCGGTGCGGGCACTCGCCGGACAGCGGGCAGGAGGAGACCTCACGCCTCGGGCCTCCTCCCTCAGACCTGGCGCTGTGCGGCCTCTCGGCGGTGAGCGCCTCGGTGCGCGTCGGCCTGGGGCCCGAGTGAGCCGCCTTCGGGCCGCTCCGGTGGAGTCGTCGCCCTTCTCGCGCCGCCGCTCCCGCGCGCCGCGCGGACCGTACCGGCGTTCCCGGGTCCCCCCAGGCCGCCCACCACAGCGCCCCGGCGCGATCTACTCCCTCACCCGGCCGCCACCGCGCGTCGCACGCTCTCGCGGAGCAGGGTGCGGCGCTGTTCGTGGACCTCGGGCGGTTCGTCGGCGGTCGCCGCGTAGACATTGCTCACCGGGGACCAGGCCATCGACATCGCGACCACCATCGCCTTCAGGTCGAAGGGGTCGCCCCGGCGCACCAGACCGGCCTCCTGCGCCTCGGCGATGGCACGGAGTTTGGGGTCGTCGATGCGCTCGTGGTCCTCCACCAGATGGCCGGCCGAGCGGCGTTCCAGGCGGGCCCAGGTGGCGAGGCGGATGAGGTCGGGGCGGCGCAGGTACTCGTCGTACAGGCGCACGGCCCAGTCCGCGAGGTCGCTCGCGTCGATCGGGACGGCGTTGGTGATCCGCTCCAGCGAGTCGAAGAAGATCGCGTCGAAGAGGCCGTCCTTGCTGCCGAAGTACGCGTAGAGCTGCGCCTTGTTCGTACGGGCGGCCGCCACGATGCGCTCGATCCGCGCACCGGCGATCCCGAACTCCGCGAACTCCCGGGTCGCCACGTCGATGATGCGCTGGTACGTCACCGCTCCGCGCGAGGTCAAGGGCTGTTGCGCCATACCGGGAGACTACCAAACAGAACGGTTGGTTTGCCTGACCACCCGTCGCCCCTTACGCTCGGACACGGAAAGAAATAGACCGAACAGTCTGTCTGAACGGCGGGAGTCCGCCGGTCACCGTGAGGGAGAAACACATGAGGACCACCGTGGGATGGAAGGCGGAGGGCCGGCCGGCCGCACTGCGACGGGAGGCGCTGGAGCGGCGCGAGCTGCGCCCGGACGACCTCGCGGTCCGCGTCGACTACTGCGGCGTCTGCCACTCCGACCTGCGCGCGCTCGACACCCGGTCCGCCGAGGGCGACCCGCCCCTGGTGCCGGGCCACGAGTTCACCGGCACCGTGACCGGCACCGGCCCGGAGGTCACCCGTTTCCGCGCCGGCGACCCGGTGGCGGTCGGCAACATCGTCGACTCCTGCGGCACCTGCCCCATGTGCCGGGCCGGTCAGGAGAACTTCTGCCACAGCTTCCCGACCCTGACCTACGGCGGCACCGACCGGCAGGACGGGACGACCACGCTGGGCGGCTACGCGCGCGAGTACGTCGTACGGGAACGGTTCGCCCACGCCCTGCCCGCCGGGCTCGACCCGGCCGCCGCCGCTCCCCTGCTGTGCGCCGGGATCACCGTCTGGGAACCCCTGCGCGCCCTCGGCGTGGGACCCGGCAGCCGCGTCGCCGTGGCGGGGCTGGGGGGTCTGGGGCACCTCGCGGTGAAGCTGGCCGTCGCCCTCGGCGCCGAGACCTCCGTCATCAGCCGTACCCCGGACAAGGCCGAGGACGCCCGGCGCCTGGGCGCCCACGAACTGCTGCTCTCCAGCGACCCGGAACAGATGGCCGCCGCCCGCGACCGCTTCGACGTCCTCGTCGACACCATCTCCGCGCCGCACGAGATCGGCCCCTACCTGCGCCTCGTCGCGACGGACGGGACGCTCAGCCACCTCGGGCACCTCGGCCCCCTCACCGTGGAGGCCATGGACCTGCTCGTGGGCCGCAAGAAGCTCAGCAGCGCGGGCAGCGGCGGCCTGCCCGCGACCACCGCGCTCCTGGAGTTCTGCGCCGAGCACGGCATCACCGCGGACATCGAACTACTGCCCTCGGCCCAGGTCAACGAGGCCCTGGACCGCCTGCGCCGCAACGACGTCCGCTACCGCTTCGTCCTCGACATGTCCGACCTGGACACCCCGGACGCCCCGGACGCCTCCGCGTAACCGCACAAAAAAACTCCGGGCCCTGCCCCCGTCCACGAAGGACGGGGGCAGGGCCCGGAGCGGCGACCCGCGAACGGGTCAGAGGTCGTACTCAGCTCACGCGAGCAACAAGACTTACTTGTTGATCTTGGTGACCTGGCCGGCGCCCACGGTCCGGCCACCCTCACGGATGGCGAACTTCAGGCCCTCTTCCATGGCGACGGGCTGGATGAGCTCGACGGTCATCTCGGTGTTGTCGCCCGGCATGACCATCTCGGTGCCCTCGGGGAGGGTCACGACGCCGGTCACGTCCGTGGTACGGAAGTAGAACTGCGGACGGTAGTTGTTGAAGAAGGGGGTGTGACGGCCACCCTCGTCCTTCGACAGGATGTACGCCTGCGCCTCGAACGAGGTGTGCGGCGTGACCGAGCCGGGCTTGATGATGACCTGGCCGCGCTCGACGTCCTCGCGCTTGATGCCACGGAGGAGCAGACCGACGTTCTCACCGGCCTGGCCCTCGTCGAGCAGCTTGCGGAACATCTCGATACCGGTGACCGTGGTGGTCGCCTTCTCCTGCTTGATACCGATGATGTCGACGGTCTCGTTGACCTTCAGGACACCGCGCTCGATACGACCGGTGACGACCGTGCCACGACCGGTGATCGTGAAGACGTCCTCGATCGGCATCAGGAACGGCTTGTCGACGTCGCGCTCGGGCTCCGGGATGGACTCGTCCACGGCCTTCATGAGCTCCAGGACCGAGTTGCCCCACTCCTTGTCGCCCTCAAGGGCCTTCAGAGCGGAGACCTTGACGACCGGAAGGTCGTCGCCCGGGAACTCGTACTCGGAGAGGAGCTCACGCACCTCAAGCTCGACGAGCTCCAGGATCTCCTCGTCGTCCACCATGTCGGCCTTGTTCAGGGCGACGACGATGTAGGGGACGCCGACCTGGCGGGCCAGGAGCACGTGCTCCTTGGTCTGCGGCATCGGACCGTCGGTCGCGGCGACCACGAGGATCGCGCCGTCCATCTGGGCGGCACCGGTGATCATGTTCTTGATGTAGTCCGCGTGACCGGGGCAGTCGACGTGGGCGTAGTGACGCGTCTCCGTCTGGTACTCGACGTGCGCGATGGAGATGGTGATACCGCGCTGGCGCTCCTCGGGAGCCTTGTCGATCTGGTCGAAGGCCGAGGCCTCGTTCAGGTCCGGGTACGCGTCGTGCAGCACCTTGGTAATGGCGGCCGTGAGGGTCGTCTTACCGTGGTCGATGTGACCGATGGTGCCGATGTTGACGTGCGGCTTAGTCCGCTCGAACTTCGCCTTCGCCACTGGGTCCTCCTGTGGAGTGGTTCTGTACGCCTTGCTTCATCGGCGCCAGGTGATCTTTGCTGGGATGCCCGGTGCCCCGGGGCGCCCGCCGCTTTCACGGTGGACGCCCCATCGGGCTCCGGAGTCAAGCCTACGGCGTGAACTCGGGTGAGTTATTCGCCCTTGGCCTTCGCGATGATCTCCTCGGCGACGTTCCGCGGAACCTCGGCGTAGGAGTCGAACTGCATCGAGTAGCTTGCGCGACCCGAGGTCTTGCTGCGGAGGTCTCCGACGTAGCCGAACATCTCCGACAGCGGAACCAGGCCCGTGACGAGCTTGGCGCCGTGGCGGTCCTCCATGGACTGGATCTGACCGCGACGGGAGTTGATGTCACCGATGACGTCACCCATGTAGTCCTCGGGCGTCGTCACCTCGACCTTCATCATCGGCTCCAGCAGGGCCGGGCTGGCCTTGCGGGCGGCCTCCTTGAAGGCCATGGAACCGGCGATCTTGAAGGCCATCTCGGAGGAGTCGACCTCGTGGTAGGCACCGTCGAGAAGGGTCACGCGGACACCCGTGAGGGGGTAGCCGGCGAGCACACCGAACTCCATGGCCTCCTGCGCACCCGCGTCCACCGAGGGGATGTACTCCCGGGGGATGCGGCCACCGGTGACCTTGTTCACGAACTCGTAGCCGTCGCCCTCAAGCGGCTCAAGGGCGATCTGCACCTTCGCGAACTGGCCGGAACCACCGGTCTGCTTCTTGTGCGTGTAGTCCAGGCGCTCGACCGGCTTGCGCAGGGTCTCGCGGTACGCGACCTGCGGCTTGCCGACGTTGGCCTCGACGCGGAACTCACGGCGCATACGGTCGACCAGCACGTCCAGGTGAAGCTCACCCATGCCGGCGATGATCGTCTGCCCGGTCTCCTCGTCGGTCTTGACGCGGAAGGACGGGTCCTCCTCGGCCAGACGCTGGATCGCGACGCCCAGCTTCTCCTGGTCGCCCTTGGACTTCGGCTCGATCGCGACCTCGATCACGGGGGCCGGGAAGTCCATGGACTCCAGGATCACCGGGTTCGCCGGGTCGCAGAGGGTCTCACCGGTGGTGGTCTGCTTCAGACCCATGACGGCGACGATGTCACCGGCACCCACCGACTCGATCTCCTCACGCTTGTTGGCGTGCATCCGGTAGATCTTGCCGATGCGCTCCTTGCGGCCCTTGACCGAGTTCTGCACGGCGGAACCCGACTCCAGGCGCCCGGAGTACACGCGGACGAAGGTCAGCTTGCCGAGGTGCGGGTCGCTCGCGATCTTGAACGCGAGGGCCGCCAGCGGCTCGTCCTCGGAGGGACGACGCTTGATGATCTCTTCCGGGTTCTTGACGTCCTGGCCCTCGATCGCCTCGATGTCGAGCGGGGAGGGCAGGTAACGGACCACGGCGTCGAGCAGGGGCTGAACGCCCTTGTTCTTGAACGCGGTACCGCAGAACACGGGGGTGACGGTGGTGCCGTCGCCCTTGCCGGAGGCGATGGTGACGCGGCGGATGGCCTCGTACAGCTGCTCCACGGAGGGCTCCTCGCCCTCCAGGTACAGCTCCATCATGGCGTCGTCGTTCTCGGCCACGGCCTCAAGGAGCTTGCCGCGCCACTCGGCGGCGGCCTCCGTGTGCGTGTCCGGGATGTCGACGATGTCGTACGCCTCGCCCAGCGCGGTCTCGGCGGACCACACGAAGGCCTTCATCGTGACGAGGTCGACGACACCCTGGAAGTCGGCCTCGGCCCCGATGGGCAGCTGCATGACGATCGGCGTCGCACCGAGGCGGTCGATGATCATGTCGACACAGCGGTGGAACTCGGCGCCGGTGCGGTCGAGCTTGTTGACGAAGCAGATACGCGGAACGCCGTAGCGGTCAGCCTGACGCCAGACGGTCTCGGACTGCGGCTCGACGCCGGCGACACCGTCGAACACCGTGACAGCACCGTCGAGTACGCGCAGCGAACGCTCCACCTCGACGGTGAAGTCGACGTGGCCCGGGGTGTCGATGATGTTGATCGTGTGGTCGACGTCGTTCAGCGGCCAGTGACAGGTGGTGGCGGCAGAGGTGATCGTGATGCCACGCTCCTGCTCCTGCTCCATCCAGTCCATGGTCGCCGCGCCGTCGTGGACCTCACCGATCTTGTACGAGACACCGGTGTAGTACAGGATGCGCTCGGTGGTCGTCGTCTTGCCCGCGTCGATGTGCGCCATGATCCCGATGTTGCGGACCTTGGCAAGGTCAAGCGAAGTGGTAGCCATAAGGCTTCTGTCTTCTCTCGGTCTCGATGGGGGTAGCGACTACCAGCGGTAGTGCGCGAAGGCCTTGTTGGACTCGGCCATCTTGTGCGTGTCCTCGCGCTTCTTCACCGCGGCGCCCAGGCCGTTCGAAGCGTCGAGAAGCTCGTTGGTCAGCCGCTCGGTCATGGTCTTCTCGCGACGGGCGCGCGAGTAGCCGACGAGCCAGCGCAGCGCGAGGGTGCTGGCGCGGCCGGGCTTGACCTCGATCGGAACCTGATAGGTCGCACCACCGACGCGGCGGGACTTGACCTCCAGGGTCGGCTTGATGTTCTCCAGCGCGCGCTTGAGCGTGATGACCGGGTCGTTGCCGGTCTTCTCGCGCAGGCCCTCCATGGCGCCGTACACGATGCGCTCGGCGGTGGAGCGCTTGCCGTTCAGCAGCACCTTGTTGATGAGGGAGGTCACCAGAGGAGAACCGTAGACCGGGTCGATGATGACCGGGCGCTTCGGGGCGGGGCCCTTACGAGGCATTCTTACTTCTCCTTCTTGGCGCCGTAGCGGCTGCGGGCCTGCTTGCGGTTCTTGACACCCTGGGTGTCGAGGGAACCGCGGATGATCTTGTAACGAACACCCGGCAGGTCCTTCACACGGCCGCCGCGCACGAGCACGATGGAGTGCTCCTGCAGGTTGTGTCCCTCACCCGGGATGTAGGCCGTGACCTCGATGCCGGAGGTCAGACGCACACGCGCGACCTTACGGAGGGCCGAGTTCGGCTTCTTCGGGGTGGTCGTGAACACACGCGTGCAGACGCCACGGCGCTGAGGCGAACCATCGAGCGCGGGCGTCTTGTTCTTCTCGACCTTGTCCTGCCGGCCCTTCCGGACCAGCTGCTGGATCGTAGGCACTACTTCTCCGGTTTCTGTGTGCCGAATAGGTAAAGCTAACCTGGAACACCCCCGACCCACGCGGTCGGGTGTGTCGAACCCTGCGGACTTCCGCACAAGGCGGAGAGGATGCGGATCACGGTGGCCGGTATCGAGTCCGGTGTGCGGTGGATAGGCACGCACGGGGACCCGGGCACACCCCAGGCACAAGGTCAGAGCGTACCTACCGTATGGACCTGGGTCAAAACAAATGCACATGCGTACGACGGGACCGTACGAGTGTGGCACGAGGGACGGGGGCCGGGTGCCGGGGCGTTCCCTTCGGGCGCGCGGACGGTGGCTACGCTGCGTGCGCGCGCGCTCGCCCGGGGACGCCCCGGCCGGCGGCGCTCACCGGTTCACGGCCTGGATCTCCTCCACCCGGACGTCCCGCGTCTGGCCGTAGGTCCCGTCGGGCAGGTCGCCGCCCGCCCCGCCGGTCCCGGTCCAGCGCGTCTCCCAGTTCACGGCGGCCGACATCCGGTACGTGCCCTGCCCCGAGGACCGGGTGTAGGTCACCCCGCAGGGCGGCGTCCGGTCCGCCTTCCCGGCGGCGAAGGGCTCACCGATGGCGCCGTCGGCCACCGGGCAGTTCCCGCCCCCGGGTATGACGTGCGCGTCCTCCGTCCCCGGCTCCACCTTCATCCCGGTCGGCGTCGCGGTCGTCGTCGCCTCCATGTGGAAACCGCCCACGTCCAGCGAGGCCGTCACCGACACCGGCTCGACGTCCGCCTTGTCCAGCCACACCCACGTCGGCAGGTTGACCTTGCTCGCGGCGGCCGGGGCGAGCTTCGCCTTCAGGCTGGGGACCTTCATGCGCTCGTAGGCGAGGCCGGCGAGGATCTCGGGCGAGATGGCGTGGGGGACGTCCGGAGCCGTGCCGTTCTCCGCCCAGAAGGGCGGGCGGTCGCACTCCATCATCTGCTCGATGGTGGCGTCGTCCCGGTACTGGGCGGTCCAGTACATGCCCTTGCCCTTGTCCTTCTTGTGGTACTCGTCCTTCGCGTACCCCTGGTTCTCCGAGGAGATGTCGCGCACGATGTCGTTGGCGCCGGGGTCGTGCACGGCCGCGAAGTACAGCCGCTGCCGCGACTCCTCGAACTGCTCCGGGTCGTACTCGGGGGCGTACCAGCAGCCGGGCGGGTCCCAGTCGGCGACGGCGGCCCGCCCACCGGAACCGCCCAAGGCGCCGCCGCGCTGGGTGTAGGTGATGTGGACGGTGGAGCTGATGTGACCACCGCCGGAGTTGCCGTGCTGGTCGGCTTCGGCCTGGCTGCCGGCAGTCGGGCCGTGGGTCCTCGCCGCCGCGCTCCCCGCCCCGCCCAGGAGGCACGCACCAGCCGTCGCCAGCACCAGGGCGCCCCCGAGCGCACGCTTTGCCCCGTTCACTGGCACTGTTCGGCCCCTACCTTCGCCTGGATCTCCTTGACCACCCAGACGCCGTCCGAGCCAGTGGAACGCACTAGGCCCAACTCGTACCAAGTGTGGTCGTCGGCGCCCGGTTCGGTGACTTCGGTCTTACCGGTCTTCAGGTTCTTGGAGTAGAACTTCGAGTCGTCCGTGCAAAGGGACACGGCGGCGCTCTCGCCGGACTCGGACACCTTGCTCGTCTGGCGGTGCATCCGCTCGGTACCCGCGATCGAGTAGTGCTGCGTGATGTTGCCCTTGACTGTCTTCTGCGCCACAGTGCGCGCGGCACTTCCTGGATACGAGTAGTAGAGATAAGCGGGTTCGCTCACGTCCTGAAGAGCGATGGCGCGGTTGATGGCCGTCAGGTAGTGCACAGCAGCCGCCAGGGCAGCCGCCTGCGCCTTGTCCGCAGGCTCCCGCCAGTCCTGGACGACCTTGACGTCCTTCGGCAGGCTCAGGTCCGGCGCCTTCGGGTCCGGCGTACTGGCCGAAGGCGAAGGGCTCTTGCTGGCCTCGGGCGAGCCCGCGTCCGCCCCCGCCACCTTCTTCCCCGAGTCCGCCTCCCCGCCCCCGTCGTCCCCTCCCCCGCACGCCGTCAACGACACCGATACGGCGGCCAGGAGGGCGGCGGCGGGCAGGAGGCGCTGGCGATTCACTACGGGGCTCCAGAGACGTGGGGAGTACCTGTCAACTCAAGACGCTAACCGGGCGCTCGCGGGTTGCGCCAGATTTCGCCGCCCCGCCCCCGGCCTCCACAGAAAGTCCACGCGCGGTGGCTCAACACGTACCGCTAAATGGCGTGTTGCCGGACATGGCGGTACGTACGCCCCGCGCCCCCTGTCGCCCCCGCCGGGGAAAGCGCACCATGGGGACAGGCCGAGCATCGAGGGGGAACTCCATGCCGCACGACGCCTCCCCGTCCCCGTTCCCGGAGGACAGGTCCCCGAGGGACAGGTTCCCGGACGTCGCGTCCAGCCGACGCTCCGCCCCGGGGAAACCCGAACCGGGCACGGCGCGGCGCCCGTTGACCTGGCCGCGCGCCCTCGGGCACGGGGTGGCCAGCGGGACCGTGCTGTTCCTGCTGCTCGTCCTGTCGATGACGCTGTTCCCCGACGGGAGGCTGTTCGCCCTGATCTTCCTCGGCGGACTCGTGGTCCCGCCCGCGCTCGCCGCGCACCACTACGGCCGGGGCAACCCGGCGCTCACCCGCGGGAAGCAGGCCCGGACCGTCCGGCCGGAGGTGCTGGACTACGCGCGGGAGGTGCAGGCGCTCGACTACCGGCCGGGCCCCGACTCCACCGAGGACGATCTCGCCGACTACCAACTCGCCCTCGACGCCTACGAGAAGGCGCTCGACGAGAGGGACGACGAGGACGCCGCCGTGACGCTCCAGGAGGGCTGGACGGCGCTCGCCCGGCTGCGGGTGCCCAACGCCGAGTGGAACCACGGCACGGGGCAGGCCACGCTGCGCCTGGTGCGCCCGGAGCCCGGCCGGCCCGCCGTGCTCGCCTTCACCAGCCCGGCGCTCGGCCTGGTCCGGCTGCGCACGCGCGGCCCCCGGGGCAGCTGGATACGGCTGTACGAGGCGGGCGGGCCCGTCTGCGCCCGGCTGCCGCTGCCGGCCCGCGAGGGCGCCACCCTGCAACTGGAGATCCACACCGAGGGGGCCTGGCGCACGGCCGTGCTCGGCGCCTCCGTGATCCGCGCGCTCGACGACGAGACCCCCGCCGTCCACGGCCACGGCGGTGACCTCCTGCACGTGGCGCCCACGCCCCGGCTGCTGTTCCGCCACAGCGGGCAGGGGCCCTATCAGGTACGGCACCTCATGCAGGGCCTGCGTCCCGCCGGGGTCGTCGCGGAGGGCAGCGGCCCCGCCCAGCTGTGGCTGCCGCACACCACCCGCACGGCCCTGCTCCAGATCCAGACCCGGGGCGGCTGGTCGCTCAGCAGCCGCCCCAAGGAGAGCTGACCCCCGCCCCGCGCCGTCAGCCCCAGTAGCCGCCGGCCGGCTGCCTGACCCACAGCTCCTTGCCGGAAGCGCCCCCGCAGTAGAACCAGTACGGGCCGCTGCCGTCCCGCGGATAGCCCCACCAGTCGTTGCCGGTCTCGGCCGCCGCTCTGCACCGGCCGGCCGAACTCTCGTTGTACTGCCAGATGTTCACGTAATCGGTCGCGGAGGCGGGCCCCGCCGTCAGCGCCAGGACCGCGCCCGCGATCACCGCCGCCGCCGGAGCCGGCCGGCGCCCGAGCCCCGCCCTCGTCGTCCTCAGCGTCCTCGGCGTCATCAGCGTCCTTCCTCCCGAGCGGTGTACGTCCTGCGCCCCGTACACGCGCGCGGGCGGTCGCGGGGTTCACGCCGTCTTGCCGCACCGGCTAGTAGTGCCAGCGCAGCGCGCTGGCCGACTGGCCGCAGGTGATCCTGCGGCCCGAGGCGTCGGTGGTGGAGCGGCCCGCGTCCGCCTTCCGGCAGAACTGGCCCGCGCGGTAGCAGTTGCCCGCGGTGGAGCGGATGTCGCACAGCTCGACGGCCGGCCGGGCCACGCTCGGCTTGGCCGCCGGGGACTTCACGACCGGGGCCGGCTCGGTGACCGGGGCGCGCGTACGGGTGGGCGCGGGGGCCACCGTGTGCGTGCGGCTGGGCGTGGGCGTCACGACGCGCGCGGTACGGGCCGGGGCGGGCGGGCGCGTGCCCGAGGGGCCCGGCGTGGGCGAGGCGGCCGGCGCGGAGCTGCCCGGCGCCAAAGACCCGGGCCCGGACCCGGACCCGGACGCGGGCGCGGACGCGGGCGCGGGCCGTTCGGCGGGCGAGGAGGACACGGCCACCGTCCGGTGCGCCTCGCCCGCCGAGGGGGAACCACCGGCCCCGCAGGCCGTCAGGACGAGCCCGATAAGGAGAGAACCGGCGGATATCGTGAAGCGTCTGTGAATCATGGCGGGATGCTAGACCGGCCGCACAGACCCCGTCAGCCCTTTGCGCCAACACCGGGCTGCGTTCTCCAAGGGGCCTCGCACGCGAAAGGGCGGCCACCCCGCCGAAGCAGGATGACCGCCCTTCACCGCGCTACCAGCCGCGAACGGCCGGGCTCGCCTTACTGGTTGTACGGACCGTAGTCGTAGTCCTCCAGCGGGACGGCCTGGCCGGAGCCCGAGCCGAACGGCGAGTAGTCGATGTCGTCGTAGCCGACGGCCGAGTACATCGCGGCCTTGGCCTCCTCGGTCGGCTCGACCCGGATGTTGCGGTAGCGGGACAGACCCGTACCGGCCGGGATGAGCTTACCGATGATGACGTTCTCCTTGAGGCCGATCAGGGAGTCCGACTTGGCGTTGATCGCCGCGTCGGTCAGGACCCTGGTCGTCTCCTGGAAGGAGGCCGCCGACAGCCACGACTCGGTGGCCAGCGAGGCCTTGGTGATACCCATCAGCTGCGGACGGCCGGAAGCGGGGTGACCGCTCTCGGTGACCACACGACGGTTCTCCTGCTCGAACTTCGAGCGCTCGACCAGCTCGCCGGGCAGCAGCTCCGCGTCGCCCGACTCGATGATCGTCACCCGGCGCAGCATCTGCCGGATGATGATCTCGATGTGCTTGTCGTGGATCGACACACCCTGCGAGTTGTAGACCTTCTGGACCTCGCCGACCAGATGCACCTGGACCGCGCGCTGGCCGAGGATACGCAGCACGTCGTGCGGGTTGGTGGCACCCACGGTGAGCTTCTGGCCCACCTCGACGTGATCGCCCTCGCCGACCTGGACCCGGGCGCGCTTGGAGATCGGGTACGCCGTCTCCTCGCTGCCGTCGTCCGGGGTGACGACGATCTTCTTGGTCTTCTCGGTCTCCTCGATACGGACGCGGCCGGCCGCCTCCGAGATCGGGGCGACACCCTTGGGCGTACGGGCCTCGAAGAGCTCGACGACACGGGGCAGACCCTGGGTGATGTCGTCACCGGCCACACCACCGGTGTGGAAGGTACGCATCGTCAGCTGCGTGCCGGGCTCACCGATGGACTGGGCGGCGATGATGCCGACCGCCTCACCGATGTCGACCAGCTTGCCGGTGGCCAGCGAACGGCCGTAGCACATCGCGCAGGTACCGACGGCGGACTCGCAGGTCAGGACCGAACGGGTCTTGACCTCCTCGATGCCGTGGCGGACCAGCTCGTCGATGAGCACGTCACCGAGGTCGGTACCGGCCGGGGCCAGTACGACGTCCCCGACGACGATGTCCTCGGCGAGGCAGCGCGCGTACACGCTGGTCTCGACGTTCTCCGTCTTGCGCAGCACGCCGTCCGCGCCGCGCTCGGCGATGGCCAGGCGCAGACCGCGGTCGGTGCCGCAGTCCTCCTCGCGGATGATGACGTCCTGCGAGACGTCGACGAGACGACGCGTGAGGTAGCCGGAGTCAGCGGTACGCAGAGCGGTGTCGGCCAGACCCTTACGGGCACCGTGCGTGGAGATGAAGTACTCCAGCACGGACAGGCCCTCGCGGAAGGACGCCTTGATGGGACGCGGGATCGTCTCGTTCTTGGCGTTCGACACCAGACCACGCATACCGGCGATCTGACGCAGCTGCATCATGTTCCCTCGGGCGCCCGAGTTCACCATCATGGCGATCGGGTTGGTCTTCGGGAAGTTCTCGTTCATCGCCTCGGCCACCTCGTTGGTGGCCATGGTCCAGATCCGGATGAGCTCCTGCGTGCGCTCGTCCTTGGTGATCAGACCGCGCTCGTACTGCTTCTGGACCTTCTCGTCCTGCGCCTCGTAGCCCTGGACGATCGCCTTCTTGGCCTCGGGGACCACGACGTCGGAGATGGCCACGGTGACGCCGGAACGGGTCGCCCAGTGGAAGCCGGACGCCTTCAGGTTGTCGAGCGTCGCCGCCACGATGACCTTGGGGTAGCGCTCGGCGAGGTCGTTGACGATCTCGGAGAGCTGCTTCTTGCCCACCGAGTAGTCGACGAACGGGTAGTCCTCGGGCAGCAGCTCGTTGAAGAGCGCGCGGCCCAGGGTCGTCCGCAGCCGGAAGGAGTCGCCCGGCTGGTACGCGGCCGTGCCGTACTCCTCGTTCTCCTCCTCGCTCGGCGGGGTCCAGCCGCGGGGCGGCATGGTGCCGACCGGGAACCGGATGTCCACCTTCGCCTGGAGGGACAGCTCCCCGGCGTCGAAGGCCATGGTCGCCTCGGCGGTCGAGCCGAAGGACCGGCCCTCGCCGATGACCTTGCGCTCCTCCTCGTCCGTGGTGAGGAAGAAGAGGCCCAGCACCATGTCCTGGGTCGGCATGGTGACCGGACGGCCGTCGGCCGGCTTGAGGATGTTGTTCGAGGACAGCATCAGGATGCGGGCCTCGGCCTGCGCCTCCGCGGACAGCGGCAGGTGCACGGCCATCTGGTCACCGTCGAAGTCCGCGTTGAACGCGGTGCACACGAGCGGGTGGATCTGGATGGCCTTGCCCTCGACCAGCTGCGGCTCGAAGGCCTGGATGCCGAGGCGGTGCAGGGTGGGCGCACGGTTCAGCAGCACCGGGTGCTCGGCGATGACCTCTTCGAGGACGTCGTACACGACGGTGCGGCCACGCTCGACCATGCGCTTGGCCGACTTGATGTTCTGCGCGTGGTTGAGGTCCACCAGGCGCTTCATCACGAAGGGCTTGAACAGCTCCAGCGCCATCGCCTTCGGCAGACCGCACTGGTGCAGCTTGAGCTGCGGGCCGACGACGATCACGGAACGGGCCGAGTAGTCGACGCGCTTGCCGAGCAGGTTCTGACGGAAGCGGCCCTGCTTGCCCTTGAGCATGTCGGACAGCGACTTCAGCGGACGGTTGCCGGGGCCCGTGACCGGGCGGCCGCGACGGCCGTTGTCGAAGAGCGCGTCCACGGCCTCCTGGAGCATGCGCTTCTCGTTGTTCACGATGATCTCGGGCGCGCCGAGGTCGAGAAGCCGCTTCAGGCGGTTGTTGCGGTTGATGACGCGGCGGTACAGGTCGTTGAGGTCGGAGGTCGCGAAGCGGCCACCGTCCAGCTGCACCATCGGACGCAGGTCCGGCGGGATGACCGGGACGCAGTCCAGGACCATGCCCTTGGGGCTGTTGACCGTCTGGAGGAAGGCGGAGACGACCTTGAGGCGCTTGAGCGCGCGGGTCTTCTTCTGGCCCTTGCCGGTCCGGATGATCTCGCGGAGGCGCTCGGCCTCCTCGTCGAGGTCGAAGGTCTCCAGCCGCTTCTGCAGCGCGGCGGCGCCCATCGAACCGTCGAAGTAGGTGCCGAAGCGGTCGCGCAGCTCGCGGTAGAGCAGCTCGTCGCCCTCCAGGTCCTGGACCTTGAGGTTCTTGAACCGGCTCCACACCTCGTCGAGGCGGTCGATCTCGCGCTGCGCGCGGTCGCGCAGCTGCTTCATCTCGCGCTCGGCGCCTTCGCGCACCTTGCGGCGCACGTCGGCCTTGGCGCCCTCGGCCTCCAGCTCGGCGAGGTCCGTCTCCAGCTTCTTGGCGCGGTTCTCCAGATCGGAGTCGCGACGGTTCTCGACCTGCTGACGCTCGACCTGGACCTGGGCCTCCAGGGAGGGCAGGTCGCGGGTACGGCGGTCCTCGTCCACGTACGTGATCATGTACGCGGCGAAGTAGATGACCTTCTCCAGGTCCTTCGGGGCGAGGTCGAGCAGGTAGCCCAGCCGCGAGGGAACGCCCTTGAAGTACCAGATGTGGGTCACGGGAGCGGCCAGCTCGATGTGGCCCATCCGCTCACGGCGCACCTTGGCGCGGGTGACCTCGACGCCACAGCGCTCGCAGATGATGCCCTTGAAGCGGACACGCTTGTACTTGCCGCAGTAGCACTCCCAGTCCCGGGTGGGGCCGAAGATCTTCTCGCAGAAGAGCCCGTCCTTTTCCGGCTTGAGGGTGCGGTAGTTGATGGTCTCCGGCTTCTTGACCTCGCCGTGCGACCAGGTCCGAATGTCGTCCGCGGTGGCAAGGCCGATCCGCAGCTCGTCGAAGAAGTTGACGTCGAGCACTATGCGTCAATCCCTCTCAGGGTTGTGTCAAAAGTGGTCTGTACGGGTCCTGCGCCCCATGGGGGGGCCGGGTTGCCTCCCGTCGCCGGCCCACCGCGCGAGGCGGTGGGCGGGGCGACGGGAGGGCCCGTCAGACCTCTTCGACGCTGCTCGGCTCGCGCCGGGACAGGTCGATACCGAGCTCTTCCGCGGCACGGAAGACGTCCTCGTCCGTGTCGCGCATCTCGATGGACATGCCGTCCGAGGACAGCACCTCCACGTTCAGGCAGAGCGACTGCATCTCCTTGATGAGCACCTTGAAGGACTCGGGGATGCCGGGCTCGGGGATGTTCTCGCCCTTGACGATGGCCTCGTAGACCTTCACGCGGCCGGTCACGTCGTCGGACTTGATCGTCAGCAGCTCCTGGAGGGCGTAGGCGGCGCCGTAAGCCTCCAGCGCCCACACCTCCATCTCGCCGAAGCGCTGTCCACCGAACTGCGCCTTACCACCCAGCGGCTGCTGGGTGATCATCGAGTACGGACCGGTCGAGCGGGCGTGCAGCTTGTCGTCGACCAGATGGTGGAGCTTGAGGATGTACATGTAGCCGACCGAGATCGGCTCGGGGAACGGCTCGCCGGAACGGCCGTCGAACATCCGCGCCTTGCCGGTGGGCTGCACCATGCGCTCACCGTCCCGGTTGGGGATGGTGTGCTCCAGCAGACCGGCCAGCTCGTCCTCGCGGGCACCGTCGAAGACCGGGGTCGCGACGTTGCTGCGGGGCTCGACCCGGTCGGCGCTGATCGCGCGCAGCCGCTGCGCCCAGTCCTCGGGGACCTGGGAGACGTCCCAGCCCTGGCTGGCGAGCCAGCCGAGGTGGACCTCCATGACCTGTCCCGGGTTCATCCGGGACGGGACACCGAGCGGGTTGAGGATGATGTCGATCGGGGTGCCGTCCTCCAGGAACGGCATGTCCTCGATCGGCAGGATCTTCGAGATGACGCCCTTGTTGCCGTGACGGCCGGCGAGCTTGTCACCGTCGGTGATCTTGCGCTTCTGGGCGACGTAGACGCGGACCAGCTGGTTCACGCCCGGGGGAAGCTCGTCGCCCTCCTCGCGGTCGAAGACGCGGACGCCGATGACCTTGCCGATCTCGCCGTGCGGGACCTTGAGCGAGGTGTCGCGGACCTCACGGGCCTTCTCGCCGAAGATCGCGCGCAGCAGGCGCTCCTCCGGGGTCAGCTCGGTCTCGCCCTTGGGCGTGACCTTGCCGACCAGGATGTCGCCCGCGATGACCTCGGCGCCGATGCGGATGATGCCGCGCTCGTCGAGGTCGGCGAGGACCTCCTCGGAGACGTTCGGGATGTCCCGGGTGATCTCCTCGGGGCCGAGCTTCGTGTCACGGGCGTCGACCTCGTGCTCCTCGATGTGGATCGAGGAGAGGACGTCGTCCTGCACGAGGCGCTGCGACAGGATGATCGCGTCCTCGTAGTTGTGGCCCTCCCAGGGCATGAAGGCGACGAGCAGGTTCTTGCCCAGCGCCATCTCGCCCTCTTCGGTGGCCGGACCGTCGGCGAGGACCTGGCCCTCGATGATCCGGGCCCCCTCGTCCACGACGACCTTCTGGTTCACCGAGGTGCCCTGGTTGGAGCGGGAGAACTTCGAGAGGCGGTACGTGGTGTACGTGCCGTCGTCGTTGGCGGTGGTGATGTAGTCCGCGGAGACCTCCTGGACCACACCGTCCTTCTCGGCCTTGAGGACGTCACCGGCGTCGGTCGCGCAGCGGTACTCCATGCCGGTGCCGACGAGCGGCGCCTCGGACTGGATGAGCGGCACGGCCTGGCGCATCATGTTCGCGCCCATGAGGGCGCGGTTGGCGTCGTCGTGCTCCAGGAAGGGGATCATCGCGGTCGCGACGGACACCATCTGGCGCGGCGAGACGTCCATGTAGTCGACGTCGTCCCCGGGGACGTAGTCGACCTCTCCGCCACGGCGGCGCACCAGGACGCGGGCCTCCTCGAAGTGGAGGTCCTCGGTGAGCGGCGCGTTCGCCTGGGCGATGACGAAGCGGTCCTCCTCGTCGGCGGTCAGGTAGTCGACCTCGTCGGTGACGATGCCGTCGGTGACCCGGCGGTAGGGCGTCTCGACGAAGCCGAAGGCGTTGACCCGGCCGTAGGAGGCGAGCGAACCGATCAGGCCGATGTTCGGGCCTTCCGGGGTCTCGATCGGGCACATGCGTCCGTAGTGGGACGGGTGCACGTCACGGACCTCGAAGCCGGCCCGCTCACGGGAGAGACCACCCGGGCCCAGCGCGGACAGACGACGCTTGTGCGTCAGCCCGGAGAGCGGGTTGTTCTGGTCCATGAACTGGGACAGCTGGCTGGTGCCGAAGAACTCCTTGATGGAGGCGACGACCGGCCGGATGTTGATCAGGGTCTGCGGCGTGATCGCCTCGACGTCCTGCGTCGTCATGCGCTCGCGCACGACGCGCTCCATCCGCGCCAGGCCCGTGCGGACCTGATTCTGGATGAGCTCGCCGACGTTGCGCAGACGACGGTTGCCGAAGTGGTCGATGTCGTCGGTCTCGACGACGATCGACTGGCCGTTCGCGACGGTCGTCTCGGTCTCACCGGCGTGCAGCTGCACGAGGTACTTGATCGAGGCGATGATGTCCTCGGTCGTCAGCACCCCGGCGTCCAGCGGCGCCTCGGAACCCAGCTTCTTGTTGACCTTGTAGCGGCCGACCTTCGCGAGGTCGTAGCGCTTCGGGTTGAAGTAGAGGTTCTCCAGCAGCGTCTGGGCCGCCTCGCGGGTGGGCGGCTCGCCCGGACGGAGCTTGCGGTAGATGTCGAGCAGCGCGTCGTCCTGGCCCTGGGTGTGGTCCTTCTCCAGGGTGGCGCGCATCGACTCGTACTGGCCGAACTCCTCAAGGATCTGCTCGGTCGTCCAGCCGAGGGCCTTGAGCAGCACGGTGACCGACTGCTTGCGCTTGCGGTCGATGCGGACACCGACCATGTCGCGCTTGTCGATCTCCATCTCCAGCCAGGCACCCCGGGAGGGGATGATCTTGGCGGAGAAGATGTCCTTGTCGGAGGTCTTGTCGATCGAGGAATCGAAGTAGACACCCGGCGAGCGGACGAGCTGGGACACGACGACACGCTCGGTGCCGTTGATGACGAAGGTGCCCTTGTTGGTCATGAGCGGGAAATCGCCCATGAAGACCGTCTGGGACTTGATCTCGCCGGTCTCGTTGTTCGTGAACTCGGCGGTGACGAAGAGCGGGGCGGCGAACGTGAAGTCGCGCTCCTTGCACTCGTCGATGGAGTTCTTCGGCGGCTCGAAACGGTGGTCGCGGAAGGTCAGCGACATCGACCCGGAGAAGTCCTCGATCGGCGAGATCTCCTCGAAGATCTCTTCCAGACCGGACTTCGTGGGGACGTCCTGGCCATTGTCCAGAGCCGCCTCGACACGGGACTTCCAAGCGTCGTTACCGAGCAGCCAGTCGAAGCTCTCGGTCTGAAGAGCAAGAAGATTGGGAACCTCAAGAGGCTCTTTGATCTTCGCAAAGGAGATGCGCAGCGGGGCGGTGCTGGCACCGTTGTTCGTATTCGCGGTCGAGGCAGTGCGCGAGGCGGCCAAGAGGGGGTCCTTCCGAGGGCTCGGACTCACTACGCGCGTACCGGTCCCGTGTCGGACGCACCGAGTGAAAGCCCTGGTCAGGGCGGTAATTTCGATCGGTGCTCTCCACGGGCATGCCCCTGGTGACGGGCAGGAGGCAGCTAACAGGCAGCGCAAAGGGTCAGTGTAGCCACTTGGCCCACTGATGTCCAGTGCGGGTTTCGCCCCGACTGCTGAAGTCCCTCGCTGATCTCAACTCCTGCGGCACGTCGTGCGTCTCGCGACGCACCTCATTACTGCCCTCTTCGCCGTCGATCCATGCCTCGGAACCCGGATCGTTGTGACGACGCGTCCTGAGAATTGCGCGCTGCGTGCCGTTCGTCAAGGCCCCCGCCTCCCGGCCGGTCGCGCGGCCGCCGACCGCCTGGCAGCCCGGACACGACGTACGGGGGCACAACGAAGATCACCCTACCCGCAGGGGCGGACGACCCGCAGCTCCCGCCACGGCAACGCCGAAGGGCGACCACCCGGTTGGGTGATCGCCCTGAGGGCCCGCGGCGTTACACGTGCGGGTGAAACGCCGGAACGGGAGATGCCCCGGCCGGAGCCGGGGCATCGCCACGACGCGCGTACGCGGTACGCGGCGTCAGTTCCGTACCAGGGGTACGGAGGGGGTCACTTGACCTCGACGGAGGCGCCGGCGCCCTTGAGGGACTCGGCGGCCTTGTCGGCGGCGGCCTTGTCGACCTTCTCCAGGACGGGCTTGGGGGCGCCGTCCACGAGGTCCTTGGCCTCCTTCAGACCCAGCGAGGTCAGCTCACGCACGACCTTGATGACCTGGATCTTCTTGTCGCCGGCGCCCGTGAGGACGACGTCGAACTCGTCCTGCTCCTCAGCGGCCTCGGCCGGGGCGGCGCCGCCACCCTGGGCGACGACGGCGGCCGGCGCGGCGGCGGTGACGTCGAACTTCTCCTCGAACGCCTTCACGAACTCGGAGAGCTCGATGAGGGTGAGCTCCTCGAACTGAGCGAGCAGGTCTTCCTGGCTGAGCTTCGCCATGATGGCGGTCCTTCCACTAATTCGGCAGGTGCCGGATGTACATGTCGGCGGGCGTACGTACGGCCCGCTGTGACCTTCGCCGGGATCGGCTCGGGTCAGTTGCGAGCCGAATTACTCGGCACCGCCCTGCTCGGCCTTCTTGGCACGAAGCGCCTCCGCGGTGCGGACGAACTTCGAGGGGAGCGCCTGGAAGAGCGCGGCAGCCTGCGACTGCTTGCCCTTCATGGCGCCCGCCAGCTTGGCCAGCAGAACCTCGCGGGACTCGAGGTCCGCAAGCTTCTTGATCTCGTCGGCGGAGAGCGCCTTGCCGTCGAGTACACCGCCCTTGATGACCAGGGCGGGGTTTTCCTTGGCGAAGTCACGAAGACCCTTCGCCGCCTCGACCGGGTCCCCGGTGACGAAGGCGACTGCCGTCGAGCCCTTCAGGTGCTCGTCCAGCTCCGAGAACCCGGCCTCCTTGGCCGCGATCTTGGTCAGCGTGTTCTTCACCACACGGTACTGAGCGTTCTCGCCGAGAGAACGGCGAAGCTGCTTGAGCTGCGCCACGGACAGTCCGGTGTAAGCGGTCACTACAGCCGCGTTGGAGTTACGGAGCTTCTCCGTGATCTCCTCGACGGCATCGACCTTGTCGGACGTCGCCATGAGCCTCGGCCTCCTTCCGGGGTGATGAGCTTCGACTGACCTCACGATCAGCCGCGATCGAGCCGGTGGACCGCCCGGATCAGGCACCTGATTCAAGGAGCTTGGAAGGAAGAAGAGGAAAACAAATCGCCCCGGCGCAGGCGCACGGGGCGAGGGCTCGACCGGGATCACCCCCGGGAACTCGTTCCACGAACACCTGCGCGGGTCGCTCGCGTTCAGCGAATCCTTCGGCCACCGCACCCCTTGCGGGACACGACGACGACCAGCGGTCTTTGGCTTCATGAGGAGCGTACGCGAGACGGGCCCGCCGGAGCAAATCGCTCGGGCGGGCCCGCACGGGGAGGGACGCGGGCCCGCGCAGGGAGGGGACCCGGGCCCCGTACGGGGAGGGACCCGGCCCCCGTACGCGAGGGACTGCGGGGCCCGTCCCGTAACTGCGGCTGCCCGTCCCGTAAGGGCGCGGTCTCAGCCCTTGCCCAGCTCCTCGGCCAGCTTCGCCTGCTCCTCCGGGCTGAGGTCGCCCAGCCCGCCGAGCATGTCCTCCAGCGAGGTCAGGTCCTTGGCCGGGGGCTTCTCGACGGTCACCGGCTTGTTGTAGTCGCCGAAGGTCACGATCTGGTCGAGCGGGCCCTGGGCCGTCTTCGCGGTGGTGCGGAACCGCTTGGTGCGGCCCTCGCCGTCGAGGTAGACGTCCATCGTCATCTTCTCGACACCGAGGTCCCGGTACTGCTTGACCGCCGCCTCGCGCTGCTTCGCGGTGGCCGGGTCCTTCTTCGCCTCGGCGCTCAGCTCGTCGAGCGAGACGGTGCCCCGGTAGTGCGTCGTCTCCACCCCCTCGACGGTCTGCGGGCCGACCTTCCTCAGGTCGTCGGAGGCGGTCAGGAAGGTCGAGTCCTGCGCCGGGTTCTTGTTGGCCCAGGCGGCGGAGGGCTCGGCGGCGGCCGCCTTGTCCAGCTCGCCGACCGGAAGCGAGATCCAGCGCTTGCCGCCGGTCTCCTTGGCCATCGCGGCCCCGCCGTCGATGTACATGTCGCCGCCGACCAGCCGGATCTCGGTGCCCTCCGCCTTCGCGGAGGCCATCTCCATCGTCATCCGCGCGGCGAGCGGTTTCGTGCTCATCGCGGCCTTGGCCGACATCTTGCCCGCGCCGGGCGTCGTGCCCTCCATGCGGTACGTGAAGGAGGTCAGCTCCCGGCTCCTGGCCGCCGCGTCCTTGATCGCGGCCGCCGGGCTCGCCCCCGCGGCCTTCTTCGAGGCGGCGGCGGCCGGCTCGGCGTCCGCCTTGTCCTCGCTCCCCGAGCAGCCGACGGCCGCGCCGCCGAGCAGCGCCGTCGCCAGGACCGCCCCCGCGATCCGCCCCGCGCGCCCCCGCGCCGTACCCACCGTGATCCCCAAGATCCCCACCCCACCGGTTTGACGTGTATGTCACCTGCTGTTCGCACGCTACCGGATCAGTGCGACAGCTCCGCCGCGGAAATCCGGTCCCCCGCCGGGGGCTCCGGCACCGCCGGGACCGTGGTGCCGAACTCCGTCCAGTACGTCGTGGTGCGGATCAGGCCCCCGTCCCCGCGCCCCGACTCGACGCGTTTGACGAGCCGGCCGCGCCCGTCCACCCACAGGTCCACGGACTGCCGTTTGACCCCGGCGGCCCGGACCCGGGCCGATTCGGAGGCGTGCACGACGCCCGCGTAGTGCGTGGCCACGACCCCTCTGATCCGGGCCCGGCCCGCGCGGTGCGCGTCGGCCGCGGACAGCAGCAGGTCCACCGAGCTCTGCGGGGCGAGGGCCTCGGCCGCCCTGCGCGGGTAGCGCGCCCAGTGGCGGCCGCCGACGGGCTCGGCGAGCCGTACCCAGTACGCCTCGGGCCGCACCCGGAACTCGGCGGGTCCGCCCGCCCCGGGCGCCCGGACCCGCAGCCGGCCGCGCGGCGCCCCGGGGCGCGACCAGTCGAGCGAGCCGTGCGCGAGGGAGCGCACCCCGTCCGCCTCGGTGACCGAGTCGACGGTCGCGGAACCGGCCAGCGCGGTCGCCGTACGGGCCGCGCGCAGGGCGACCGCGGCGCCCTGGTCCCGGGGGGCCTCGCCCTTGGCCGCGCCGCCGCAGCCGGCGAGCAGCAGCCCGAGCGCGCATACCGTCGCCGCCGTCCGTCGCCTCATGGCCGCCTCCCCGTCGCCGTACCCGCCCGCCCTCCGGCACCCTAGGCGCCCCGCGCCCGGGGCAGTACGGCAAAACGGACGGGCCCCGTACCTGAAGTCAGGTACGGGGCCCGTCCGTCGAGGCTACGCGTCCGCGACGCGGCCGCCGGTGAGCACGGGGGCTCAGACGGAGGCCGGGTCCTCCTCGACGAGGAGGTTGCGGGTGCGGTTCTGGTCCAGCGGGATGCCGGGGCCCATCGTGGTGCTCAGGGCGGCCTTCTTGATGTAGCGGCCCTTCGCGGCGGACGGCTTGAGGCGGAGGATCTCCTCAAGGGCGGCGCCGTAGTTCTCCACCAGCTTGGTGTCGTCGAACGACGTCTTGCCGATGATGAAGTGGAGGTTCGCGTGCTTGTCGACGCGGAACTCGATCTTGCCGCCCTTGATGTCCGTCACGGCCTTGGTGACGTCCGGGGTGACGGTGCCGGTCTTGGGGTTCGGCATGAGACCACGCGGGCCCAGGACGCGGCCGAGGCGGCCGACCTTGCCCATGAGGTCCGGGGTGGCGACGACGGCGTCGAAGTCCAGACGGCCCTTCGCCACCTCGTCGATGAGCTCGTCGGCGCCGACGATGTCGGCGCCCGCGGCACGCGCGGCCTCGGCACGGTCACCGGTCGCGAAGACCAGGACCCGGGCGGTCTTGCCGGTGCCGTGCGGGAGGTTCACGGTGCCACGGACCATCTGGTCGGCCTTGCGCGGGTCGACGCCCAGGCGGAAGGCGACCTCGACGGTGCCGTCGAACTTGCTCGTGGAGGTCTCCTTGGCGAGCCGGACCGCCTCCAGGGGCGCGTACAGGCGCTCCTGGTCGATCTTGGCGTCGGCAGCGCGGAGAGACTTGCTGCGCTTCACTTCTGCTCCTGATGTCGTTTCGGAGTCGTGGTCCGGGCCGGCGCGGGCCCTGCCACTGGAGGTCGTACGGGGAGGATCAGCCCTCGACGGTGACGCCCATGGAACGGGCGGTACCGGCGATGATCTTGGACGCGGCGTCCAGGTCGTTCGCGTTGAGGTCTTCCAGCTTGGTCTGGGCGATCTCGCGGACCTGCGCCTGGGTGATCTTGGCGACCTTGGTCTTGTGCGGCTCGCCGGAGCCCTTCTCCACGCCCGCGGCCTTGAGGATCATCTTCGCGGCCGGCGGGGTCTTCGTGATGAAGGTGAAGGAGCGGTCCTCGTAGACCGTGATCTCCACCGGCACGACCCAGCCACGCTGCGACTCGGTCGCGGCGTTGTAGGCCTTGCAGAACTCCATGATGTTGACGCCGTGCTGGCCCAGCGCGGGGCCGACCGGCGGAGCCGGGTTCGCGGCGCCGGCCTGGATCTGGAGCTTGATAAGCCCCGTGACCTTCTTCTTCTTGGGAGGCATTGCTCTCTCCGGGTCCTAGTGAGAGTGTTCCGCCTTCGTCCGGTTCATCCGGATGGAGGCATACCGCACAACGATAACGGGTATCGGCGTGCGGCCAAAACCGACAGGTCAGGGGGCCTTTCCGGCAGGAAAGGCCCTCCGCCCGGCCGGTGGCGCGGGTCCGGGAGCAGCCGACCGGCTGGTCGGTTCTTCCGGTACGGGTCCGCGGCGGGGATCTTTGGCACGGATCTCGGTACGGAGGTCCGGTGCCGGTCCCCGGTGCCGGTCCCCGGTACGGGCGGGCGGCCGGTCGCTGGTCGGTCAGCGCGTGCGCGGCCGTACGCCGGGAGGATCAGTCACCCATCCTGTCACCGTCGGCCGCCCCCGGTCCACCTCGGCCGTCCTGGCGGTGGTCCGGCAGCAGGGGGCGCATGAACGTGCGGTCGTACCGCAGCACGCAGCCGCTCTCGTCCCGGACGCGGTCGGCCTCGACGAAGTCCGGGTCCCGGCCGAACAGCGTCCGGTACTCCTCGTACGCCGCCAGGCTCGGGAAGCTGAAGAGGGCGAGCGCCTTGTCGCTGGCGCCCTCGGAGGGCAGGAAGTACCCGTGGTGGGTACCGCCGTGCCGGTCGACCAGTTCCATCCAGCGCCGTCCGAAGCGCTCGAACTCCTCGGTCTTGAGCGGGTCGATCACGTACTCCACGACACAGGTAATCACCGGGCCGATGGTAGGCGGCGTACCGGAGAGCGCGCGGGCCCGGAGCGGAACCGCCTCCGACGGGGAGCGGGAGACCGGGAGTTCTCCACCCTCCGGGCGTCCCCGCGCCTGGTCCGGGTGGCGCAGGCCGCACAGCGGAGAGCCCCGGCAGGACGCGGGTCCTGGCCGGGGCTCTCCTCCGTCACGCGATCCGCTAGTTCTTCTGGATCTGGTCGAAGCTCAGCTCGACCGGGGTCTCGCGGCCGAAGATCTCGACGAGGCCCTTGACCTTCTTCGAGTCGGCGTTGATCTCGTTGATCGTGGCCTGGAGGGTCGCGAAGGGGCCGTCGGTGACGGTGACCGAGTCGCCCACCTCGAAGTCCAGCACCTGGACCTCGACCTTGCGCTGCGGGGCCGGCTTGCCCTCGGCCTCGGCGGCCTCGCGGGCGGCCTTCTCCTCGGCCTCGGGGGCGAGCATCTTGACGATCTCGTCGAGGGTCAGCGGGTACGGGTCGTAGGCGTTGCCCACGAAGCCGGTGACACCGGGGGTGTTGCGGACGACGCCCCAGGACTCGTTGGTGAGGTCCATGCGCACCAGGACGTAGCCGGGGAGCTTGTTCTGGCGGACGGTCTTGCGCTCGCCGTTCTTGATCTGGGCGACCTCTTCCTGCGGCACCTCGGCCTGGAAGATGAAGTCCTCGACGTTGAGCGAGACGGCGCGCTGTTCCAGGTTGGTCTTCACGCGGTTCTCGTAACCGGCGTAGGTGTGGATGACGTACCACTCGCCGGGCAGCGCGCGCAGTTCCTCGCGCAGGGCGGCGACGGGGTCGACGGCCTCGGCGGGCTCCGATTCCCCGGCGGGCTCCGTGTCCTCGGCGTCCGCGGCGTTCCCGGTGTCCTGAGCCGCGTCCTCCTCGGCGTCGGCCTCCTCGGCCGCGGCGTCCTCGGCGGACTCGCCGGTGGTCTCGGCGCCGGCCTCGGTCCCGTCCTCGACGGGGGCGCCCTCGCCGACCATGGCGGCGTCCTGCTCGCCCTCGGCGAGCACGTCGTCGGCGGCGGGCTCCTCGGTGGCGGCCTCGGTGACGGCGGCCTCCTCGGCGGGCTCAGCGGCGGCGGCGTCCGCAGCCTCGGCCTGGTCCGGCGCCCCGGCGTCCGCAGCCCCGACGATGTCGAGTCCGTCCTCGCGGGACTCCAGGTCCTCGCTCGCGGGCTGGTCGGCGCCGTTCAGGTTCGGGTCAGACACGTCGCTGCTTCTTCCTGGATACATAGGGGTGGAACACGCGAAAGGGGCGCCGACTCCGGCGCCCTCCGCATTGTGCACTTTCCGGCTCAGCCAAAAACGTACTTGATGGCCTGGGAGAATCCATAGTCGATCACGGTCACCAGACCGATCATGACGACCACGAAGACGATGACGACGGTCGTATACGTCGAGAGCTGACCACGCGTCGGCCAGACGACCTTGCGGAGCTCGGCGACGATCTGCCGGTAGAAGAGCGCGAGACGGCCCAGGGGGCCCTTCTTCCCGCGCTTGCCGCCCTTGCGGTTCTTCCGCGACTCAGGCACCTCGTCCTGGGCATCAGGCGTATCGATGGAGCCCACGGCGTCCGTCACGTGTCCTCACCTGAATTCCGGATCGGTGCCGTGCGTCGCCCGATGGAGCCGCACGGCGGTGCAGTTACTGTACGTACACATGCGCACACGACCTGGCGAAAGGTTGTGTGTAGCAGGGCCGGAGGGACTTGAACCCCCAACCGCTGGTTTTGGAGACCAGTGCTCTACCAATTGAGCTACGACCCTTTGTCTCCCCCAACGTACCGCATCCGGTCGCACGCACTAAGTGCCTGTGCCGAAGAGGTCCGCCGAAGGCCAACGAGCACAGAGCATACGTGCTCAGGGGCCCGAGGTCGAACGCGATGCTCCGCGAGCCCTGTTGGCGACCGGTGTCGTGGCGGTGATCGTCCCGGCCCCGGCGGCCGCGTCACCCGCCTCTTATATGTGTCTCAGTTCGCAAACCTGTGTGCCCGGCTCGTTGCCTGTCTGAAACGATGGGGCGCATGAGCGCTGCTACCCCTTCCTCCGAGCGCCGGGTCTCCGCCCGCATCGGCGCGATCTCCGAGTCCGCGACCCTCGCTGTCGACGCCAAGGCCAAGGCCCTCAAGGCCGCCGGCCGTCCGGTGATCGGTTTCGGCGCGGGTGAACCGGACTTCCCGACCCCCGAGTACATCGTGGACGCGGCCGTCGAGGCGTGCCGCAACCCGAAGAACCACCGCTACACCCCGGCCGGCGGTCTTCCCGAGCTGAAGGCCGCGATCGCCGCCAAGACGCTGCGCGACTCGGGCTACGAGGTGGACGCCTCGCAGATCCTCGTGACCAACGGCGGCAAGCAGGCGATCTACGAGGCGTTCGCGGCGATCCTCGACCCGGGCGACGAGGTCATCGTGCCCGCGCCGTACTGGACGACGTACCCGGAGTCGATCCGGCTGGCGGGCGGTGTCCCGGTCGACGTGGTCGCCGACGAGTCCACGGGCTACCGCGTGACGCTGGAGCAGCTGGAGGCGGCCCGCACCGAGCGCACCAAGGTCGTGCTGTTCGTCTCGCCGTCCAACCCGACCGGCGCGGTGTACTCCGAGGCCGAGGCGGAGCGGATCGGCCGCTGGGCCGCCGAGCACGGGCTGTGGGTGCTGACGGACGAGATCTACGAGCACCTCGTGTACGGCGACGCGAAGTTCACCTCCCTGCCGGCGATCGTGCCCGAGCTGCGCGACCGCTGCATCGTGGTGAACGGCGTGGCGAAGACGTACGCGATGACGGGCTGGCGCGTGGGCTGGCTGATCGGCCCGAAGGACGTCGTGAAGGCCGCGACGAACCTCCAGTCGCACGCCACGTCCAACGTGAGCAACGTCGCGCAGGCCGCGGCGCTCGCCGCCGTCTCCGGTGACCTGGACGCGGTCGCCGAGATGCGCGAGGCGTTCGACCGGCGCCGGCGCACCATCGTGCGGATGCTCAACGAGATCGACGGCGTGCTGTGCCCGGAGCCCGAGGGCGCGTTCTACGCGTACCCCTCGGTCAAGGGCCTGCTGGGCAAGGAGATCCGGGGGAAGCGCCCGCAGGACTCGGTGGAGCTGGCCGCGCTGATCCTCGACGAGGTCGAGGTCGCGGTGGTCCCGGGCGAGGCGTTCGGCACCCCGGGCTACCTGCGGCTGTCCTACGCGCTGGGCGACGAGGACCTGATCGAGGGCGTGGCCCGTATCCAGAAGCTGCTGGCCGAGGCGACGGACTGACCCGTCCCTCCCAGGTGATGTCCCGGGCGCCGTGCCCGGTGATCGCGGACCTCCGGCGCTGCCGGGGGTCCGCTTTCGCGTTCGGGCAAGTACTCGAAGGGGTAACCGGGTTTCGGTCCGCCGCGCGCGTGCGGCAGGATCTATGAATGGAGAGCATGCACGTGACCCCGCCAGGTGCCGGGGCCCGCGACCGGACCAGGGACCTTCGTGAACTGCCGAAGGCCCATCTGCATCTGCACTTCACCGGTTCGATGCGCTCCACGACGCTGCTGGAACTGGCCGACAAGTACGGGGTGCGGCTGCCGGACGCGCTGACCGGCGGGGAGCCGCCGCGGCTGCGGGCCACGGACGAGCGGGGCTGGTTCCGCTTCCAGCGGCTGTACGACGCGGCGCGGTCCTGTCTGCGGGAGCCCGCCGACATCCAGCGGCTCGTGCGGGAGGCCGCCGAGGAGGACGTGCGGGACGGTTCGGGCTGGCTGGAGATCCAGGTCGACCCGACCTCGTACGCCCCGCTGCTGGGCGGTCTGATCCCGGCGATGGAGATCATCCTGGACGCGGTGGACGCGGCCGCCCGCGAGACGGGGCTCGGGATGCGGGTGCTGGTCGCGGCGAACCGTATGAAGCATCCGCTGGACGCCCGTACCCTGGCGCGGCTCGCGGTGCGGTACGCGGACCGGGGGGTGATCGGTTTCGGCCTGTCCAACGACGAACGGCGCGGCATGGCCAGGGACTTCGACCGGGCCTTCGCGATCGCCAGGGAGGGCGGTCTGCTGGCGGCCCCGCACGGCGGGGAGCTGGCCGGGCCCAGTTCGGTGCGGGACTGCCTGGACGATCTGCACGCGGCCCGGGTGGGCCACGGGGTGCGGGCCGCCGAGGACCCGTACCTGCTGCGCCGCCTCGCGGACTCCGGCGTGACCTGCGAGGTGTGCCCGGCCTCGAACGTGGCCCTCGGTGTCTACCCGAAGCAGTCCGACGTCCCCCTGCGCACGCTGTTCGAGGCGGGC
Organism: Streptomyces sp. NPDC007088; assembly: GCF_042869355.1. Taxonomy (NCBI): domain Bacteria; kingdom Bacillati; phylum Actinomycetota; class Actinomycetes; order Kitasatosporales; family Streptomycetaceae; genus Streptomyces; species Streptomyces sp. NPDC007088. The sequence goes on from NZ_JBIAFO010000007.1 coordinate 39,180, forward strand.
GTCCCGATGGCGCTGGGCGCGGACGACCCGCTGCTGTTCGGCGCCCGCCTCGCCGACCAGTACGAGATCGCCCGCCGCGACCACGGCTTCAGCGACCCCGAACTGGCCGAGCTGGCCCGGCAGTCGGTGCGTGGTTCGGCCGCCCCGCCGGACGTGCGGGAGAAGCTGCTCGCGGGGGTGGAGGACTGGCTGGCGGGGTGAGGCGGTCCTGTTCGGCGGTCCTCGGAGCCGCTGCCGGGCCGGCCGGCCCGGTGGGACGGACCCGTCGGGCGGGGCCGGTCCGCGGGAGCGGCTTCGGTGTCGCGCCGGGTGGCGGGCGGCCCTGGTCCAGAGGCCGGGGCCTCCCGTCGGACGATCCCTTCGCCCGGAGACCGAGACCCTGGACGATCACCGCTGGACGCTCACCGCTCACTCCGTCCCGCGGATGAGCTGGGTCGCCATCCGGGCCGCGAACTCCTCGGCGGACTGCGGGGGTTCGCCCCGCGGCATGGCCTCGTAGGCGAAGGACCGGTGGACGCAGGCGCCGAGCAGCAGGGAGGCGGCGGCGAAGGTGTCGGCCTCGGAACCGATCCGCCCGGCCCGCTGCTCGGCGCGCAGGTAGGCGTCGAGCGCGTACACGGGGGCGTGCGGGCCGGCGCCCAGCGCCCGCATCGCGTCGTAGTGCCGCGCCTTGAGGTGGGGGTCGGCGTGCAGCGAGGCGGCGATCGGGAAGCTCTCGGCGTAGAAGGCGGTGGCCTGCCGGGCGAAGTCGGTGAGGTTCTCCTCGACGGAGCGTGCGCCGTCGGCCTCGGGCGGGGAGAGCCGGGGCAGCCGCTCCCGCAGGACCTCCACGAACAGGTCCTCCTTGCTGGCGAAGTACTTGTAGAGCGCGGCCTCGGAGCAGTCGGCGGCGCGGGCGATCTCCTTGGTGGTGGTACGGGCCAGGCCGAGCGTCAGCATGAGCCGGTGGGCGGCGTCGAGGATGCGGGCGCGGGCGGGCCGCGTCCGGTCGGGCGGCTGCGACATGGCCGGCACGGTGACTCCCTGAGGACCTTGACGTGAGGTGGGTGAACGCCCACCCTAAGGGTGAGTGAGCATTTACTCACCAGGCTGCTCCCAGCGGCGCACCCATCTACGGGACCTTCGGGGGTCTTCCATGAGGCTGACGGTTTTCGGCGCGACCGGCGGGGTCGGCGGCCACGTCGTGCGGCAGGCGCTCGCCGCGGGGCACGAGGTGACCGCCGTGGTCCGCGACCCGGCGCGGCCGGCGCTGCCGGGGGGTACGGACGCGGGCCTGGAGGTGGTCCGCGCGGACATGACCGACGCGGAACCGCTGCGGGCGGCGGTCGCGGGCCGGGACGCGGTCCTCTCGGGTCTCGGGGCGAGCAACAACAAGCAGGCCCTGGCGGGCGTCGCGGCCCGGCTGACGAGGACGGTACTGGAGGCGATGGAGGCCGAGGGCACGCGTCGGCTGGTCGTGGTGAGCGCGGCACCGGTGGCCCCGGCCCGCCCCGGGGAGAGCCTGCTCGACCGGGCGGTCCTCGCGGCGGTCGGCCGGGTACTCAAGCCGGTCTACGACGATCTGCGGGCGATGGAGGCGGCGCTCGCGGCGAGTGCGACGGACTGGACCTCGGTACGCCCGCCGAAACTCACGGACGGCCCGCTGACCGGCGTCTACCGCACCGAGACCGGCGCCAACCCGCCCCGTTCCCGCAAGATCGCGCGCGCGGACGTGGCGCACGCGATGCTCGCGGTCGTCACGGACCCCTCGACCGTCAAACAGGGGGTGGGGGTGGCTTACTGAGTCCCGGTTCCGGGATCGGGACCGGAAGCGTGGGCCTGGACCGGTTCCGGGGCGGGCCGGGGCGTCCGGCGGGCCGGCGTGCGCGCCTCCGCCCGGCGGGTGCGCCGGCCGGAGGTCTCAGAGGCTCACGCCGACCGTCACGGGCTCGTTGACGAGGGTGACGCCGAAGACCCGCTCCACCCCGGCGACGACCTCCCGGGCGAGGTCCAGCAGGTCCTCGGTGGTGGCGGAGCCCCGGTTGGTGAGCGCGAGGGTGTGCTTGGTCGAGATACGGGCGGGCCCCGCGCCGTATCCCTTGGTGAACCCGGCCTTGTCGATGAGCCAGGCGGCGGAGGTCTTGGTGCGTCCCTCGCCCGCCGGGTAGGCGGGTGGTACGACGTCCGGGCCGAGGTGGGCGCGGGCACGGTCGAGGAACCGCGCCAACTGGGCCTCGTCGAGCAAGGGGTTGGTGAAGAAGGAGCCGGCCGACCACGTGTCGTGGTCCTCGCTGTCGAGCACCATGCCCTTGCCCGCGCGCAGCTTGAGGACGGTGTCCCGGGCCTGGGCGAGCGGGACCCGGTCGCCGGTCTCGACACCGAGCGCGCGGGCGGTCTCGGCGTACCGGACGGGGGCGGACAGCCCGTCCTGGTCGGCGAGCGCGAAGCGCACCCGCAGGACGACGTACCGGTCGGGTTCGGCCTTGAAACGGCTGTGACGGTACGAGAAGGCGCACTCCTCGTTGCCGAGGGTCACGGTCTGCCCGGTGACGCGGTCGAGGGCGAGGACCTCGGTGACGGTCTGGGAGACCTCCTGGCCGTAGGCGCCGACGTTCTGGATCGGCGTGGCCCCGGCCGATCCGGGGATGCCGGCCAGGCACTCGATCCCGGCGAGCCCGGCCTCGACGGAGGCGGCGACCGCCTCGCTCCAGACCTCCCCCGCGGCGAGTTCCAGGGTCGTGCCCTCGATACGGCGGCCACGCGTGGCGATCCGCAGGGCGGTGCCGTCGAAACCCTTGTCGCCGATGACGAGGTTGCTGCCCCCGCCGATGACGAGCAACGGTTCACCGGCCGCGTCGGCGGCCCGGACCGTTTCGACGACCTCGGCGTCGCTCGTCGCGGTGACCAACCGGGTGGCGGGCCCGCCGAGGCGGAGGGTCGTCAGGGGGGCGAGGGGAGCGTCATGGAGTTCCTGCACAGGACAAGCGTAAGGGGCGGGCCACCTGGGGCCCGCCCCTTACGCTCCGTGCTTCTCGCGGGATTCCCGCTGACCTCCCGGGGGATTCCCTCTGAGTACTCGCGGCATTCCCGCCGACTTTTCGTGCCATTCCCGCTGAGTACTCGCCGGAACCGCGGCACCTTCTGGCCGGGTTCCCGCCGGACGGCCTGCCCTGTCAGCGCTCCCGCGCGGCGCTTGCCCTGGCGCTGATGTCCTCTAGCGCTTTGTGGTGCTTTCCAGAGCTTTCTGGCGCTTCTAGCGCTTCTGGCGCTTCTGGCGCTTCTGGCGCTTCTGGCGCTTCTGGCGCTCTCCTCTCGGACGTTTTCGTCCGAGGGCTCAGAGGGTGGCGGGGCCGAGGCCGGCGGGGGCCGGGGAGCCGTGGGCGGTGCCGGCCTCCGTCCCGGTGGCCTCGCGCGGCTTCTCCGTCGGCCTTCCGTCCGCCGGTGTCCCCGCCGCCGTCATCCCGGAGCGACGCGGGATGACGAGGGCGAGCAGTGCGCCGAGGGCCACGGCGCCCGCTCCGACCCAGAGGGCGGGGGTGAGCCCGTCCACGAAGGTCCGCGGCGTCCCGTATCCGCCGCTCGCGGAGAACACGGCGCTGACCACGGCGATACCGAGCGCCCCGCCGAGTTCCCGCAGGGCGTTGTTCGTCCCGGAGGCGATGCCCTGCTCGACGGGCCGGACGCTGCCCATGACGAGCGCGGCGGCCGGCGCGAAGTAGAGCGCCATGCCGATCCCGCCGAGGACGAGGGCGGGCAGCATGTCCCCGTAGCTCATGGCCGGGTCGATGACGACCGCGAACCAGCCGAGTCCGAGCGCCTGGACCGCGAGCCCGGCCACGACGACGTTCCGCCCGCCGATCCGGTCGGACAGGTAACCGGCGAGGGGGGCGACGAGCATCGGCATCCCGGTCCACGGCAGCATCCGCAACCCCGCCTCGGTGGGCGAGTAGCGCAGGACCACCTGGAAAGCCTGGCTCAGCAGGAAGATCGAGCCGAACATCCCGAGGAACATGAGCAGACTCGCGGCGTTGATCCCGGTGAACGCGCGGCTGCGGAACAGCCGCATCGGCAGCATCGGCCGGGGGGTGCGCAGCTCCCACAGGACGAAGACGGCCAGGAGCCCGGCGCCGGCCAGGAGCCCGGTCAGTACCAGCGGGTCGGTCCAGCCGTCCCGGTTGCCGCTGATCAGCCCGTAGACGACGCCGAAGAGTGCGACGCTCGCCAGCAGGGTGCCGGGGAAGTCGAGCCGTGTGCCGGGGGCCGTGGACTCCCGCAGCCGCAGCGGCGCGAGGACGAGCAGCAGGACGCCCAGCGGAACGTTCAGCCAGAAGATCCAGTGCCAGGAGATGTGCTCGGTGAGCGCCCCGCCGATGAGCGGCCCACAGGCCACGGCCAGGCCGTTGACCGCCCCGGTGATCCCGAAGGCCATCCCGCGCCGGGCGGCCGGCACGGCGGCGCTGAGGAGCGTCAGCGTCAACGGCATCATGACCGCCGCCCCGACGCCCTGCACGGCGCGCGCCGCGACGAGCTGGCCGATCCCCGAGGAGAGCGCGGCGGCGGCCGAGGACGCGGTGAACACCCCGACGCCGACGAGGAAGAGCCGCCGCCGCCCGAAACGGTCCCCGAGCGCCGCGCCGAGCATCATCAACACCGCGAAGGTCAGGGTGTACGCGCTGACCGTCCACTCCAGGTCCCCGAGCCCGCCCCCGAGATCGGCCTGGACGGAGGGCAGCGCGTTGCTGACGACGAGATTGTCCAGCGCGGCCATGAACCCGGCGATGCTGGTGATCAGCAGGGCCCAGAAGACCGGACGCCGCTGCCCGGCGTGTGACGTCTCGCGGGTGACTCCGCCCGGCCTCGACCCCGCGCCGGCGGACCGCCCCCTCAGTCGCTCTCCCCTCTCGTGCTTCTCGAACCTGTCGTGTTTCTTGAACCTGTCGTGGTTCTTGAACCTGTCGTGAATCTCGCGCGCGTCGCGCTCCTCGTGATTCTCGTCCTTCTCGGATTTCTCGTGGCGCTCGTGCTGCTCCTGGCTCTCGTCCTTCACGGTCTCCCCCTTGGAGTCTCCACGTCAGGCGTAAATTAGTTATCGATCACTACTTTTCGCGGGCAGACCGGGGCGCGCACCGCAGACGGGCCGGCACGCCTCGCCGCCGCCACGCACCCTCCACCCACGAGCCCGCGCACCCGCGATCCGCGCACACACGCATCCGCGCATCCGCGCATCCGCGCACTGATGAAACGGTCAGCAGACGGTTTGCCGCTCGGGGCCCGCACCCGGTTCCGGCGGTCTGACCTCCTCGTACACCCCGCCCCACACCCGGTGCCCCCTGGGGTACCCGAGAGCGACGAGGTTGTTGACCAGCATCCCGTACGCCAGAAACCCGGTCGCCTCGTCGACGTCCCCGTCGTACCGCTCGACGACGTAGTCGAACAATTCGGCCCACGCCCGGCGCAGCGCCTCGGCCAGCTCCTCGTCCCCGGACGCCTTCGCGGCGGCGGCGGCGCTGTAGATCTGCAAGTACATCTGCACGACCTCGGGCCGCTCCGCGAGCAGTTCCTGGTAGGCCCGTCCCATCGCACCGACGGCGGCCTCGCCCTCCAGCCCCTCCCCGGCACCCCGGAACACCCGCCGGGTCTCGTCCACGCAGTGCTGCGCCGCCGCGAGGAACAGCGCCTTCTTGTTCTTGAACAACCGGAAGAGATACGGCTGCGACACCCCGACCCGCCGTGCGATCGACTCCGTCGAGGTGCCGTCGTACCCACGCTCGGCGAACTCGGCCACAGCCGCCCGCACCGCGCTTCCGCGCCGCTCCTCAGCACTCATCCGAACCATGGGAAGTAAGTTAGTACTCAATCACTAACTTTGCCAAGAGGCTCGGGGAGGGAGACACGACGCGAGGAGGGAAGGTGGCGGGATTCCCGGAATCAAGGGACTTGCGGGGATTGCGGAGGATTACAGGGATTACACGCTGAGGCCGTCCGGGGGCACGAAAGGAGGGACGCGGGGGGGGGGGGGGGGGCCCCCCGCGCCCCCCCCCCCCCCCCCCCCCCCCCCCCCCCCGCCGCCCCGCCGCCACCCCCCCCCCCCCCCCCGCCCCCCCCCCCCCAGCCCCCCCGCCCCCCCCC
>NZ_JBIAFO010000007.1:45297-54623 GCF_042869355.1 Streptomyces sp. NPDC007088
TTTGCGTTTTATTACTGGTCTAACCGGCGGCGCCCGGCGGGGGCCCCCCCCGGGGGGCCGGGGGGGGGGCCCCCCCCGGGCCCCCCCCCCCCGCGTCCCTGCACGCTCAACAGGGGGGCGGCATCCGGACGCACCCCGGGCCACCGAAACACCTGGGCACCTGGGCACCTGGGCACCTGGGCACCTGGGCACCTGGGCACCTGGGCACCTGGGCACCTGGGCACCTGGGCACCTGGGCACTGTCCGCGATCCGCGACCCGGGACGCGCGATCCCGCCATCCGCAGGTTCTTCGCGGACGAGGCTCTTCGCGGACGAGGTCCCCGCGCGTACGCGCGGGCAACGGTGGGCAGGCTCAGGCCAGGGGGACACCCCTCGTAAGGGGCACTCCACCATTGCCACTGCCCCTTACCGCTCGCCGCGCTCCCCGCCGCCGCTCCGCAAAACCCGCGCCGCGAAGACCCCGCCTCCCGGGCCCGTACCTGGCTCTTCTGCTCGGAACCCGCCCGCGTCCGCCGACGGCTCCTGCCGGGCCGCGCCTCCCCAGACGCTGGGGACGCGCGGAAGGCCCGGCCGTTCACCTACCGGCCGGGCCCGCCGCCCAGCGGCGGTCAGCGATGAGACCGCCGGCTCCCCGCTCCCAATAACCGGCTACCGGCTACCGGCCCGCCGCTGTCCGCAGACCACAGACCACAGACCGCAGACCGCAGACCGCAGACCGCAGACCGCAGACCGCTCAGCTGAGCCGCACCACGGCGCGCGACATGCCGAGGACCTTCTGTCCCGCGCTCCTGGCGACGAGGTCGACCCGGACGAGCTGGTCGTCGAGCTTGGCCCCGACCTTCGCGCTGACCTCGATGACGGCGCCCTGGTCGTCGTCCGGGACCACGACCGGCTTGGTGAACCGGACCCCGTACTCCACGACGGCGCCCGGGTCGCCCACCCAGTCGGTGACGACGCGGACGGCCTCGGCCATCGTGAACATGCCGTGCGCGATGACGTCGGGCAGTCCGACGGCCTTCGCGAACCGCTCGTTCCAGTGGATCGGGTTGAAGTCCCCGGAGGCGCCCGCGTACTGGACGAGGGTCGCGCGGGTCACCGGGAACTCCGCGCCCGGCAGCTCGGTGCCGGTCTCGACGTCCGCGTACGAGATCTTCGCCGCCATCAGTTACCGCCTTCCCCGTCGGCCGCCGCGCGGACCACGAGCTTCATCAGCGCCGTCACGACATGGTCCCCGGAGGCGTCGTGCACCTCTCCGCGGATGTCGATGATGTCGTTGCCCGCGAGCGACTTGATCCCGTCGATCGTCGACGTGACGCTCAGCCGGTCGCCGGCGCGCACCGGGCGGGTGTACGTGAACTTCTGGTCACCGTGCACGACCCGGCTGAAGTCCAGGCCCAGCTGCGGGTCCCGCACGACGAGAGCAGCGGCCTGGTAGGTGATCGCGAACACGAAGGTCGGGGGCGCGATCACGTCGGCGTGACCGAGGGCCTTGGCGGCCTCCGGGTCGGTGTACGCGGGATTCGGGTCGCCGACGGCCTGGGCGAACTCGCGGATCTTCTCCCGGCTGACCTCATAGGGATCGGTGGGCGGGTAGCTCCGCCCCACGAAGGACTGGTCGAGCGCCATGCGCCTCGGCACCTCCTGGTTCTCACAGCGAATCAGCCGGCAGGCACACCGGCGGACACCAACTCGGCCCGTACGTCGAACTCGGCCGCGAGATGACGCGGACCGCACACCGCACCCCACGCACGGCCCCGCCCGGGTCCACCGGGCAACACGCCCACGGGCGTGCGGGACGTACGGCAGGACCACTCGCCCGGAGGCGTACGAGCACGCCCCGCGGACGCACACGGCCACCGCCCGCCCGCACGGACGGGACGTACGCGACGGCCTGGCCGACGGGGTGCGGCGCCCTAGCGTCTCACGGCGCGCGATGGCGTCCGGCGGCGTACCTCCGGTCTCGCGCACGCCCCTACCGCCCCCTCGCGCTCCCGTGCGCCTCCGGACCGGGAATCCAGAAGCCGCGCGGAACCCGAAGGAGCCGAAAGACCGACGGAACCGGGCGGACCGAACAGCCCACGGAACCGGAAGGACCGGAGAGGGCCGGAGGGCCCACGGAGCCGGAGGGCCGAAGAGAGCCGAAAGGCCCACGGAGCCGGGAGGGCCGGAGGAAACCGGAAGGCCAACGGCACCGGAGACCCGAAGGGAGGCCGGAAGAAGGGCGTCCGGAAACGCCACGAGGCCGCTCCCCGAAGGGAACGGCCTCGTGAACGAGCCTGATTTATCGCGTCTCGCGGTGCGCGGTGTGCGCGTTGCAACGCGGGCAGTGCTTCTTGAGTTCAAGACGATCCGGGTCATTACGCCGGTTCTTCTTGGTGATGTAGTTCCGCTCCTTGCACTCCACGCAGGCCAGCGTGATCTTCGGGCGGACGTCGGTGGCAGCCACGTGAGTGCTCCTTGACGAACGGATAGAAAATGATTAACGCATAGAAGAGTAGCCGATCGAAGGACCGACCCCGCAATCGGCTACTGTCTGTAGCGGTGACCGGACTTGAACCGGTGACACAGCGATTATGAGCCGCTTGCTCTACCGACTGAGCTACACCGCTGCGATGCGCTTCGACTCCCCGTCCGAGGACGGGGAACCTGGCACATCAGAGCCCCAAAACGGAATCGAACCGTTGACCTTCTCCTTACCATGGAGACGCTCTGCCGACTGAGCTATTGGGGCGAGCGATGAAGACATTACACGGTCGCCCACCGTTCGCCCAAATCCGTTTGCCGGGTCTCCTCGCATCCACGGGAACACCCCCGCGGCAGGACCCCGTACCGGGCCCCGCGCAGCCCCGGACCAGCGGCGCGGCCTCCCCCGGCGACGCCGTCCGCGCCCCCGCGAGGACCCTCGCCGGGTTCCGTCGGACCCACGGCACACACGACGCCCCTCGCGCCCCTCCGGGCTCTCCCGAGCCGCCCCTCCGGGCCCTCCCGGGCCGCCGCGGCGGGCGTCCCGGCCCGGACGCCCGCACACCACGCCGGTACGACTTTTGCGCTCCTGCTCGTAGCCGCCCGGCGCGCGCCCTAGGCTCTTGTCCACTCTCAGTGATCTTGACGGCGGCGGTGGCGTCGCGGTCCGGCCCAGTGCTCCGTCGTGGACCGTCCCCGGCCCACCGGCCCGAGCCCCGCGGCCGTCCGAACGCCACCAGGAGCGCCATGCCCGACAGCCATCCGCAGCCACCCCCGCTCCCCGGCAGCAGCGCGGGCGGCCCGGCCGGTCTGCTGCTGAGCGGCGCCCGCCTGACCGACGGCAGGACGGTCGACGTACGGCTGGGCGGTGGCCGGATCGAGGCCGTCGGCACGGCGGGCAGCCTGCCCGCCCACCACTCGCGCGTCGACCTGAGCGGCTACCTCCTGCTGCCGGCCCCCGCCGAACCGCACGCGCACGCCGACACGGCCCTGGCCGCCCGCGCCGACGGCCCCGTCCCCTTCGACTCGCGCGAGGTCCGGCGCCGTACGACGGAGGCGGCGCTGCTCCAGCTCGGTCACGGCGCCACCGCCCTGCGCTCCCACGTGCGCATCGGGGACGTGCAGGGGCTCTCGGCCCTGGAGGCGGTGCTCCAGGCGCGCCGTTCGCTGCACGGACTCGCGGAGCTGACCGCCGTCGCCGTACCGCGGCTGCTCACCGGGGCCGCGGGGGCCGACGGGCGGGAACTGCTGCGCGACTCCGTGAAGATGGGCGCCGGCGTGGTCGGCGGCTGCCCCGACCTGGACCCCGACCCGACGGGCTACACCGAGATCGTCCTGGAGACGGCGGCGGAACACGGCTGCCCCGTGGACCTGCACACGGACAGCGCGGACCCGGCCCGGCTGGCCCGGCTCGCCGCGATGGCCGGCGGGCTGCGCCCCGGGGTGGCGCTCAGCCCGTGCGGCGGACTGTCGCGCATGCCGCGGGAGGCCGCGGAGCGCTGCGCGCGGCAGCTCGCGGCGGCCGGGGTCGCGGTCGTGTGCCTTCCCCAGGGCGACTGCGGCGGCGTGGAACGCCGGGGCACCGGCACGGCGCCGGTACGGATGCTGCGCGGCGCGGGGGTCACCGTCGCGGCCGGCAGCGGTGGCCTGCGCGACATCGCGAACCCCGTGGGCCGCGGCGACCCGCTGGAGGCCGCCTACCTGCTCGCCTCGCAGCAGGGGCTGCGCCCGGAGGACGCGTACGGGGCGGTGAGCGAGGCGGCGCGCGCGGTGCTCGGGCTGCCCGAGATCCGCGTGGAGGCGGGCTTCCCCGCCGAACTGCTCGCCGTACGGGGCGATCAGCTGTCCGGAGCGCTCTCACTCGCGTACAGCAGGATCGTGATCCACCGCGGCCGCGTGGTCGCGCGGACCAGCGCGGTACGGGAGTACTGCGACTCCGCCTCGGCCCTCGACCTGCCGAGACAGGGCAGGCAGGAGCGGCGTTAGGAGGCGGCGGAAGCCCCTGGACCGACCGGACCGACCGGACCGGTGGGGCGGCCCGAAGCGCGGGCCGCGTCGGGGAAGGCGGACGACGGCCGGGCATGGACGTCGAGACGGCCCGACGCCGTGCGGCCGGAAGCCGTCGGGGCGCGGGCGGGGCCGACCGAGGGCGTCGGCCGGATCGCGAGCCGTACGCCCAGTCCGTGCCCCGCCCGCGGCCCGGGTCCCGGACGAGTGCGCCCGCCTCAGCCGAGTGCGCCGGGGCGCTCCGACGACGGACGACGGACGCGTCCGGTTGCGGACAACCGCCCCGGCCACCGCACGACCTGACGGGCCAAGGGGCGCACGGGCCCACGGGCCCACGGACCAACGGGCCCACGGACCAACAGACGGGCAGACGGGCAGACGGGCAGGAGGGTCAGCCGGGCAGACGGGTCAGCCGGAGACCGCGCTCTTCCCGGCCGCGCTGTCCCCGAACTCCTTCTTGAGCTGCTCCTGGATCTGCTTCTCGATCTCGTCGGCGAACGGGCCCTTCTCGTAGTCCGCGCCGAACTCCTTCTTCATCTCCTCGCGGAGTTGCTGTTCGAAGACCTTGCGGTACGTGGGGTCGTCCTTGAGGTCGCCCTCGCCCGGACCGTCCAGGGGGCTGAGGTCGTCCGAGGCGTCCTTCGCCGTGAAGTCCTCGGTGGCCGCCCCGCCGAAGAGGGAGTCGGGCTTCACCATGAAGGAGCCGTCGTCGCCCTTGGGGAGTTCGACCGCGCCCGCGGGAGCGGTGATCTTCCCGGGCTCGCCGAAGCCGAGGACGATGTCGAACTTGTCGCCCTTCTTGACCGGGTCGCCGGGCTCGGCGAGCTGGGTGGCGTCGAAGGTGACGCCGGAGAGGGCCCCGTCCTTCAGCGCGTAGTCCACAGCGATCTTGCGCTTCGGGACCTCCTTGAGGTCCTTCTCCGTGGGCAGCCCCTTGCTCAGTTGCGGGGGCAGTTCGCCGGAGACGTTCCTGAGCGCGCCGAAGACGTCCGTCAGCAGGTCACGGGCCGAGGCCTTGGCGAGGATGTGCTCGACGCCGTCCTTCTTCCCCTGGTCTGCGAAGGTCACGCGACGGGCGACGATCCCCTTGAGATCGGTCTGCAGCTTGCGCTGCGTCTTGCTGTCGAGCTTCTCCGCGCCGCCCTTGCCCTTGCCGCCGGCCGCGGTCTCGGCGGAGTCGACGTCGGACTTGACCCAGCGGCCCTCGAACAGGTCCTTGAGGGGGCCCAGCTCGGGGGGCAGTTCCCCGGCCCCCGGTATGGGCGTGCCGAGGGCCTTGCCGAGGGCGTCGACATCGGCCTTGAGGTAGACGGTCTTGTCGATCAACCGTATCTCGGCGAGGTCCGCCCCCTTGCCGGAGCCGACCGTCATCGCCACGGCCTTGAGGTCCTTCTCCTGCGCCTCGGCCAGGGGCTTGGACGCCTCCACGGAGAGAGACACCCGCAGGTGGGCGAGGGTCTTGGCGGCCTCGGGCGGCATGGCGTCCTCGGGCGAGTCCGAGGACGCGACGGCCTCCAGCACCTTCGGGTCGGCGTCGAGCCCCAGCTCGACCCTCAGCGAGTGCTGCTCGCCGAGCTTCTCGCCGGCGTGCTGGATCTTCTGTGCGGCGCTGAGACTCTTGACGGTGCCACAGGCGGCGAGCCCCGTCAGGGCCAGCGCGGCGCACGTGGCGGCGGTCAGAGTGGTACGTCGTACGGTGTTGATGATGTCTCTCCCGTGGTCTCCCGTTGTACACAGGAGACTCACGGGGACTCCACGCAGTTGCATGAACGCGGACAACGAAACGGTCACAAGCGGCGTGTCGCCACGCCCCGCCGCCCGCGCCGTGACCGCGTCTCCTCCCGCCGCTTCGGACGCCCCGGACGGCGCGCGTGTTCCGCTCTCACGGCGTACGGTCGGAACCATGCGCATGGTCATCGCTGGAGGACATGGACAGATCGCGTTGCGGCTGGAGCGTCTGCTCGCCGCGCGCGGTGACGAGGCAGTGGGCCTGATCCGCAATCCGGACCAGGCGGCGGATCTGCGGGACGCGGGCGCCGAACCGGCCGTCTGCGACCTGGAGTCCGCGTCGGTGGACGAGGTGGCCGAGCTGCTGCGGGGCGCCGACGTGGCGGTCTTCGCGGCGGGCGCGGGCCCCGGCAGTACGGCGGAGCGCAAGGACACCGTGGACCGTGACGCGGCGATCCTGCTGGCCAAGGCCGCGGAACAGGCCGGTGTGCGCAGGTTCCTCGTGGTCTCCTCGATGGGTGCCGACGCCTCCCACGAGGGGGACGGCGTCTTCGACATCTACCTGCGGGCCAAGGGAGCGGCGGACGACGCCGTACGCGCGCGCACGACGCTGGACTGGACGATCCTGCGCCCCGGTTCGCTCACCGACGACGAGGGCACCGGGCAGGTGCGCCTGGAGCCGTCGACCGGCCGGGGCTCGGTACCGCGCCAGGACGTCGCGGCGGTCCTGGCGGAACTGGCCCAGGCACCGGACACGGCGGGCCTGACCCTGGAACTGATCGGCGGCGACACCCCGGTGGCGGTCGCTGTACGGAACGCGGGCACCGCCTGACCCGCGTCCGGGTGCCCCGCTGGAGCGTGCCCCCCCCGTCCGGGTGCCCCGCTAGAACAGCGACATCTGCCCGGGGAAGTCCGGCACGACGTACCCGTCGAGCGTGGCTTGCGCCCCACCGAGGGGCGCGAGCCGCCGCGACCCGGCACAGGACTGAAGCCCCCCGGCGGCCCGCGTCCCCGGGGCATCGTGCCGCGCGTACCGCCCGGCGACGACGGCGATCTCACGACGGCACTGCGGACACCTGCGACGTGGTGTGGACGACATGCCTCCAGTGTGCCGGGGGCCACCGACAAGTCCCCCGGAAAGGGCACGGCGCCCTGCCCGCGCAGCACCTGCGCTCCCCGCGTTTCCGCAGCTCACAGTGGCTTCGCGCCCCTGTCTCAAGCCTGATCTGCGGGGAGGCGTTCGCGGGGTGCCGCTCCGGAACGGTGAGAACGCACCCCCGGCCGACCCCCGGCCCACCCCGTCGCGAGCAGCAGCAGCAGCTCGTCAACTCGTCAACCGGCGAACGTCTCGTGCAGCGCCGAGGGGAAGACGACGCGGCCGGCCCCGGTGTCGACCACCCCCGCCCCGTCCGGCGCCTCCACCGCCGCGCAAGCGTGCCAGGCGGCGAGAACAAGGGCGCTCAAGCCCGGCAGAGACTGCGCACGCACCGCACCGCGCGAACGGCTCTGCGCGAGATTCCGCGGCTGCCAGTCACCGGTCGTACGCCTCCGGCGACTGTTCAGAGGCGGAGCCGTCGCGACTTGCAGCGCGTGTTCCAGAGCGAGTCCGCAGACCTGGGGACCGGTCTCGGCAGCGATCGACTGCTCGTCCGCAGGCGCCGAGGGAATCAGCAACGGCCAGCGGATCACCACCACCCTCTCCCACAGCTCCGGCGGCACGGTGTTGGCCAGGTGGTGGCTCTCCCCCACCGGCAGATCCCGCAAGCGCCGTTCCGCCTCCTGCGTCTGCCCCACGTAACAGAGCCCGGCCCCGCCGGCGAAGACCCCGTACAGCACCGGCCCGGTCATGGCGGCACTCTCCCCGTACGGCTCGGTCAGCAAGGCCCCGACTCCGTGCGCGAACCGGTAGCGGCGCTCCTGCCAGCGCCCGAGCAGTGAGGCATCCCCGAGCAGGGTCGCCAGCGAGTCGCGCCAGTCGCGATACGCGTCCTCGTACGTTTGGTCGTCCACAGGCGCCAGTCTGAAGCACGGCTCAGCGCAGTGGTCCGCCTGGCTCTGGTGCACGGTCGAGGCGGCCAGGCCGGGAGCGCAGAAGCGGCGGGCCCCGGCCGGCTCCGGCCCGGGACTCCCCCGGGTCCCTGGGGTCGCGCACCGGCCTTGCTCAGAAAACCAGGACTGTTACCAGCGTGCCTTCCCGGACCGGCGACGGTCCCTGCCGCCTGCCGCCTGCCGCCTGCCGCCTGCCGCCTGCCGCCTGCCGCCTGCCGCCTGCCGCCTGCCGCCTGCCGCCTGCCGCCTGCCGCCTGCCGCCTGCCGCGGAATACCGCGATGCGGCGGAAGCCGTTACACGCCAAGCAGCAGTACTTCGCGTCGCGCAAGCCGAGTTCGGCGACCGCGTACGGGCCTAAGGGATGATGCCCTGCACCACGAACACACCGTCAACCGCCGCCCGCTGCTGCGAGTCGGCCTGCTCAACGGACCCGGCAGCAGAGCGCAACGGCCGGCTCGGCCGGCTCGGAGAAGAAGGTTCCGGGCGGCGCGGAGCGGGCCGGAGTGGACTCGATAGCGGTTCAGGGCAGGACGGCTTACAACCGATACCAGTCGTCTCCACTGTCGCGCAGCGAACGAGTGAGGTAGTCCCGCAGGCCCCCGGCCACCCATCTGCGGCTGTCGCTCTCGTGTTCCCAGACGAACACGTCCGGCCGTTCGGGCTTCAGCACGAACGCGAACTGGTCACCACCTCCGCTGTCCCCGAAGAAGAGGAGAGCGTCGAAAGACATGTAAAGCTGCGCCATGGACTCGTCAGACCAGAAGAACAGGTTCTGCTCGACGATCTGGTCCACGGTCCAGACCGTGTCCACATGGGTGCGTCCGACCACTCCGTTGCTTGTCGAGAAGCAACTGCTTGAGTTCCGCCGGCAGCGCTCGCCCCAGCCGCTTCTCGGCTTCGACGATCTCGGACAGCTGGGCGGCATTCCGGAGGCCCGCCTCGGTGAAGGCCTCCTGGACCGCTTGTCTCCACATGACCGAGAGCCTAAGGGCTGTCCCGTAACCCCTGGCGGGCGCGCGACGACAGCTGCGGCACCTCGCCGCGTTGCCGAAACGCCCGAATCGCTCCGCGATGAGG
>NZ_JBIAFO010000007.1:54633-357611 GCF_042869355.1 Streptomyces sp. NPDC007088
CCGGGCGGCCCCCCCCCCCGGGGGGGGCCGCCCCCCCCCCGGGGCGCCCCCCCGCGGGGGGCCCCCCCCCCCCCACCCCCCCCGCGTGGCGCCCACTCCGGCGCCTTGCGACGCACCACATCTGACGCCGCGCGCTGATCCACCAGGGATTACGGGACAGCCCTTAGCCGCGCCCGCACGCGCACCTCCTTGAGCCCGGAGCCCCGGCCCCGGCCCCGGCCCCGGAAGAACAGCACCGGCGATCAGCGACCGTCACGGCCAGGCCGTCGACGACCCCCTGCACGTCCCAGCCGCCCCCGCCGTCGGCCCGAACGAGGTGTGCACGCGATGCGGGAGGAAGCGAGACAGGGCGCTCGAACACGGGACAGCGTCGAGACAACACGCCACGCCGTACTGGCCGCACAAACGACGAGGGGCCCGGTCACCAGCCTTTACGGCTGATCACCGGGCCCCTCGTTCCCGTGTGGCGGCGCCAGGATTCGAACCTGGGAAGGCTGAGCCGGCAGATTACAGCGGGCTCCTCTCGACTACTCTCACCTGCAGTTTCTCCGACACTGGAGTCACCTGGGGCACACCTGGGAGAAGGTTGGAGGACACCGCACTGGGTTGGCGTCATCCTCGTCGCTGATGTCAGTTCCGGACAAAAGACGCCGCTCGTCCGCGGCAGACGTCGATAGATCGAAGGGTTGACGCCTTGCTCCGGCTCTCTACAGAAGAGACGGATTCCCCGGTGTCCACGACTTCACGAGCGAGCAAGCGATGGGGAGATCCGGCCCTCTCTCGACAACGGGTGGTCATACCTCCGTTCTACCCCCTGCAACGCCAAAGGGGGGTACCGTTACGACGCTGTACAAGCGCCGATGAGGGGTGGTTGCCAATGGGTATCCTTGAGGAAGTGGAAAGTAGTCGCCAGAACATTCGCTCGGACGGCTACACCATGTCGATTGGTGAAGTAATAAACCTTTACCGCGACAAAGAAATTCAAATTCGGCCAGAATACCAACGCCTCTTCCGTTGGCCCATCGAAAAGCAATCTCGCCTCATCGAGTCAATTTTGCTGGATATTCCACTCCCTACTATCTTCGTTGCGCAGCGCGAGGATGGCGTCTGGGAGGTGGTTGATGGCCTTCAGCGACTCTCAACGATCTTGTCTTTCATGGGGGAACTTCGCGACGAAAGTACTGGGGATGTCAAGCCCCCAAGTAAACTTACGAAAACCAAGTATTTGCCCTCTCTGGAGGGAATGAGTTATTCGACCGAGGCGCCGAACTTCTCCCCTCAGTTGAAAATTCATTTCAAGCGAGCGCGCCTCGACTTCAGGATTCTTTTGCGTGAATCTGATGATCGCGTGAAGTACGAACTCTTCGACAGACTGAACAGCGGGGGTGTCCCCACCTCACCTCAGGAAGTCAGGACAGCTCAGTTGCTCATGACCAATGCAAGTTTCTTCGTCTGGCTGGATCGCCTACGCACCGAAGGTCCTTTTGCGGATTGCGTACCATTGACCGGAAGGCAGATTTCCGAACAGTACGATTTGGAGCTTGCCACTCGATTCTTCGTTCTGCGAAACGCTTCGCAGGCAGAGTTGAAGGGGTTCGCCGACATGGATACCTTCTTGTCGGACCAGATTTTGGAGATGGCCACCTCTGGAGATTTCGACTGGGCAAAACAACAGCTTGTCTTCGAGGGCGTGTTCAACGTACTGTCGTCACTCGGCCCCGATATTTTTCGCCGGTACGACGTTCGCAAAGACCGTCCATCGGGAGCTTTTAGCGTCTCCGCCTTCGAGGCAGTAACACTCGGCGTGGCCCAACATCTCGGAAGCTGGAAATCTATGGACCAACGCGAGCAGGAATCTCAGCTCCGGGTGAAAGTTTCTGAGCTCTGGAACGATGACACGTTCCGCAAGTATTCGGGAGCAGGAGTGCGCGCTACGTCACGAGTCCCGATGATGGGTCCAGTAGGCGGTCGAATCTTCACGGCGGCCTAGGTGGCTGCGATTCGGACAATTGATCATCTTGAATCATCGCTGACTGAAGACCTGAAGTGGCGGACCCACGAAATGCAGCTTTGGGAGCAAGTCGCGGCGTCTTGTCGGACTCACGAAGTGGCTGGGATACTCCGCGGCGGTTTGGCTCTTGTCTACGCTCACTGGGAGGGTTACATAAAGGAGGGAGCACGAGCCTATCTGGAGTACATAAGTCGGAAGGGTCTCAAAGTAGGCGAATTGCGGTCCGAAATTGCAGCCGTTTCCCTTCGGTCAAAACTGGGGCAAGGGGAGACCTCGAAGCACTCTGCCTCACACACCGAGATAGTAGATTTACTGCGGGGCGCGGATAGTTTGCCAGCAGATCTTCCGTACACCTCGGCAACAATTCGAACTCGATCCAATCTGAAATTCGATGTTTTCGCGGACATCATGCACTCAATCGGCTGCGATGCAAGCCGGCATGAAATCTATCAGTCGACGATAGATAAGCGACTTCTGAAGTACCGAAACGACATCGCTCACGGGCGCGAGGAGTATGTGAGGCTCGCCGACTGGATCGACATTAGAGATCGTGTCCTCCTGATATTGAAAGACGTCCGAAATCAAATTTCTAACGCTGCGGCGAATGAAGATTATCGGCGAAGATAGCTAGGGACAGCTGGACTCAAAATTTCTTTTCTGCACCGCCCAGTGCGAGTCGACTCGTGAAACCTGCGTCGCACTGTTGCCCATACACTGCTGCCGCTTGTTCTGGCGCCGACTGGCTGATCATGAAGCCTTGAGCTGGATGTAGCAGGAGCCGCTACAGTGCACCAACAAGCATGTTGAGCACTACCTGAGCATCACTGATCGAGTCGCCCTCGAACGTCATAGACGTGGAAGCGCTTACGAGCTGTACCCCCGGCCACAGTTTGCGGGGTGTGGCGTAAGCGCACCGCTCCTCATACGGCTTGCTGACCAGCAGAACCGATGCAACGTCCATTCCCGCCCCGGCGAGCAGGGCGGTGCAAGCCGCATGTTCTCTCCGATGTTTCGCGCCTTGGGTTTTTATGAGCATGGCGGAATCGGGACTTCAAGCTCTAGTGCGCGCTCGCGGTAGTGCACCGCTCCTCCGCAGGGCATGTGTTCTCGCGTCGTCGCTCTCGTGGCCCCATGAAGACGACAAGGGAGCCATGCTGCTGTACAGGTCGGCCTCGGCGTTGGCCGTGCCCAAGTCGTGGCTGCCCAGGCCGATCGCCTACGAACACGGCCGCAGCTCATGGTGCATCTGGTGGTAGTCCCACAACACCCGGGCGTCGGCCCAGGACTGCTCCGAGATCACTGCTTCGCCTCTCCGTCCTGCGCCGAGTCAGGCGCCTTGGAGCGAGGCGGGAAGCCGCGTGGACGCCGACCGCGAACTCGACCACGGTGCCGTCCGCCGTGAACGTGGTGCGGTGCAGCTCGACTAACCATTCTCCGACAGGCAGCTACAGGAGCTTTTCTCGTCCGACGTAGGGACGCGCGCGAAGAGCTGCTCCTGCATGTGGTCGGTTTCGTACCCGCGTCGTACAGGACGCGGAAACCACCGCCGCGGCCTGCGGAGCCGGGTGTGGGGTCCACGATGCGCGTGCCCCTCGACGTGTTCGGGCCTGTAGTCGCTGGTCAAGGCGTGCGTGGGCTGGTGGTCCTCCTTCACCAACCGGGCTCGTACATAGACGTCTGGACCAACCGGCAGACCGTGTGCTTCCGCTGCGGCCGGCGGCACTTCGACTAGAGAGACCGTTTGCGTCTGATCTCCCCGGCGGTAGGCCCGGCCCGTGCCAACCCGGTCAGAGCCGCGACGGGCTACTCCACGAGACCGGGTACGGCGAGGTCTGGGATCGGGCGCGGAAGGAGGCTGTGAGCAAGCGCGAGCACGCGCGCTCCTCGCCCGCCACCCATACGACCTACGTTATGCCGGAGTTTCCTTCTGGCTCAGCTCCGGAGTGGACCCCATGGAATGCGCGCGGCGGGCCGGCCACACCATCGCGGGCCTCTTCCGCGTCTACGCGAAGGTGCTCGCACAGACCCAGCAGCGGGCCAACGACCGGATCGACGCGGCGCTGCGGGAGTGGAACGCGCCGGAGTGAGCCTGCCCCCCCCCCCCCCCCCCCCCGAGGGACGGCTGGGGGAGACACCCTGATCAGCGGTGGGATTCGGGTGAGACAACGTGGGATTCGGAGGCCGATCGGCGCCGTCCGCGGCCCCACTTGCACACACGAAGAAACCCCGTCCGACCTGCGGTTGAAGCAGGTCGGACGGGGTTTCCCGTCCTGTGGCGGCGCCAGGATTCGAACCTGGGAAGGCTGAGCCGGCAGATTTACAGTCTGCTCCCTTTGGCCGCTCGGGCACACCGCCTGGGATGCTGCTGGGGGACTCCGCCGGAGCGGGTGTTCCCTGGCAACGACGTAAACAATACCTGATCGGTGGGGGTGGTCCGCCACCCGATAGAGCGGCTCCCGGGGGCGGGGCGGTGGCTAGGCTTTGGGGGTGCGGCCCGTTGGGGGTCGCAGCCCCTACGCATCCCGATCCAAGGAGCCACAGCACATGGCCGACTCCAGTTTCGACATCGTCTCGAAGGTCGAGCGGCAGGAGGTCGACAACGCCCTCAACCAGGCCGCCAAGGAGATCTCGCAGCGCTACGACTTCAAGGGCGTCGGCGCTTCGATCGCGTGGTCCGGCGAGAAGATCCTCATGGAGGCGAACTCCGAGGAGCGCGTGAAGGCGATCCTCGACGTGTTCCAGTCCAAGCTCGTCAAGCGCGGGATCTCGCTGAAGTCCCTGGACGCGGGCGAGCCGCAGGTCTCCGGCAAGGAGTACAAGCTGTTCGCCTCCGTCGAGGAGGGCATCTCGCAGGAGAACGCCAAGAAGGTCGCCAAGATCATCCGCGACGAGGGCCCCAAGGGCGTCAAGGCCCAGGTCCAGGGCGACGAGCTGCGGGTGTCCTCGAAGAGCCGGGACGATCTGCAGCAGGTCATCGCCCTGCTCAAGGGGCGCGACTTCGACTTCGCGCTGCAGTTCGTGAACTACCGGTGATCCGGTCCCGGTAGAGCCTCGGTGGGCGGCGGGCACCGTCGCGGGGGCGCCGGGTGGAGCGGGCGGGGGCGGGCACTGGTCATCGGTGCCCGCCCCCGCCCGCTCCACGCCACGTCCGCTCCACGTCAATCCCGCTCCGCGTCACGAGCCACCCCAGCGCCTCAGTCGCGGGAGTTGCCGAAGACGAGGCGGTAGGCGATGAGCAGGACCAGGGAGCCGCCGATCGCGGCCGCCCAGGTGGCGCCGTCGTAGAAGTCCTTGCTGATGGGGTGGTCGAGGAAGCGGGCCGAGATCCAGCCGCCGAGGAAGGCGCCGAGCACGCCGATCAGTGTGGTGCCGACGAGCCCGCCCGGGTCCCTGCCCGGCAGCAGGATCTTGGCGACCACGCCGGCCAGCAGCCCGAGGATGATCCAGCTGACGATGCCCATGCCTGTGTCCTGCCCTTCGTGAGTACTCCGGTCCGTCCGCGCGGCCGCCGCACCCCGTGGGGCCGGTGCCGGCCCGCTCCGCGCGGCTCTGGGCGACCGCTACCCCGAAGGACGCCGAAGGTCACTTGCCGGGTTGCCCAGGGCGTGTCACAACCCCGTCACCGCAGTCACCCGCTGCCTTCCGGGCCGGAGCCCGTGGACCAGGCCCCAGGCCCCAGGCCCCAGGGCCCAGGGCCCGGGGTCCTCGGGGCTCACGTCCCGGGGGTCGCCGCGAACCGTTCCCCGGTACGGACGATCTCGCGGCCCAGGGGCATGAGCGAGACCGGGATGAGCTTGAAGTTGGCGATGCCCAGCGGGATGCCGATGATCGTGACGCACAGGGCGATGCCGGTGGCGATGTGCCCCAGGGCGAGCCACCAGCCCGCGAGGACGAGCCACAGCACGTTGCCCACGCAGGACGCGGGGCCCGCGTCGCGGCGTTCGACGGCGGAGTAGCCGAAAGGCCAGAGGGCGTACACGCCGATGCGGAACGACGCTATGCCGAAGGGGATGCCGATGATCGTGACGCAGAGGATCGCCCCGGCGAGCAGATAGGCCAAGAACAGCCAGAATCCGCTCAGCACGAGCCAGATGATGTTGAGGAGTGTCTTCACGGGCGGCGACCTGCCATCTGTTCGAGCCGGGCGATGCGCTCCGCCATGGGCGGATGCGTGGAGAACATTCTGGAGAGTCCCTGGCCGGGCCGGAAGGGGTTCGCGATCATCATGTGGCTCGCCGTCTCGATGCGCGGCTCGGGCGGCAGCGGGAGCTGCTTGGTGCCCGTCTCCAGCTTGCGCAGCGCCGAGGCGAGGGCCAGGGGGTCGCCGGTGAGCTGGGCGCCCGAGGCGTCGGCCTGGTACTCGCGGGAGCGGCTGATCGCGAGCTGGATCACGGAGGCCGCGATCGGGCCCAGCAGCATGACCAGGAGCATGCCGAGGATTCCGGGGCCCTCGTCGTCGTCGGAGCGGCCGACCGGGATCAGCCACGCGAAGTTGACCAGGAACATGATCACGGAGGCGAGGGCGCCCGCGACCGAGGAGATCAGGATGTCGCGGTTGTAGACGTGGCTGAGTTCGTGGCCGATGACGCCGCGCAGTTCGCGTTCGTCGAGCAGGCGCAGGATGCCGTCGGTGCAGCACACGGCGGCGTTGCGCGGGTTGCGGCCGGTCGCGAAGGCGTTGGGGGCCTCGGTCGGCGAGATGTAGAGGCGCGGCATGGGCTGGCGGGCCTCGGTGGAGAGCTCGCGGACCATGCGGTACAGGCCGGGGGCCTCGAACTCGCTCACGGGGCGGGCCCGCATCGCGCGCAGGGCCAGCTTGTCGCTGTTCCAGTAGGCGTAGGCGTTGGTGCCGAGGGCGATGACCAGCGCCACGACCAGGCCGGTGGTGCCGAAGAAGCTGCCGATGACGAGGATGAGGGCGGAGAGCCCTCCGAGGAGTACGGCGGTTTTCAAGCCATTGTGCCGGCGGTGCACGGTACGCCCTCCAAGTGGTGCGGCAGGGGGACCCTCTACTGCTGTCTCTGCGGGTGTTCCACGGTGTCGGTACCGCGGGGGTGCTGCTGTCACGCTGCTGTCTCTGCGGGTGCCTCGGAGCGGTGCCTTCACTCTCCAGTGGACCCTCCCGTACTGGTCAACGCCAGGCGGAGGGCTCAGGTTCCCCGGCGCGCGTCGGCTCCGGCCGTCGTCCGTACGAGTGACGACCGCCGGTGTTTGGGACGCGTTCCCGTCAGAAGAGGAGGGGCACGCCCTTCTCAGAAGAGGGCGGTCGTGGTGAAGCGGAGGATGAGCTGCGGGGCGCCCGAGAGGGCCAGGGCGAGGAGACCGGTCAGGGCCAGGGCGGCCGTGAGGGGGAACGGTACGGGGATCGTGGGGCCGCCGGACGCGAGCGCGGGGGCCGCCGTCGTCGGGTCGGCCGGGGGCCGCGCCGGGCCGGCGGCCGGGGTCGTCTGGGGTGCGGTGGCGGGACGGAAGAGTTCGGCGGTCCAGCGCAGGTAGTAGACGAGGGCGACGGCGACGTTGAGGGCCATGAGGACGGCGAGCCAGCCGAGGCCCGCGTCGACGGCCGCGGAGAACACGGTGACCTTGGCGAACAGGCCGACGAGGCCCGGCGGGAGTCCGGCCAGGCACAGCAGGAAGAAGGCGAGCAGGAGCGCGAGCGCGGGGCGCTCGGCGTACAGGCCCCGGTAGTCGCTCAGGCGGCCCCCGGGGCGTACGCGGGCGACGGCGGCGACGACCGCGAAGGCGCCCAGGTTCACGACGCCGTACATGAGGGCGTAGGCCACGGTCGAGCCGAGGGCGTGCTCGGGGTGGTCGGTGTACGCGGCGGCGGCGAGCGGTACGAGGAGGTAGCCGGCCTGGCCGACGGAGGACCACGCGAGGAGGCGTACCGCCGAGGTGAGGCGGTCGGCGCGCTGGCGCAGGGCCGCGGCGTTGCCCGCGGTCATGGTGAGGGCGGCGAGCACGGCGAGGGCGGGCCCCCACACGTCGGCGTAGGAGGGGAAGCCGAGGACGGTGATCAGGGCGAGGCCGGTGAAGCCGACGGCCTTGCCGACGACGGAGAGGTAGGCCGCGACGGGCAGGGGCGCGCCGGCGTAGGTGTCGGGGACCCAGAAGTGGAAGGGGACGGCGGCCGTCTTGAACGCGAAGCCGACGAGGGTGAGGGCGACTCCGGCGCGGGCGAGGGTCTGGAACTGGCCGTCGACGTGCTGGAGGCCCTCGGCGAGGTCGGTGAGGTGGAGGGTGCCGGTCGTCGCGTAGACGAAGCTCACGCCGAGGAGGGTGACGGCGGTCGCGGCGACGGAGGACAGGAAGAACTTGAGGGCGGCCTCGGAGGAGCGCCGGTCGCCGTGTCTGAGGCCGACGAGGGCGAAGCCGGGCAGGGAGGCGACCTCCAGGGCGACGACGAGGGTCGCGAGGTCGCGGGAGGCGGGCAGCAGGGCGGCGCCGGACGCGGAGGCGAGCAGCAGGAACCAGTACTCGCCGGCGGGCAGCGCGAGGTCCTCGACGGCTGTCAGGGACAGCAGGGTCGTGACGAGGGCGCCGCCGAGGACGAGCAGCTGGATGACGAGGGTGAAGTGGTCGGCGCTGTAGGCGCACGCGCGGGAGCCGTCGTTCAGGCAGAACGTGGTGCGGTCGCCGTCCAGGAGCGGCAGCAGGGACAGCAGGGCGAGGGTGAGTCCGGCGGCGGCGAGCCAGCCGAGGAGGCCCTTGCGGTGCTCGGGCAGGAAGAGGTCCGTGACCAGCAGCGCGAGGGCGGACAGCGCGGTGAGGACGGGGGGTGCGAGGGCGAGCCAGTCGACGGACTGCACGAGGGTGGTCATGCCGCGCCTCCCGCGAGGAGCTGGTGGACGGCCGGGTCGGTGAGGCCGAGCAGCAGCGCGGGCCAGAGTCCGGCGAGGACGGTGAGGGCGACCAGCGGCAGCCAGGTGGCCGCCTCGTGGCCGCGCAGGTCGGCGAAGGGCCGCTGGGCGGGTTCCGGCGAGGTGTAGGGCTCGTCGGGGGCGTCGAGCAGGAGGGGCGCGGGCGTGGCGCGCGGCGCGTCGAGCGAGGCCGGGGACGCCCCGTCGGGGGACGCCGGTACGGAAGCGGGGTGCTCGCTCGTACCGGTGGCCGGGGCGGGTTCGGACTGGAGCGGCAGGGGGCCCATGCAGACGCGCCGTACGACCATGAGGAGGTAGGCGGCGGTGAGCAGGGTGCCGAGTCCGGCGACGGCCATGTACGTGAGGAACGCGGGGCGGCTGAGTCCGGCGGCGGGGTCGAAGGCGCCGAACATGGTGAGCATCTCGCCCCAGAACCCGGCGAGTCCGGGCAGGCCGAGGGAGGCGACGGCGGTGAACGCGAGGAGGACGGCGAAGCGCGGGGCGCGGCCGTAGAGCGCGGCGCCGGCCGATCCGGCGAGGGTGTCGAGGTCGGCGGTGCCCGCGCGGTCCTTGAGGGCGCCGACGAGGAAGAAGAGCAGCCCGGTGACGAGTCCGTGGGCGATGTTGGCGAAGAGGGCGCCGTTGACGCCGGTGGGCGTCATGGAGGCGATGCCGAGCAGGACGAAGCCCATGTGGCCGACGGAGGAGTAGGCGACGAGGCGTTTGAGGTCGCCGTGCGCTCCGCGCCGTACGAGGGCGAGGCAGGCGAGGGAGCCGTAGACGATGCCGGCGGCGGCGAGGGCCCCGAGGTAGGGCGCGAAGGTGTGCATGCCGTCGGGGGCGATGGGCAGGGCGACGCGTACGAACCCGTAGGTGCCCATCTTGAGCAGGACCCCGGCGAGCATGACGGAGCCGACGGTGGGGGCGGCGGTGTGGGCGTCCGGCAGCCAGCTGTGCAGGGGCCACACGGGGGCCTTGACGGCGAGTCCGATCCCGATCGCGAGAACGGCGGTGACCTGCACGGACTTCGTCAGACCTGAGCCGTTGTCAGTGGCGAGTGCCACCATGTCGAAGGTGCCCGCCTTGAGCCCGATCAGGAGGAGTCCGAGCAGCATGACGGCGGAGCCGACCAGCGTGAACAGGATGAACTTCCAGGCGGCCGCCTCCCGCTTCGCGCCGCCCCAGCGGGCGATGAGGAAGTACATCGGGACGAGGACCATCTCGAAGGCCAGGAAGAACAGCACGAGGTCGAGGACGGCGAAGGTCGCGAGGCAGCCGGACTCCAGGAGGAGCAGCAGGGCGACGAACGCCCGGGGGGACGGGCCCGCGGGCATCTTGAAGTAGCTGTAGAGCGCGCACAGGAAGGTCAGGAGCGCGGTCAGGACGAGGAGGGGGAGCGAGATGCCGTCGATACCGAGGTGGACGCGCACGTCGAGCGCGGCGATCCAGCTGATGTCGGTGGTGGCCTGCATGTTCGCCGCGTGGTCGCGGTCGAAGCCGAGGGCGAGCGCGATGCTCGCGGCGAGGATCACGCCGGTGACGAGGACGCCGTGGCGCAGGACGGCCTGGCCGGGGTCTCTGCCCTTGAGGCCGGGCGGTGCCGGGAGCAGGGCGGTGGCCGCGCCGACGAGCGGGCCGACGACGACCACGGCGAGCAGGATACGCATCGCCGACTCGTTGATATCCACGATCTGGGCCACGGTTCAGGCTCCTGCCGCTGCGTAGAGGACGGCCGCGACGGCCAGGACGACGGAGCCGGCGAGGAGCGCCCCGAGATAGGTCTGCGTGTTGCCGGTCTGGGCGCGGCGTACGGCGGCGCCCAGGAGTTTCGGTCCGGCGGCGGCCCCGCGTACGTAGGTGTCGACGACGGCCGCGTCGAGGAAGCGTACGAGGACGGCGGCGGCGCGTACGGGCCGCTCGAAGAGGGCGGCGTACACGGCGTCGAGGTGGAATCCGGCGGCGGCGTGGCGGTGCAGGGGGCCGAGCAGGAGCCGGCCGGGGTCGGCCGGGTCGGCGGCGCCCGAGATGTCGCCGTAGACGGCGGCGTGGCTCGCGATGGCCTCGGCCTCGGTGCGGCCGGAGTCGGCTCCGGGGTCGGCGGTGACGGCGCCGAGGGGGTACTGCGCGGCGAGGGCGACGGTGTGCCGCCAGGCCCCGTAGGTGAGGACGACGCCGACGAGGGCGACGCCGGTGCCCAGGACGGAGGTGGTGAGGGTCGGGGTGAGGGAGCGGCTGTCGAACCAGTCGGGCAGGACGCCGGCGGTCAGCCCGAAGAGGAGGGAGGGCACGGCGAGGACCCACAGGATGACGTTCATGACGACGGGGGTGGGGTGGTGCGTCTCGGTGGTCGCGGGCTCGGCCTTCGCCGGGTCGGGGCCGGTCCTCCTGCCGGGGGCGCCGACGAGGAGCCAGAGGCGGGTCGCGTAGGCGCCGGTGAGCACGGCGGTGACGAGTCCGGCGACCAGGACGATCCAGCCCGCCGCGCCGGGGACGCCGGCGGCGTCGCCGGTCGCGGCGTGCTCGGCGGCGCCCAGCACGGCCTCCTTGGAGAAGAAGCCGCTGAACGGGGGGATCGCGGCGAGCGCGAGGAGGGCGACGGTCATCGTCCAGAAGGCGTCGGGGATGCGGGCGCGCAGCCCCGGCATGCGGGACATGGCGGCGAGGGAGTTGGTGCCGGCGGCGTGGATGACGACTCCGGCGGCGAGGAACAGCAGCGCCTTGAAGGCGCCGTGGGACAGGAGGTGGAAGACGGCGGCGCCGCGGTCGCCGACGGCGAGGGCGCCGGTCATGTAGCCGAGCTGGCCGACTGTGGAGTAGGCGAGGACGCGTTTGATGTCGTCCTGGGCGAGGGCGGCGAGCGCGGAGCCGGTCATGGTGAGGGCGGCCATGACGGCGAGCACGACCAGCGCGGCGGCGGAGGCGGTGAAGACGGGCAGCAGCCGGGCCACGAAGTAGACGCCGGCGGCGACCATGGTGGCGGCGTGGATCAGCGC
Source organism: Streptomyces sp. NPDC007088 (assembly GCF_042869355.1). NCBI lineage: Bacteria > Bacillati > Actinomycetota > Actinomycetes > Kitasatosporales > Streptomycetaceae > Streptomyces > Streptomyces sp. NPDC007088. Next base: position 66,498 of record NZ_JBIAFO010000007.1, read on the forward strand.
GGACACCGGGGTGGGGCCGGCCATGGCGTCGGGCAGCCAGGTGTGCAGCGGGAACTGCGCGGACTTCCCGGCGACCCCGGCGAGCAGGAGCAGCGCGATGAGCGTCGGGTGGTCGAGTCCGCCGTGGGAGACGGCCCGGAGGATCTCGGTGACGCGGAAGGAACCGGTGTCGGCCGCGAGCGCGAACAGGCCGAACAGGAAGGGGACGTCGCCGAGTTTGGTGACGAGGAACGCCTTGAGGGAGGCGGCGCGGGCCTCGGGGGTCTCCCAGTAGTGGCCGATGAGGAAGTACGAGCAGATGCCCATGACCTCCCAGCCGACGAGCAGCACCATGAGATCGCCGGAGTAGACGACGAGCAGCATCGCGGAGGTGAAGAGGGAGACGAGCGCCGCGTACGAGGGGTAGCGCGGGTCGTCGCGGAGGTAGCCGGTCGAGTAGAGCTGCACGCAGAGCGACACGACGGTGACCAGGACGGCGACGAGGACCGCGAACCCGTCGAGGTGCAGGGCGAGGTCGACGGGCACGGAGCCGGTGGGGGTGAGCCGGGTCGAGGCGTCGACGGCCGCTCCCCCGCCCTGGCGGACGGCGAGGAGGACGGCGAGGACGGCGGCGGCCAGGACGGGGAGGACGGCGAGCGGCCGGACGAAGGCGGGCGCGGTGCGGCCGAGCAGGAGTCCCGCGAGCGCGCCGAGGAACGGCAGGAGGGGGACGAGGACGGCGAGGGTGGTCGTGTTCACGCTGCGGCTCCGCGGGGCCGGGTGCCGCCGGTACGGCCGGAGGGGAGGGTTCCGGTGGGGTCGGGCCGGCCGTCGGGGAGTCCTCCGGGGCCGTCGTACGGTCCGTCCGGTCCGTCGTCGGGGCCGTCGGGGTGTTCTGCGGTGTCGCGGAGGCGGTCGAGGTCGGAGCTGCCCCGGTTGCGGTACACGGCGAGCACGATGGCGAGGCCGATGCCGATCTCGGCGGCGGCGACGGCGACGGTGAACAGCGTGAGCGCCTGCCCGGCGTGCAGGCGGTCGCGCAGCCACACGTCGAAGGCGACGAGGTTGAGGTTGACGGCGTTGAGCATCAGCTCGACGGCCATGAGCACGAGGATCGCGTTGCGGCGGGCCAGGATGCCGTAGAGGCCGGTGCCGAACAGGAGCGCCGAGAGGACGGCGGGATAGGCGAGGTGCATCAGCGCGCGTCCTTCGGGGGCTCGGGCTCGGCGGGCCGCGCGCCGGGCGACGACGGGGCGGCGGGGGTGCCGGTCGCGGTGGCGCGGGCCGTGGGACCACCCGGCGTACGGCCGGGGCGCGGGGCGCGGGGCGGTGACACGCGGCGGGGCGGAGGGGTACGGCGCGGCGGGGGCGTGTTCCTGGCGTTGCGCCGTGACAGCACGATCGCGCCGACGAGCGCGGCGAGCAGGAGCACGGAGAGCGCTTCGAAGGGCAGTACCCAGTGCCGGAAGAGGAAGGAGCCGGTGACGGCGGTACTGCCCTGGGGGTGGGCGCCGTCGAGGTCGATCCAGGTGGTGCGGAAGGCGTCCGTGACGACCCAGACGAGCGCTCCGGCCGCGAGGACGGCGACGCCGAGGGCGACCGGGCGGTTCGCGGAGTCGGCGTCCGGGGAGCGGCCGATGGGCGCCCGGGTGAGCATGAGCCCGAACAGGAGGAGGACGACGACGGAACCGACGTAGACGAGGACCTGCACCCACGCGATGAACTCGGCGGTGAGCAGGAGGTACTCGACGGCGAGGCCGCCGAGGGTGACGACGAGCCACAGCGCGGCGTGCACGAGCTGCTTCGTGGTCACCGTGACGATCGCGGCGCCGAAGGTGACGAGCCCGAAGAGGAGGAAGGCGATCTCGACGCCGGTCGGCGAGAGGAACCCCTGCGGGGCCTGGTCGGGGGCCGGGGCGGCGGCGAGCGCGGCGGAGGCGAGGGCGGCGGTCGGACTCACTCCTGCCCCGCTTCCGGACGGTCGCCGGGGGCGGGCTGGTCGCCCGGGGCCGCCTGGTCGCCGCGGGCCGCCTCGTCGTCCCGGGCCGCCTGGTCGCCGCGGGCCGCCTGGTCGCCGGGGACGGCTTTCGCGCCCGGTGCCGGGCCGGCCGGGGCCGGGGCCGGGGCGGTGGGGGCGGCCGGTGCCGGGCCGGGCGCGGCCTCCGCGGCGGCCGCGGCCTCCGCCTCCTGGGCGGCGGCGAGTTTGTCGGCGGCCTTGCGGGCGGCGGCGAGTTCCTTGGGTTCCTCGGCGCCCGGGTCGAGCGCGGGCGGTTCGGGAACGGTCCACATCCACTCGCGCAGCTTGTCGCGCTCGTGGGTCAGGTCGCGGATGTCGGTCTCGGCGTACTCGAACTCCGGGGACCAGAACAGCGCGTCGAAGGGGCACACCTCGATGCAGATGCCGCAGTACATACAGAGCGAGAAGTCGATGGCGAAGCGGTCGAGGACGTTGCGGCTGCGCTCGCGTCCGCCGGGCGCGGCGGGCGGCACCGTCTCCTTGTGGGAGTCGATGTAGATGCACCAGTCGGGGCATTCGCGGGCGCACAGCATGCAGACCGTGCAGTTCTCCTCGAACAGCCCGATGACCCCGCGGCTGCGCGGCGGCAGCGCGGGCAGCGTCTCGGGGTACTGGGCGGTGACGCTCTTCCGCGTCATGGTGCGCAGGGTCACGGCGAGGCCCTTGGCCAGCCCCGTACCAGGGATCGGAGACATCTAGGAGATCACCACTTTGACGACGCCGGTGAGGGCGATCTGGGCGAGGGCGAGGGGGATCAGCACGGTCCAGGACAGCTTCTGGAGCTGGTCCTCGCGCAGGCGGGGGTAGGTGACGCGTAGCCAGATCACGACGAAGGCGAGGACCGCGGTCTTGAGCAGGGTCCACACCCAGCCGAGGCCGTCCGCGCCCCAGGGCCCGTGCCAGCCGCCCAGGAACAGGACGGTGGTCAGTCCGCAGAGGATGACGATCCCGGCGTACTCGGCGAGCAGGAACAGCGCGAACCGCAGACCGGTGTACTCGGTGTACGCGCCGAAGATGATCTCCGAGTCGGCCACCGGCATGTCGAAGGGCGGTCGTTGCAGTTCGGCGAGCCCGGCGACGAAGAAGACGAGGGCGCCGACGATCTGCCAGGGCAGCCACCACCACGCGAAGGCGTCGAGGATGCCGGGCAGGGAGACCGTTCCGGCGGCCATCGCGACGGAGGCGGCGGCCAGCAGCATCGGCAGTTCGTACGCGAGCAGCTGGGCGGCGGTGCGCAGACCGCCGAGCAGCGAGAACTTGTTGGCCGAGGCCCACCCGGCCATGAGCGAGCCGAGCACGCCGACCCCGAGGACGGCGAGCGCGAAGAACAGCCCGGCGTCGACCACCTGCCCGACGGCCCCCTCGCCGGGGCCGACCGGGATGACCAGCAGGACCAGGAGGTACGGGAGCAGGGCGACGGCGGGCGCGAGCCGGAAGATCCTCGCGTCGGCCTCGGCCGGGACGACGTCCTCCTTCTGCGCGAACTTCACGCCGTCGGCCATGAGCTGGGCCCAGCCGTGGAACCCGCCCGCGTACATGGGGCCGAGCCGGCCCTGCATATGGGCCATGACCTTGTGCTCGGCCTGTCCGACGATCAGCGGCAGGGCGAGGAAGCCGACGAAGACGATGACGAGTCGCAGGGCGACGCTGAGGACGTCGTTCACGCGGGGTCGCCTCCGGCGGGGGGCTCGGGGGGCCGGTCGTCTTCTTGGGGGGCGGTTCCGGGGGCGGGCCCGGGGGCCGTCTCGGGACCTGCCTCGGGGGCGGTCCCGCCGTCCGGGCCGGGGTCCTCGGAAGCGGGCGGCCCGGGGGCGGGGCGTTCCCGCTTCCCGTCCGGCCGCTCACCGGGCTTCCGCGCGGGCTCCTCCCCGGACTTCGCCTCGGCCTCCTCCCCCGGCTCCTCGAAGGCGGGGCGCGCGTGGTGCCAGGGGGCGTCCGCGCTGCCCTTGGCGGGCGGCGCGGCGGTCGCGGCGGGTCCTTCGGGCGAAGGCGCGGTCGCGTCCTCACGGTGGCCGGGCGCCGGAGCCGTCTCGCCGCCGCCCTTGCCCACCTCGTCGGGTGTCGTAGCGGCGCGCTGCGAGGCGGAGCCGGCCGAGGCGCTGCGCGCGCGGCGCGGACCGGCCGGGCGGGCGGGTGCCGTGGGCGCCTGCCCGGCGGGGTCCTGGGGCCCGGGGGCGCCGTCCGCCTTCTGTCCGGGCTCCAGCGACTCTCCGGGCTGTGCGGACTTCCCCGCGGTCGCCGGGGTGGCGGCCGCCTCCCCGCGCTGGGCGGCCGAGCCGCCGGCCGCGGTACGGGTACGGCGGGCGGGCCGCTCCCCCGCCGCGGCGCGGGCGCCGCGCGCGGGACGGGCCGGGGCGTCCGGCAGTTGCCCCTTGAGGGGGCCCCACTCGTTCGGGTCGGGTACGCCCGGCGGCAGCATCTGGCGTCGTTTCGGCGCGCCGTGGCCGGACTCGCCGGGCTCCTTCGCGCCGGGCCACGCCTTCGCGACGCGGGCGGCGAGCACGAAGTCCTTGCGCAGGGGGTGGCCCTCGAAGTTCTCGGGGAGCAGCAGCGGGGTGAGCCCGGGGTGGTCCTCGAAGCGGACGCCGAACATCTCGTGGGTCTCGCGTTCGTGCCAGGCGGCCCCGGCGTACACGCCCACGGCGGAGGCGAGGACGGGCGCCTCGTGCGGCACCGTCGTCCGCAGCAGGAGACGGCGTACGGGGGCGAGCGCGACGACGTGCGCGCAGACCCGGAAGCCGGTGCCGGGCTCGTCGACGGCGCTGAGCCAGTCGAAGTAGGTGCAGCCGAGGGTGCGGCGGGCGGTTTCGAGCGCCGTGGTCCACGTGCCGGCGGGCACGTCGACGGTCAGGAGGCCGTACGCCTCCTCGGCCGCGGCCTCGGGGCCGAAGAGTTCGGTGGGTTCCTGGGGCAGCCAGCCGGTCACCGCGATCCCTCCCCGGGGGCGGGCGGCGGGGTGACGAGTCCGCTGCGCAGGGCCGCGACGGGGGTGCGGCGGCCGTGGGCGTAGCGCTCGCCGAGGGATTCGCGGGCGATCTTCTCCTGGAGCTTGAGGATGCCCTGGAGCAGCGCCTCGGGCCGGGGCGGGCAGCCGGGCACGTAGACGTCGACGGGGATGATCTGGTCGACGCCCTTGGTCACGGAGTACGAGTCCCAGTAGGGGCCGCCGCAGTTGGAGCAGGCGCCGAAGGAGATGACGTACTTCGGCTCGGGCATCTGCTCGTAGAGGCGTTTGACGGCGGGCGCCATCTTGTCGGTGACGGTCCCGGAGACGACCATCAGGTCCGCCTGGCGGGGGCCGGGCGCGAAGGGGATGACCCCGAGCCGGATGAAGTCGTGGCGGGACATGGAGGCCGCGATGAACTCGATGGCGCAGCACGCGAGGCCGAAGTTGAAGACCCAGAGGCTGTAGCGGCGTCCCCAGTTGAGGACGACCTTCATGGGCTGCGGGGCCAGCCGCGAGAGCACGCCCAGCCGGCCGCCCGGCGCCGGCGCGGGATCGGGGAGGTCGACGGGGCCGGCCGTGGCGGCGGCGAGCGGGTCGGCGTGCGCGGCCGGGGCCGCGGGGGGTGTCACGTCCATTCCAGGACGCCCTTCTTCCAGGCGTACAGCAGTCCGATGGCGAGGAACCCGAGGAAGACGAACATCTCCACGAGGGTCGTCGCGCCGTAACCGGGGCCGGCGAACACGGTCGCCCAGGGGAACAGGAAGATCGAGTCGACGGCGAAGATCACGTAGAGGAAGGCGTACACGTAGTAGCGGACCTGGGTGTGGGCCCAGCCCTCGCCGACGGGGTCGACGCCGCATTCGTAGGTGAGGAGTTTCTCGGGGGTGGGGACGACGGGGCGCAGCAGCCGGCCCGCGCCGAAGGCGAAGGCCACGAAGAGCACGCCGACGGCGGCGAGGACGCCGACCACCGAGTAGGCGTGGAAGTAGTCCGCCGCGAGGGCCACGGAGTGCGCGCCGCCGGTGCCCGGGGCGCCCGGCGCTCCGGGGGCGCCCGGCAGTCCGGGTACGGCGATCCCGCCCGGGTCGGTCGGATCGATCGGTCCCGGCACGTCCGCCCCTCCGCTCCGTCACATCGTGGTTGCGCCCCCGTTTCCCGGCCTGTCGCTGCCGGGTCCCTCAGGGCTCCTCGCGTCCGGTGCCGTCCGGTGAGAGGGCTCCGGTGGGTGCCCCGGCGAGATTCCCGGAGTCCACTGGAGCGCCCCGCGCGACGGCGGCACACACGCACGGGAGTCTAGGGCCTGCTAAAGGGGAGGTAAGCAGCGAGTCTGCTCCTGGACGGCCACGGGACGGGAAATCGGGGGCGGGGAGAGGGGGCAGAGGGGGGCGGGACGGGGCGGTGAGGGGGCGGCGGAGGGGCGGGGACGGGGGCGGCGAGGGGGGCAGGGACGGGGCTGACGGCTGGGTCGGGCCGGGGGGCATGGGCTTGTGGGCCGGGGGCCACGAGCTTGCGGGCCGGAACGTGAGCGCGACCACCGGGCGGCTCGCCACGGGGTGAGCGGCCGGACGCGGGAGGGGAGCCGGGGCGAGCGCGGGACGGGGTCCGGGGGTGGGGGCGGGACGGGAACCGGGGCTGGGGGCGGGGCTGGGGGGGGTGGGACGCCGGGCGGCCTGGGCCGGGGACCGGGCGTGGGTTAGGGGCCGGGGCGGGCCGGCCCGGGAGACGAGGCCCGAGCTAGCTACCGCGCCGGGGCGACGGGCCGGGCCTTGGGCCGGGACGCCGGGCCTGGCCGGCGCATGTGGCCTCGGCCGCGCGCCGGACTCGCCTCCCAGGTTCGGGCCCGTACCCGCGCCCGAGACGCGGCGTCCGCCCCCCCAAGGCCCGGGGCACCCCACACCCCCGAGCCTCGCGCCGCGCTCCGGGCCTCGTCCACACCCGAGAAGCCCCCTCCGCACGCGGACAAGCGGTCGCGCTCGGGCCCGTCCCGGCCTCACTCTTCCGAGGGTGGGGTTTTCCTCAGTTCGGCTTGGCGGTGGACCTCATGGCGCGGGGGCTCGCGGACCGGCAGGCTGGGTGTCATGACCGCAGAAGACGCCCGTGGACCGGGCTCCGACCAACTGCCACCGGCGCGTTACGCCTTTCCCCGGCACACGTGGAAGGAGATCGTGCAGCTCCTGGTGAACCTGCCGATGACCCTGGTCGGCTTCGTGTACGTCGTGGTCTTCGTCTCGGTCGGACTCAGCCTCGCGGTGACGGTCGTGGGGCTCCCGGTGCTCGCCATCGGGCTGCGCGGGGCGCGTCTGCTCGGCCGCGCGGAGCGGGCCCGAGCCAGGAAGCTGCTGGGGCTGCGCGTCGAGGAGCCCTCGCGCCTGCCGTGGCGGACGGGGGAGGGTTTCCTCAGCCGTCTGTGGACGGAGCTGCGGGACCCGGTGGCCTGGCGTACGACGCTCTACTCGTTCATACGGCTGCCGTGGGGCATCGCCTCGTTCGTGGTGTCCCTCACCGGGCTGTTCACCTTCTGGCCGGTCCTGCCCTTCGTGGCCCGGGGTCTGGCCAACGGGGACCGGGCGATGGTGCGCGGCTTCCTCTCCCCCTCCGACACGCTGGAGCGACGGATAGCCGAACTGGAGTCGGACCGGGGCGTCGTGGTGGACACGGCGGCCGCCGACCTGCGCCGCATCGAACGCGACCTGCACGACGGCGCCCAGGCCAGGCTCGTCGCCCTCGCCATGGGACTGGGGCTCGCGAAGGAGAAGCTGCTGGAGGACCCGGAGACCGCCGCGCGCATGGTCGACGAGGCGCACGGCGAGGTGAAGCTCGCCCTTCAGGAGCTGCGGGACCTGGCCCGGGGCATCCACCCCGCCGTCCTCACCGACCGGGGCCTGGACGCCGCCCTGTCCTCCGTCGCCTCCCGTTGCACCGTGCCGGTCAAGGTGACGGCGGACCTCCCGGCGCGGCCCGCCGAGGCGATCGAGGGCATCGCGTACTTCACCGTCTCCGAACTCCTCCAGAACGTCAGCAAGCACAGCGGGGCCTCCTCCGCCTCGGTGGACGTGTGGCGGGCCGGCGATCGGCTGCTCATCCAGGTCGCGGACGACGGCCGGGGCGGGGCATCGCTCGACGGGGGTTCCGGCATGGCGGGGCTCGCGGACCGGCTGGGGGCCGTGGACGGCCTGTTCGTCATCGAGTCACCGGTCGGCGGCCCGACGACGATCACCGCCGAACTGCCCTGGCGCGACCGCGAACCGGCGGCGGCGCGCAACCGCGCGGGCAGAGCGGTCGGACGCTGAGCCGCGCACCGGTGGGTGAGAAGACCCCCGCACACCGGTGGATGGGGAAAACCCCCGGCCGGGGACGCCGACACGCTCCATGGTCCGCGCCGAGGAACCGGAGCAGTCTGAGAGGCGAGAACCCCGCGGTGCGGGTGAACACGCGCACGGCCCGCACACCGCGCGGCCGGACCGGGCGGACGTACGGCCCACACGACACGACACGAGCAGAAGGACGAGACCGATGGCCACGGATTACGGGCAGGGAATGAGCTTCCGGTCCCCCGCGGAGGCCGGACGGGGCGCGGCGGGTGCGCCGGGCGGCCCCGGCCGTCCCGGAGAGCACCGGCCCTCCGGGCTCGGTTCGGCGCTCCGCGCGCCGCTGGGGGCGCGCATGTGGCGGGAGTTCGGGTATCTGCTCCTGAGCCTGCCGATCAGCATCGGCACCTTCACCCTCGCGGTGACGATGCTGTCACTCGGAGCGGGTCTGCTCGTCACCTTCCTCGGCATCCCGGTACTCGCGGGTGGGCTGGCGGCCTGCCGCGGCATCGGCGCGCTGGAGCGGGCACGGGCTCGGGCGCTGCTCGGCCTGAAGATCGACTCCCCGCGCCCGGTGCGGCCGAAGAAAGCCTCGCCGCTGTCGTGGGTGGGGGCGACGCTGCGCAGCGGGGTGTCCTGGCGGCATCTGCTGTACAGCCTCCTGCACTTCCCGTGGGCCGTGTTCGCCTTCTGCCTGTCGGTGACGCTGTGGGCCACGGGCTGGGCGCTGTTCACCTACCCGCTGTGGCACTGGGCGGTCCCCTCCAGCGTGGGCCACGACGGTCTCCAGTACTACGGCGACATGCGGCACGGCGAGTACCTGGACAGCGTCTGGGAGATCGCGTACACCTGCGTGGTCGGCCTCGGTCTGACGCTGCTGACGCCGTGGGTGGTGCGGGGTCTGACCTCCGTGGACCGGCTGCTGGTCCTCGGGCTGCTGAGCCCCTCACGGCTCGCGAACCGGGTGGACGAACTGGAGTCGGACCGGGGCGTCGTGGTGGACACGGCGGCCGCCGACCTGCGCCGCATCGAACGCGACCTGCACGACGGCGCCCAGGCCAGGCTCGTCGCCCTCGCCATGGATCTGGGGCTCGCGAAGGAGAAGCTGCTGGAGGACCCGGAGACCGCCGCGCGCATGGTCGACGAGGCGCACGGCGAGGTGAAGACGGCGCTTCAGGAGCTGCGGGACCTGGCCCGGGGCATCCACCCCGCCGTCCTCACCGACCGGGGCCTGGACGCCGCCCTGTCCTCGGTCGCCTCCCGCTGCGCCGTGCCGGTCGAGGTGGAGGTGGACCTGCCGCACCGGCCCGCCCCGGCGATCGAGGGCATCGCGTACTTCACCGTCTCCGAACTCCTCCAGAACATCAGCAAGCACGCCCGCGCGACGCGCGCCTCGGTGGACGTGTGGCGAGTGGAGGGCCGACTGCTCCTCCAGGTCACCGACGACGGGCAGGGCGGGGCCGAGGCCGAGCCCGGCTCGGGCCTCGCGGGTCTCGCCGAGCGGCTGGGGGCGGTGGACGGACTGCTCGCCATCGACTCCCCCGCGGGCGGCCCCACCACGGTCGTCGCGGAGCTGCCGTGGCGGCCCCGGGAGGACGGCGGCACCGCGATACGCCGTCCGGCGCGGGGCCGCTTCTGAGAGGAAGGGCTCCCTTCGCCGTGTGTGCCCCGGCTGCCGGCCGGGGCACACACGGCGGCACCCCGCCTTCCGCCGAGTCCTCCGGCCGGTCCGGGCCACGGCCCCGCCGGCCCCGGGCCCGCCCCGTCGGGTCTCCCACTGCCTCGCGCCTCCCCCGGCGTGGCGGTGGGCCCTGATCCCCCGATGCCCCGATCCCCCGATCCCCCGATCTCCCGATCCCCCGATCCCCCGATACAGGGAAACGAGGAAGAGGCGGGGTTGTGCCGGGGAGTGCTGGGATGCTGGTGGCGTCGGCGCCCACCGTCGCGGCCTCCCGGGAACGGAGCGGCCCCGCCGGGAGGGCGGGAGCGGTGAGCAGTGAACTGGGGGAAGCAAGAGTCGTGGAGGACAGGGTGCGGGTGGTCATCGCCGAGGATTCAGTGCTGCTGCGGGAGGGGCTGACCCGGTTGCTGACCGACCGGGGCCACGACGTGGTGGCGGGCGTCGGTGACGGCGAGGCACTGGTGAAGACGGTGCGGGACCTGAGCGAGCAGGGGGAGCTGCCGGATGTCGTGGTCGCGGACGTACGGATGCCGCCGACCCACACCGACGAGGGGGTGCGGGCGGCGGTGGCCCTGCGCAAGGCGTTCCCGGACGTCGGCGTGCTCGTGCTCTCGCAGTACGTGGAGGAGCAGTACGCGACCGAGCTGCTCGCGGGGTCGAGCCGCGGGGTGGGCTATCTGCTGAAGGACCGGGTCGCCGACGTCCGGGAGTTCGTGGACGCCGTGGTACGGGTCGCGGGGGGCGGCACGGCCCTGGACCCCGAGGTGGTGGCGCAGTTGCTGGGCCGCAGCCGCAAGCAGGACGTCCTCGCCCACCTCACCCCCAGGGAACGGGAGGTCCTGGGTCTGATGGCGGAGGGCCGGACCAACTCGGCGGTCGCGAAAGCCCTCGTGGTGAGCGACGGCGCGGTCGAGAAGCACGTGAGCAACATCTTCATGAAGCTCGGCCTCTCCCCCAGCGAGGGCGACCACCGCCGGGTCCTCGCGGTACTGACGTATCTCAGGTCCTGAGACCCGATGGACCGGGGGACGGGCCGTGGACGCGACAGGCCGGGGACGGGGACGAGGGTAAGGGGGAAGGGGGAAGGGGGAGAAGGCGGCCAGGACTGGTGGGCCGACGGACGGGCTCACGGGCCTACGCAGCGCTTGCCGGCCCCGGCCCCCTCGCGGGTCCCGGCCCCCTCGCCGGCCCCGGCCTCCTCCGTCTCTCCCACCCCGTCCCCGTCCCATCCGGAAAAGGCCGGTTCTGTTCCACGGAAGGCCGGTTTCCCTCCCCCGAAAGGCACCCGTCCTCCGACCTAAGCCAAAAGGACGAGTGCCAGTTTTCGGCAATCAGGTCAATTGCGGGGAAAAGCGGAGGTAAAGCGAGAAAATGACCGGGAATCGGGGGAGGGTCAGCGGGTCCTCACGGGCAGACGGGCGGCGAAACGTGACGTTCGACAGATCTCTGTCCCCTTACCGACATCTCCACATGAGGTCCACGATATGACCTGTCCCGGGAAGGGCACCCTTACCGACGTAGGGTGTCTCTGGGACAACCGGTCCGCCGGCCCACCTATGCACCTGCCCTCGCCTCGGCGGGGAGACACACTGCCTCGACGGGAGGTCCAGTTCAGTGACCAGCCAGGTCAGTAGCCCAGCCGAGCAGTCCGACGGAGCAGTCGTCGAACCGCGGCACACCGTGCGGGACGCGGAGGGCACCGTGTCCGAGGACAACGCCGCAGCCCCCACCGGGGCCGTCGAAAGCGCCGGGGCCGCCGAGGGCAAGGAGGTCCGCAAGCTCGACCGGGTGATCATCCGGTTCGCGGGCGACTCCGGGGACGGCATGCAGCTCACCGGGGACCGTTTCACGTCGGAGACGGCTTCCTTCGGGAACGACCTGTCGACGCTGCCGAACTTCCCGGCCGAGATCCGCGCTCCCGCGGGAACCCTGCCCGGGGTCTCCTCGTTCCAGCTGCATTTCGCGGACCACGACATTCTCACTCCCGGGGACGCGCCGAATGTGCTGGTCGCGATGAACCCGGCGGCGCTGAAGGCGAATATCGCCGATGTGCCGCGCGGTGCGGAGATCATCGTGAACACCGACGAGTTCTCGAAGCGCGCGATGCAGAAGGTCGGCTACGCCGTCTCTCCGCTGGAGGACGGTTCCCTCGACGGCTACAGCGTCCACCCGGTGCCGTTGACGACGCTGACGGTGGAGGCGCTCAAGGACTTCGACCTGTCGCGCAAGGACGCGGGCCGCAGCAAGAACATGTTCGCGCTGGGGCTGCTGTCGTGGATGTACCACCGGCCGACCGAGGGCACCGAGAAGTTCCTGCGCGCGAAGTTCGCTAAGCGCCCGCAGATCGCCGAGGCGAACCTGGCGGCGTTCCGGGCGGGCTGGAACTTCGGGGAGACCACCGAGGACTTCGCCGTCTCCTACGAGGTCGATCCGGCCTCGGCCGCGTTCCCGACCGGCACCTACCGCAACATCTCCGGCAACCTGGCGCTGGCCTACGGCCTGATCGCGGCCTCGCACCAGGCGGACCTGCCGCTGTACCTGGGCTCGTACCCGATCACCCCGGCCTCCGACATCCTGCACGAGCTGTCGAAGCACAAGAACTTCGGCGTACGCACCTTCCAGGCCGAGGACGAGATCGCCGGTATCGGCGCCGCGCTCGGCGCGGCCTTCGGCGGGGCGCTCGCGGTGACGACGACCTCCGGTCCGGGCGTGGCGCTGAAGTCGGAGACGATCGGCCTCGCGGTGTCGCTGGAGCTGCCGCTGCTGATCGTGGACATCCAGCGCGGCGGCCCCTCCACCGGCCTGCCGACCAAGACCGAGCAGGCCGACCTGCTCCAGGCGATGTACGGCCGCAACGGCGAGGCGCCGGTCCCGGTCGTCGCGCCGCGCACCCCGGCGGACTGCTTCGACGCGGCGATCGACGCGGCCCGTATCGCGCTGGCCTACCGCACCCCGGTGTTCCTGCTGTCGGACGGCTACCTGGCCAACGGCTCCGAGCCGTGGCGCGTCCCGGAGACGGCGGAGCTGCCGGATCTGACGACCCCGTTCGCGACGACCCCGAACCACGAACTGGCGGACGGCACCGAGGTCTTCTGGCCCTACAAGCGGGACCCGAGGACGCTGGCGCGCCCGTGGGCGGTCCCCGGCACCCCGGGCCTTGAGCACCGTATCGGCGGCATCGAGAAGCAGGACGGCACGGGGAACATCTCGTACGACCCGGCCAACCACGAGTTCATGGTGCGCACCCGGCAGGCGAAGATCGACGGTGTCGAGGTCCCCGCCCTGGAGGTCGACGACCCGACCGGCGCGAGCACGCTCGTCCTGGGCTGGGGCTCGACGTACGGGCCGATCACGGCGGCGGTGCGCCGGCTGCGGGCGGACGGGGCGAAGATCGCGCAGGCCCATCTGCGCCACCTCAACCCGTTCCCCCGGAACCTGGGGCAGGTGCTGAAGGCGTACGACAAGGTCGTGGTGCCGGAGATGAACCTCGGTCAGCTCGCGCGGCTGCTGCGTGCGGAGTTCCTGGTCGACGCGTTGTCCTACACGCAGGTCAACGGAATGCCGTTCAAGGCGGAGCAGCTCGCCACCGTGCTGAAGGAGGTCATCGATGACTGAGGCGCTGTCCCTCGTGCCCAAGGCCGAGGCCACGCAGACGATGAAGGACTTCAAGTCCGACCAGGAGGTGCGCTGGTGTCCGGGCTGCGGGGACTACGCGGTCCTGGCCGCCGTGCAGGGCTTCATGCCCTCGCTCGGGCTGGCGAAGGAGAACATCGTCTTCGTCTCCGGCATCGGCTGCTCCTCCCGCTTCCCGTACTACATGAACACCTACGGGATGCACTCCATCCACGGCCGGGCGCCCGCCATCGCCACCGGCCTGGCGACCTCGCGCCGCGACCTGTCCGTCTGGGTCGTGACGGGTGACGGCGACGCGCTGTCGATCGGCGGCAATCACCTCATCCACGCGCTGCGCCGCAACGTGAACCTGAAGATCCTGCTGTTCAACAACCGGATCTACGGGCTGACCAAGGGGCAGTACTCGCCGACCTCCGAGGTCGGCAAGATCACCAAGTCGACGCCCATGGGCTCGCTGGACGCGCCGTTCAACCCGGTCTCCCTCGCGATCGGCGCCGAGGCGAGTTTCGTGGCGCGCACGGTGGACTCCGACCGTCAGCACCTGACGAGCGTGCTGAAGGCGGCGGCCGAGCACCCCGGGACCGCGCTGGTGGAGATCTACCAGAACTGCAACATCTTCAACGACGGCGCCTTCGAGGTCCTCAAGGACAAGCAGCAGGCCCAGGAGGCCGTGATCCGCCTGGAGCACGGGGAACAGATCCGCTTCGGCACCGACGGGGCGAAGGGCGTCGTACGCGACCGGGCCACCGGTGACCTGCGGGTCGTCGAGGTCACGGCGGAGAACGAGGCGGACCTGCTGGTGCACGACGCGCACCAGTCCTCGCCGACCACCGCCTTCGCGCTCTCCCGGCTCGCCGACCCCGACACCCTGCACCACACGCCCATCGGCGTCTTCCGCGACGTCGAGCGCCCGGTCTACGACACGCTCATGGCCGACCAGCTCGACGCCGCCGTCGAGCGGCACGGCAAGGGCGACCTCGGCCAGCTCCTCGCCGGCAACGACACCTGGACCGTCGCCGGCTGACCAGCGAGGCCGGACAGGTGTCGTGACAGGTGTCCGGCAGGCGACCGGACAGGTGACCGGACAGGGGGGAGGGGGCGCGCGGGGGGGGGCGGGGGCCCCGCGGCCCGGGCCCCGCCCCCCCCCGGGGGGGGGGGCGCCGGGGGGGGCCCCCCCCCCCCCCCCCCCGCGGCCCCCCCCCGGGCGGGGGCCCCCCGGGGGCCCCGCCCCCCCCCCGCGGCCCCCTTCCCGCTGCCCACGGTGGGCTCTTCGCCCGTGTTCCCCGCCCGCCGCCCCGTCCCGTGCTCCCCGCCCCCGGCCCCGTGGTCCCCGTGGCCCGTCGCGGGCGGGCGCCCGGTCAGACGCGGGCGCCGCGGGCCGCGTCGTACGTCCGGCGCGCGTCGAGTACGGTCCCGGTCCGCTGCTCCGTCCAGCGCGCGAGGCCCCACACCTGCTCGGCGGCCTCCCGGCCGAGGGGCGTGAGCGAGTACTCGACGTGCGGCGGGATGACGGGCTTGGCGTCGCGCAGGACGAAGCCGTCCCGCTCCAGGGCCTGAAGGGTCTGCGCGAGCATCTTCTCGCTGACGCCGCCGACCGTCCGGCGCAGCGCGCTGAAACGGTGGGTGCGGTCGAGGAGCGCGGCCAGGATCAGTACACCCCAGCGGCTCGTGACGTGCTCCAGGATTCCGCGCGAGGGGCACATGGCGCGGTTGACGTCGGGCCCGTCCGCGGCGACCCGGCCCAGGAAGCCCGCGATCTCGTCCCTCCCGGTCCGGGCGTCCCCGGCGTCCCCGGCGCGCCCGGCGTCCTCGTGCGCGCTTCCGGCTGCCTCGTACATCCCGGTCACCCCGCTCACCTCGTTACTTACCGCCATCCCAGTACCTTACTTCAAAGTGGGTACTTTCTTCTGGTTAGTGTGCTGGTTAGGCTGTCCCAGCGGAATCAATGGGACAAAACACCAAGCGAACGCCAGGAGAGAAGCACTCATGAGCATCGTCGTCACCGGCGCCACCGGTAATCTCGGCCGTCACGTCGTCGCCGGGCTGCTGGAGAAGGTCCCGGCCTCGCAGGTCGCCGCCGTCGTCCGTGACGAGGGCAAGGCCGCCGGCCTCGCCGAGCGGGGCGTCGAGCTGCGCGTCGCGGACTACAACCGCCCCGAGAGCCTCAAGGGCGTCTTCCACGCGGGCGACAAGGTCCTGCTGATCTCCGGCAGCGAGGTCGGCCGGCGGGCCGCGCAGCACCAGGCCGTGATCGACGCGGCGAAGGAGGCCGGGGTCGCGCTCCTCGCCTACACCGGAGTCCTCGGCGGCCCGGAGGCCGACCTGAAGCTCGCCGAGGAGCACAAGTACACCGAGCGGGCGATCCTCGACTCGGGTCTGCCGTACGTGTTCCTGCGCAACGGCTGGTACTCGGACGTCTACACGGACAACCTCGCGCGTCCGCTCGCCACCGGGAGCCTCGTCGGCAGCGCCGGTGAGGGCCGGGTCGCCTCCGCCTCCCGCAAGGACTACGCGGACGCCGCCGTCGCCGTACTGACCGGCACGGGCCACGAGAACAAGGCGTACGAGCTGCGCGGGGACGTGGCCTGGAGCCTGCCCGAGTACGCGGCGGAGGTCTCCCGCCAGTCGGGCAAGACGGTCACCTACTCCGACGTACCGCCCGAGCAGCTCGTCGACATCCTCAAGGGCGCCGGCCTGCCCGCTGAGCTGGCGGAGATCCTCGCCGACGCGGACGTCGCCCTGTCCCGGGGCGTCCTGGCGCGCGAGGGGGACGACCTGCGCCGCCTCATCGGCCGGCCGAGCACCCCGATCGCCGACTCCATCGCGGCCGCCCTCGCCGAGCTGGAGAAGTAGCCGGCAGGCCGGCCGCACACCCCGCCCCCGCCTCCCGCCGCGCCCCCGCGGCGGGAGGCGGGGGCGTCACAAGGGCCGGCCGCTCGCCGGGGACGGGCTGTCACGACCGTATGGCGATACGCGCATGACAGGCGGGCGCGGCGCCGCTACCTTCGGCGGGAGGGGGCCGGCCACGGCGGACCGTCCCCGCGAGCGAAGGAGGGGGCCCCGTGAGCGGGACGGCACCGGAGGCATCAGGGGAATCCAGGACGGGGCTGCTGTCCGGCGTCGCGGCCTACGTGATCTGGGGTCTGGTCCCGCTGTTCTGGCCGCTGCTGAAGCCGGCCGGGGCCGGGGAGATCCTGGCCCACCGCATGGTGTGGTCGCTCGCCGTGGTGGGCGTGGCCCTGCTCCTCGTACGGCGCTGGGCCTGGGCCGGGGAGCTGATACGGCAGCCGCGCAGGCTGGGCCTGGTGACGATCGCGGCGGCCGTGATCACGGTCAACTGGGGCGTCTACATCTGGGCGGTCAACGCGGGCCACGTCGTGGAGGCGTCCCTCGGATACTTCATCAACCCGCTGGTCAGCATCGCGCTGGGCGTCCTGCTGCTGAAGGAGCGGCTGCGCCCCGCGCAGTGGGTGGCGGTCGGGGTGGGGCTCGCGGCCGTCCTGGTGCTCGCGGTCGGGTACGGGCAGCCGCCGTGGATCTCGCTGGTGCTCGCGTTCTCCTTCGGCGCGTACGGGCTGGTGAAGAAGAAGGTCAATCTCGGCGGCGTCGAGTCGCTGGCGGCCGAGACGGCCGTCCAGTTCCTGCCCGCTCTCGGCTTTCTGCTGTGGCTGGGCGCGCGCGGCGAATCGACCTTCGGCGGGCACGGGGCGGGGCACGCGACGCTGCTGGCGGCGACCGGTGTCGTCACGGCGGTCCCGCTCGTGCTCTTCGGGGCGGCCGCGATCCGGGTCCCGCTGTCCGTGCTGGGGCTGCTCCAGTACCTCGCGCCGGTCTTCCAGTTCGCCCTGGGCATCCTCTACTTCCACGAGGAGATGCCCGCCGAGCGCTGGGCGGGCTTCGGCCTGGTCTGGGTCGCGCTGGCCCTGCTCACCTGGGACGCCCTGCGCACCGCGCGCCGGGGCCGCGTCCAGCTCCAGCGCCTCGCGGCCGCGGCCGCCCAGTCGCTCGACACGCCGGTCCCGCCCACGGCCGGGAAGAGGGCCGGGAAGACGACGGGGAAGAGGGCCGGGAAGGCGGTCCCGCCCGCGGAGGGCCCCGAGTCGCCCGCGGAGAGGACGGCTCCGCGCGCGGGCGGGCCCACGGCCTGAGACCCACCGGACGCCGGGCCCTCTCCCGGCCCGGGGCACCGCCGGGAACGGCCCGCTCCACTTGTGTGGAGGGCGAAAGCGGTGGCCGGGCCCCGCGCGGCTTCTTGCCCGTCTCCCCCGCACCCCGTACAACCGGCAGGCATGACGACACCTCGGACGGACAGCCAGGACCACGCGCGGCAGGCCGCGGCACCGGTGCACTGGAAGGTCGTGATCGACGCCGCCGATCCGCTCGCCCAGGCGGAGTTCTGGGGGGCGGCCCTCGGCTACGTGGTCGAGGACCACAGCACGCTGGTCGAGGGCCTGCTCGCCGCGGGCGCCCTGCCCGAGGAGCAGACGGTACGCGTACGCGGCCGCGCCGCCTTCCGGGACCTCGCCGCCGTACGCCACCCCGAGGACCCGGTCCAGGAGGGGACAGGGACGGGTCTCGGGCGCCGGCTGCTGTTCCAGCGGGTGCCCGAGCCGAAGCAGGGCAAGAACCGCCTCCACCTCGACCTGCACCCGGGGCCCGAGAAGCGCGAGGCGGAGGTCGTGCGGCTGACGGAGCTGGGCGCGGCCTTCGTACGCCGGGTCGAGGAGCCGCAGGGCACCCACGTCGTACTGCGGGACCCGGAGGGCAACGAGCTGTGCGTGGCCTGAGCCCGCCCCTCCCGGCCGGACCGTCCCCCCGGCCCGGCCGGGAGGTCCCGCCTTGCCGGCGACGTACCCCCCAGGTGGGCACGCCCCGCCCAGGTGGGCATGTACTCCCCAGGTGGGCCACGCCCCGCCCGGCGTCCCGCCCGGACGAGGGCGCCTCGCTCAGACGGTGACGTCCTTCGTCGTGAACCTCGCCCAGGCGGCCGAGCCGAGTACGGCCGCGTACAGGGCCTGGAGCCCGAGGTCGCGTCCGACGCCGTCCCACAGGACGGGTTCCCGCATGAGGTCGGCGAAGGACAGCCAGTAGTGCGAGAAGAAGTACGGCTGGAAGGCGGAGAGCTGCGGGATCGCGTCGAGGATCTGCACCGTGATCACGAGCCCCACGGTGGTGGCCATCGCCGCGATCCCGCTGTCGGTGAGCGTCGAGACGAACAGGCCCAGCGCCGCGACCCCCACCAGGGAGAGCGCCACGACGCACGCGATCAGCAGCGCGCGCCACAGCCCCTCGCCGAAGCCGATCCGGGTCCCGGAGATCGTGGTCAGCTCGCCCAGCGGGAACAGCGCGGCGCCGGTCGCGAGCGCGGAGACCGCCACGACCAGGGTCGCGACCAGGCAGAACGTGAGCACGGTCGCGTACTTGGTGAGCAGCAGCCGGGTCCGCCCGGCCGGGGCGACCAGCAGATAGCGCAGGGTCCCGGCGGACGCCTCCCCCGCGATCGCGTCCCCGGCGACGACCCCGACCGCCATCGGCAGGAACACGGGCAGGGTCGCGGCGAGCGCGGTGAAGACCAGGAACAGCCCGTTGTTGGTGATCTGCGCCATGAACGCGGGCCCGGCGCCCGCGGCCCGGCCGGCGTCGCCGGTCTCGACGCGCACCGCGACGCCGACGAGGACCGGGACGGCCGCCAGGACCGCGAGCAGCGCGAGGGTGCGCCGCCGCCGGAACGTCGTCCGCACCTCGTCGGCGAACAGCCCGAGGGTCCGCGACGGGTGCCGGGGCAACGGCCCGGGGGTCGCGGCGGACCCCACGGCAGCCGGGGCGGCCGGGGTGCCCGGAGGTTCCGAGGCCCCCGGGGAGGGAAGCGGGGGGCCCGCCGCGCCGCCCCCGCGCGGGGGGCGCGCCGCCGGCTCAGCCCGCGACATCGAAGCCCTCCCCGGTCAGCGCCACGAAGGTCTCCTCCAGGGAGACACGGGACTCACCGAAGCCCCTCACCCGTACCCCGGCGGCGACGAGGGCCGCGTTGAGGTCGGCGGGTTCGGCTCCGGCGGGCGGTTCGCCGGACACCCGGTCGCCCTCGGCCCGTACGTCCCTGACGCCCCGTGCGGTCAGGACGCGGACCGCGTCGGCCGCGTCGGGGGTGGTCACGGTGAGCCGGCCGCGGGCGGCGCCGAGCAGGTCCGCGACGGCGCCCTGGGCGAGCAGGCGGCCCCGGGACATGACGGCGACGTGCCCGCAGAGCTGCTCGATCTCGTCCAGCAGGTGCGAGGAGAGGAACACCGTCGTGCCGTCGGAGGCGAGTTCGCGTACGAGGCCGCGGATCTCGCGCATCCCCTGCGGGTCGAGTCCGTTGGTCGGCTCGTCGAGGACGAGGAGCGCCCGGGGCCGCAGCAGCGCGGACGCGAGCCCGAGCCGCTGCTTCATGCCGAGGGAGTACGCCCGTGCCCTGCGGCCGGCGACGGCGCCGAGCCCGACCCGGTCGAGCGCCGCGACCACCCGTTCCTCGCGGGTGCGGGGATCGGTGGTGGGATCGGCCGCGTCGAAGCGCCGCAGGTTGTCGCGGCCGGACAGGAAGCCGTACAGCGCGGGCCCCTCGATGAGCGCGCCGACGCGCGGCAGGACGGAACGGGCCGCGCCCGGCATCTCCTCGCCGAGGACACGGGCCGTGCCCGCGGTCGGCTCGACAAGGCCCAGGAGCATCCGGATGGTCGTGGTCTTGCCCGAGCCGTTGGGCCCGAGGAAGCCGAAGACGGTGCCGGCCGGGACCCGCAGGTCGAGCCCGTCGACGGCGAGCCGCCCGTCCCGGAACCGCTTGGTGAGCCCGGCCGTCTCGATGACCGGGCCGGACCTCGCGCCGGCCCCGGCCCCGGCGGCCGGACCGGCGGCCCCGGACGGGTCCGGGGCACCGGTCCGGGACGGGAGACGTGCTCCCGCGGCCCGCGCCGCCCGCCCGGCCGTCTCCCAGGTGCGCACCACCAGATACCCGCTCCCGTCCCGTCCGCTTCCGCGCGTTCCGCGTGTCCTGCGTGTCCTGCGCGTTCCGCGCCTCGTCCTTCTGTGCGCGCTTCTGTGCGCGTTCCGCGCGTCGTCCTTCTGGCTGGGGCCGGCCTCGCCTACTTGGCCGACTCGGCCGCCCTGACCAGCGCGTCCTTGTCGACCGCTCCGGCGTAGACCTTGCCGTCGTCCGTGATCAGGGCGTTCACGAGGCGCGTCGAGAAGACCGTGCCGGTGCCGAAGGAGCCCTTGACCTGCTTGCCGAGGCTGTCGAGGAGCTGTCCGGCCTCGGGC
Source organism: Streptomyces sp. NPDC007088 (assembly GCF_042869355.1). Taxonomy (NCBI): domain Bacteria; kingdom Bacillati; phylum Actinomycetota; class Actinomycetes; order Kitasatosporales; family Streptomycetaceae; genus Streptomyces; species Streptomyces sp. NPDC007088. Next base: position 87,353 of record NZ_JBIAFO010000007.1, read on the forward strand.
GGCACCTCTCCGGAGCCGGAATCCGGCAGTCCCTGACCGCCGGGGAGCGAGAGTTCGGCGATCGCTCCCCAGCCCTTGCCGATCACCTTGACGCCCTCGGGCCCGGCCTCGTTCCCCGGCGCGCGCTTCCCGGGCGCGGGGGCGCCGAGGCTGTCGCCCTCGGTGACCTTGGCGCCCTTGGGCGGGCTGAAGTCGAAGGCCGAGGCGGCGGGCTTCGCGAAGTCCACCTTCGTGAAACCGGCGTTGACGACGGGCTTGCCGCCGCCGACCGCGTTGAGCGTGAACCTCAGCGGCGTCCCGGTCTTCGCGTCGACCGCGATCCGCGCGGACTCGATCGTGGAACCGGACTGCCTGGGCCGTACCAGGAGCTGGTAGGTGTCCCGGCCGGCGACGCGCGCCGTACCGTCCACGCTCACCGAGGTCGTGTCGTCGACGGCCTTCAGGGTCTGCTCGGCCAGCTCCTCCGGCGTGGTCGGCAGCCCCTTGGGCAGGCCCCCGGCGTGCTCGTCGGCGCTCCCGCCGCGCTGACCGGCACCATGCTCCGGTACGGCGAGGCGCACGGCCTGGTTGCTGCCGCTGTCGTAGGCCCACGCCTCGTCACCGTTGTGCACGAGGCTGTACTCGGCGGCGTCCTCCAGGAGGGAGAGCTTCTGCCGCTCGGGGCCGTCCACCGCGATCCGCAGCGTGTGCGTGCCGCTCGCCAGCCCGGCCAGCTTCGCCCGCGGATCGGCCGGGGACGATCCGCTCCCGGAGCCGCCGGGGACGACCGGGGCGCCGCCGCCCAGCCCGCCCAGGCCGGGCAGTCCGAGGTCGGTGCTGATCTTGAAGGTTCCCGAGAGCTGGTCGGTGTCGGCGGACGCGATCTTCTCGACCAGCTCCCGCGCGGTGACGGCGGGAAGGTCGGGGTCGCCGCTGTCGGCGAGCGCCGGGACCAGTCCGACGGTGAGCGCCGCGACCCCGGCGACCGCCGCGGGAACGGCGTACCGGGCGGCCTTGCGGCGCCTCACCGGCCTGGTCCGGTCACCGGACCCGGGGCCCGCGCCGGTCCGGGTGGTGGACTCGTTCTCCGGGCCGGACGTCGAGCCGGAATCGGATGCGTACGGTTCCATGTGTGCCTACCTCCGTGGTCGGCGGCGGTTCGTGCGCTCTCACCCACTCCTCGCCGCCATTCTCACCCGAACTGGTCAGGAGTGGTGGTATCCATACGACCAAATCGAAGCCGTCGAATCGTCAGCCCCGGGGAGCACACGCGCGTACTGCGCGGGGATGACCCGGGCCCGTCCTCAGGTCGCGTACCCCGGCACGGCGCCGCGCGCACCCCGTAGGGGGTGTCCGCGCGGCGCGGGGTCAGCCGGCGCGGTGCACCACGGCGTCGCACAGTTCGAGCAGGGCCGTCTTGGCGTGGCCCTCGGGCAGCGGGAGCAGGCTGGCGCGCGCGTCCTCGGCGTAGCGGACGGTGTCCTTGCGGGCCTGTTCGAGCGCGGGGTGCGCGCGCAGGCGGGTCAGCGCCTCGGTGAGCCGGGCGTCCTCGCTGAGGTCGGAGTCGAGCAGCGCGCACAGCTCGACGTCCTCGGGCAGGCCGAGCCGCGCGGCCCGCTCCCGCAGCCGCAGCACGGGGAGGGTGGCGATGCCCTCGCGCAGGTCGGTGCCGGGGGTCTTGCCGGACTCGTGGCTGTCGGAGGCGATGTCGAGGACGTCGTCGGCGAGCTGGAAGGCGACGCCGAGCCGCTCCCCGTACTGGGCGAGGACCTGGACGGTGGCCTCCTCGGCGCCCGACATGAGGGCGCCGAAGTGGGTGGCGGCGGCGACCAGCGAACCGGTCTTGCCGCCGAGCACGTCGAGGTAGTGGTCGACCGGGTCCCGGCCGTCGCGCGGCCCGGCGGTCTCCAGGATCTGCCCGGTGACGAGCCGTTCGAACGCCTCGGCCTGGATACGGACCGCCTCGGGGCCGAGGTCGGCGAGGATCTGGGAGGCCCGGGAGAAGAGGAAGTCGCCGGTGAGGACGGCGACGGAGTTGCCCCAGCGGGTGTTGGCGCTGTCCACGCCGCGCCGCACCTCGGCCTCGTCCATCACGTCGTCGTGGTAGAGCGTCGCGAGATGGGTCAGCTCCACGACCACGGCGGAGGGCACGACGCCGGGAGCCTCCGGGTCCCCGAACTGCGCCGCGAGCATCACCAGCAACGGGCGGAACCGTTTACCCCCGGCCCGCACCAGATGCTGGGCGGCCTCGGTGATGAAGGACACACCACTTTTGGTGGCCTCCAGGAGGCCCTCCTCGACAGCCGTCAACCCGGCCTGGACATCGGCTTCGAGAGCCTGGTCCCGCACGCTCAGCCCGAACGGCCCGACGACGGTCACGAGGGGTTCTCCTGTCTGCTGACGATCACACGGTGTGTCGATGTGTCGCTCCTGCCACTCATGGCAGCGTATCCGGTCCCCTTTCGATCACAGAGAGCGCCTGCCCGACCAGGGCGGGCGGTATGCGATCGGCGCCGGTATGTTCGGGATCAGCTCATACGAGCGGAAAGAGTCCCGAACAGCACCGAAGCATTGGGAGTGCCAGTTTGCCCCCCGTACCGTCGGAAAGCGGTGCCGCGCCCGCCTCGCCCGACCCCTCGCCGCCGCCCGGCGACGACCGGGCGTTCTTCGGGCAGCCACGCGGCCTGCTGACCCTGTCCGGCCTGGAGGTCTGGGAACGGTTCTCGTTCCTCGGCATGCAGGCCATCCTCGTCCTCTACTTCGCGGACACCGCGGGCAACGGCGGCCTGGGGCTGAGCGAGGGGTCGGCCGCCTCCGTGTCGGCCGCCTACGGGACGATGGTCTACCTCGTCTCCGTGGCGGGCGGCTGGCTCGCCGACCGCATCCTCGGCTCGTACCGGGCCGTGCTGTGGGGCGGCGTCCTCATCGCGCTCGGCCACTACGCCATGTCGGTCCCCTCGGCCGCGACGACCTGGACGGGGCTCGGGCTGATCAGCGCGGGCACCGGGCTGCTCAAGCCCAACGTCGCCACGATGGTCGGCAAGCTGTACAGCACCCGGGACGAGCGCAGGGACGCCGGTTTCGCCCTGTACTACATGGGCATCAACATCGGCGCGTTCCTCGGGCCGCTGATCACCGCGTGGCTCGGCGACCACGAGGGCTGGCACTGGGGTTTCTCGGCGGCGGCCGTCGGGATGACGCTCGGCCTCCTCCAGTACGTACTGGGCCGCGGGCACCTCGCCGGGCGCAAGGCGCGCGCCGAGTACGAGCTGCCGCCGCCCGCGATGCGCCGGGCGGTCCTGCTGATCGTGGTGGGCCTGGTCGTGGTCGCGGCGCTCGCCGTGGGCCTCGCGCTCGCGGGCTGGCTGACCCTGGACCGCTTCGTGGACGCGCTCACGCTGATCTCGGTGCTCGCCCCCGTCGCCTACTTCGCCGTCATGTTCCGCAGCCCCCGGGTGAGCGCGGAGGAACGCGGCCGGCTGCGCCCGTACATCGTGCTGTTCCTCGCCTCGGTCTTCTTCAACTTCATCCTGTTCCAGGCGTACACGACGATGATCCTGCTGGCCTCGACCAACGCCCGCACGGAGATCCTCGGCTTCCACTTCCCCGCGGGCTGGTACACCTCGGCCCTGGGCGCCTTCGAGGTCGCGCTCGCGCCCGTGGTCGCGGCGGCCTGGACGCGGATGGGCACGCGGCAGCCGCACGCCTCCAACAAGATCGCCCTCGGGGTGGTCCTCGGCGGGCTCTCCTTCCTCCTGATGGTCCTGCCCACCTCGGGGCACAGCGGCGACGACTACCTGATGGGCGCCTGGTGGATCGTCGGCTCCTACCTGCTGCTGGGGCTCGGCGACATCCTGCTGGAGACCTCGGGACTGTCGGCGAGCAGCAAGCTCGCCCCGAGGGCCTTCGCGAGCCAGACCATGGCCCTGTGGTTCCTCTCGCTGGCGATGGCCAACGGCATCCAGGCGCAGACCGTGAAGCTCTACGAAACCGTCTCCCACCCCGCCTACTTCGGCCTCAACGGCGCGATCGCCGTCGCCGCCGGCCTCGCCGTCCTCGCCGCCGCCCCCTGGCTGCGCCGCACCATGCACCCCGTGCACTGACCCGCCCCGTGCGCGGCGCCCCCCGCCGCCCCGCACGCCGGCCGACCGACCGACCCAGCACCCCCCCCACAGTTCATCGAGGCCCCCCATGCACACCCCGAGAATCCGCACGGAATACCCCTACGGGACGAACCGCGAGGACGTGCGCATCCCGCTGCCCGACGGGACCCTCCTGTACGCCCGGATCTGGCGGCCGGTCACCGACCGGCCCGTACCCGCCCTGCTGGAGTACCTGCCCTACCGGCTCTCCGACTGGACCGCGCCCCGCGACTGGCAGCGCCACCCCTGGTACGCGGGCCACGGCTACGCCTCCGTACGGGTCGACGTGCGCGGCCACGGCAACAGCCAGGGGCTGCCCGGCGACGAGTACGACGCGCAGGAGCTGGCCGACGGGGTCGCGGTCGTCGAATGGCTCGCCGCCCAGCCCTGGTGCACCGGCAAGGTCGGCATGTTCGGGATCTCCTGGGGCGGCTTCAACTCGCTCCAGATCGCGGCGCTCGCCCCCGAGGCGCTCAAGGCGGTCGTGACCGTCTGCTCGGCCGACGACCGCTACGACAACGACGTGCACTACATGGGCGGCTCGGTACTCGCCGTCGACATGCACGCGTGGGCCGCGACCATGCTCGCGTTCGTCTCCCGGCCCCCGGACCCCGAGTACGTCGGCGAGGACTGGCGGCGGATGTGGCGCACCCGGATGGAGGGCGTCGAGCCCTTCATCCACACCTGGCTCGACCACCAGACCCGCGACGACTACTGGCGCCACGGCAGCGTGTGCGAGGACTACTCGGCGATCGGCGCCGCCGTCCTCGCGGTGGGCGGCTGGCACGACCCGTACCGGGACACCGTGCTGCGCCTGGTCGAGCACCTGCCGGACGACCGGGTGCGCGGCATCATCGGCCCGTGGTCCCACCAGTACCCGGACCGCGGTCTGCCGCCCGGCCCCGCGATCGGCTTCCTCCAGGAGACCCTGCGCTGGTGGGACCACCACCTCAAGGGCGAGGACACCGGGGTGATGGAGGAACCGCTGCTGCGCTCCTGGATCAGCGACTCGCATCCGCCCGCCACCGTGTACGAGGAGATGCCGGGCCGCTGGGTCGGCGACCCCGCCTGGCCCTCCCCCCACGTCACGCCGGTGGCCTACGGCTTCCAGGGCGCGCCGGTGACCATCCGTTCGGCCCAGCACACCGGGGTCGACGCGGGCCGCTTCTTCCCCTTCGGCAACGACGGCGACCTGCCGCCCGACCAGCGCGCGGAGGACGCCCAGTCCGGCTGCTTCGACTTCGAGGTGCGCCAGGGCTTCCAGATCCTCGGCCGCCCCCGGGTACGGCTGCGGATCACCTGCCCGGTGCCGCGCGGACAGGTCGTGGCGCGGCTGTGCGACGTCGCGCCCGACGGCGCCTCGACCCTCGTGACGCGCGGCGTGCTCAACCTGAGCGCGCGGGGCGGCCGGGACCACGTCGAGGAGTGGCCGGCCGGGTCCACGGGCGACGTCGAGTTCGAGCTGAACGGCATCGGGCACGCCTTCCGGCCCGGCCACCGCGTACGGCTGTCGGTCTCCTCCGCGTACTGGCCGTGGATCTGGCCGCAGCCGGGCTCCGAGGCCGGGTTCACGCTCGACCCCGAGGGCAGCTCGCTGGAGCTCCCGGTGCGCGCCGCCACGCGGGACGGCGTCGCCTTCGAGGCCCCGGAGCAGTCCGCGCCGCTGGACGTCGTGTACCCGGCGACCCTCGACGAGGAGCCGCGGCCCGAACGTCTCGTCGTACGGGACGTCGCGGCCGGCACCTGGCGGCTGGAGGTCGACCCGCGCTACGGCGGCACGCGCGTCTACCCGGACGGCCTGGAGTTCACGGAGGACGCGCGGGAGACGTACACGATCACCGACGGCGACCCGCTGAGCGCGCGTACCCGCTCCGACTGGACGATCCGCCTGCGCCGCCCCGACCGGGAGTGGGACGTGAGCGTGCGGACCCGCTCGGAGATCCGCTGCGAGGCCGACGACTTCCTCACCACCGACGAGGTCGTGTGCGAGGACACCGAGGGGATCGTCTTCCACCGCACATGGGAGCGGAGGATTCCGCGTACGGCGGGCTGAGCCGCGCCTCGCCCGATCGGGTGAGGCGGGGTGACGCGCGCGTGTGACGCGGGGGCCGGGCCGGACGGGCCCGGCCCCTCCTCCTACGGGAACAGCCGCTCCAGGACGGCGGCGACCCCGTCCTCCTCGTTGGACAGCGTGATCTCGTCGGCGACGGCGAGCAGTTCGGGGTGCGCGTTCGCCATCGCCACGCCTCGGCCGGCCCAGCCGAACATGGGGACGTCGTTCGGCATGTCCCCGAAGGCGAGGGTGTCGGCGCCGCCCAGCCCGAGCCGGTCGGCGACCCGCTCCAGGCCGTACGCCTTGGACAGTCCCGTCGGTTGCAGCTCGACCGCCCCGGGGCCCGCCATGACCACGTTGACAAGGTCTCCGAGGACGGAACGGGCGAGGGTCGCGAGTTCGTCCTCGGTCGTTCCCGGGTGCATGAGCAGCACCTTGCTGATGGGCCGTACCCACAGCGCCGAGCGCTCCCGCACCCGTACGGAGGGCAGCGTCGGGGGCGGGGTGACGAAGCCGGGCTCCATGAGCATGAGGCCGTCGACGCCGTCCTGGTTCACACCCGCGAACACCTGGCCCAGCTCGGCCTCGATCTTGCCGAGGGCGACTTCGGCGAGCGAGCGGTCCATCCGCACGGAGTGCAGCAGGCTGCCGGTCCGCGCGTCGTAGACCTGGGCGCCCTGCGCGCACACCGCGAGCCCGCGGTAGCCGAGGCCGTGCAGCACGGGCCGCACCTGCGGGGCGGGTCTACCGGTCACGACGACGTGGTGCGCCCCGGCTGCGGCGACCCGCCTCAGGGCGGACCGGGTGCGCTCCGTCACGGTGTCCCGCTGATCCCGCAGGAGGGTGCCGTCCAGATCGGTGGCGACGAGGGAGTAAGGGGACGGTGCGGCCATGTCGCACAGGATAAGGAGGCGGGAGCCGGGGCGGGAGAGCCGTGCGCGAATAGGCCCCTGGCATGACCGCCTCAAAGTGGAGGGAGATGTTCCGTTCGCTCCCCGAACGCGTTGTCGGTGGCGCCTGTCACTATCTGTGCATGACGACGCATCACGGGGGACACACGCGGGGCGGACTCGCCCCGGGCGGCCTGGGCTGGCGGGGGTTCCTGGAGCGCTGGAACGCCGAATGGCTGGCCGTGACCGCCCCGGAGGACCGGGAGCGGGCCCTGCCAGGGGGCGGGACCTGGCTGGGGTACGCCCCGGCCGGCGCGGAGCGGATCGCCGCGCTGGAGCGGCGGATCGGGCTGCCGCTGCCCGCCTCCCTGCGCGGTTACCTGGAGGTGTCGGACGGCTGGCGCGAGGCGGGCGTCTTCGTCTCGCGGCTGAGCGGGGCCGACGGGGTGGAGTGGTACGGCGACCCGTACGACCAGGTCGGGGGCTGGGCGGACCTGCTGCCCGAGGAGCCGTCCGAGCGGGAGCTGCTGGAGCACGGGATGTGGGGCCGTTCCTGGCAACTGGCCCTGGAGTCCGACGCGACGGAGGTGCTGCTCGACCCGGGCGACCCGGGGCCGGACGGCGAATGGCCGGTGTACGTGTGGGCGAGCTGGCAGGACGGCCCGGAGCGCCACGCCTCCTTCGGGCGGTTCATGGAGGAGATGTACCGCGAGTTCCACCGGATGCGGGTCGCGAAGAGCGGGGTCGAAACGGAGACGACGCGCCGCCTGGACGCCTCGGTGGCCGAGGCCGTGCGCCTGGCCCGCGCGGGCGAGGTGGACGGGCCGCTCGCGAGGCTGCGGGAGGCCGCCGCGTTCGGGCGTCCGGGGGCGCCGCAGGCGTGTGCGCAGATGGAGGGCCTGCTGTCCGGCCGGCCGGGCCCCGGCGTCCACTCCGCCGCGCCGGGCGTGCGGGAGTTCGCCCTCACGGCCGCCTCCTACTTCGAGGGGCGGCCCGGCGCCTCGGCACAGGACGCCGCGTTCCTGACGAGCCGGTTGCCGGAGTCCGGGCGGGAGCAGGGCCTGGCCGTGCTCGCCTCCGTCGCCGAGGGCGTCTACGCGTACGAGGAGCCGGGCGCCTTCGGTGCCGCCCTGGAGGAGGCGCGGGCGCTCGCCGCGCGGGGCCGTACGCGGCAGGCGTGGCGGGCGCTGCTCGCGGCGGTGCCCGCGTGGGTCCCGGCCGAGCCGTACGATGTCGCGCCCTCGGGTCTGCTCGCGGACTCGCTGCTGTGCCCGCTGCTCGGCGGGGAGCGGGGCCGCGCCCTGCTGGCCACGCCCAGGGGCGGTCTGCCGGTCCGCCCCGGCCCGGACACGGAGCGGGACGATCTCGACTGGCTCGGGAGGCGCGGCGACCAGAGTGTCCGCTTCGTGCTCGTGGAGGGGCTTCCGGTGGAGGAGCTGGGCCGCCGGCTCCTGGAGCCGGGCCCGCCCGGGGCGCCGCGCACGGAGGGGTACGACGAGGACGACGTCCCGCCCGCCCCGCGCGCACCGGGCCCGCCCACGACGCTGCGGGACACGTGGGCTCTGCGCCACACCTACCAGAGCCCGGTGTTCCGGCTCGGCGAGTGCGCGAACGGCTGGAGCTTCGCCTACGAGGAGAACCCCACCGGCTCCCCGCTCACCGGCCCCGAGGACTACGGGGACCTCCCGGCCGCGCTCTCGGCCGGCGCCCGCGCCCTCGTGGTCTGGTCGCAGGGGCAGCGGCGCGGGTACGTCGTCCGCCACTTCGTGGACGGGAGGGAGACGTACGCGCTCGGTTCACGGCCCCTGCCCGGCGAGGGCCCCGCGACGCTGGACGTGCGGGGCGGGATACCGGAGGGACTGGCGGCGGACCCGGACCTGCCCGCCGTCCTCGCGGCGCTCTCCCGGCTGTACGGGGTGGGCCTGCCGGAGGACGCCCTGGTCCGCGGCCGGCTGCCGGTCGTGGTCTCCCGTTCCTGGCGCAGGCCACCGAGAGCGGGCGAGCACCGGGCCGTGCTCCGGTTCGTACCCGCCCGTTCCCCGCGGGGCCATCCGGCTGGGGAGGAGGGCGGGTGAGAGCGGGGACGCGGGGCGCTGGGGACGCGCGGGGACGCGGGACGGTGGGGACGCGGGGCGGTGAGGACGCGCGGGCCGGTGGGGACGCGCGGGGACGCGGGACGCGGGGGCCGGTGGTGCGCTGGGGCGGTGGGCGAGCCGTGCGGACCGGTCCCGCGCGCCTCGGGCGCTCGGCGCGACGTGGACCTCGACCTCAGCTCGATCACCCGCTCCCCGGGCCGCCAGGGCTGAGGTCCGGCGCCTGGGGCGGCTCCGCGAGGAGAACGACGCGGTCGGCCTCGACGTCGAAGCCGAGCACGGGACGGCCCGGGTCGCCCTCAGGGCCCATCAGCACCGGCCGGCCCACGTGCCGCCCGATGTCCCGCAGGAAGCCGCAGAACAGGTCGAACCGCTTCTGTCCCCGCACCTCCCGCAGGTCGACGTCGAAGTCGATCTCGTCCTCGGAGTGGAAGCGGAAGATCGCCAGCATCCCGGCGGCCGGCCGGACCCGCAGGGTCGCGGGCTCCCCGTCCGCCGGGGGCGACAGGGCCACCTCCGCCCGGGGCACCGGCAGCACGGTCTCGCCCTCCTGGTACCGGCAGGCCCAGCCCTTCGCCCGGACGAGGTCGAGGAGAGCCTGCCAGTCCGCCACCGAGGCGCCGGGGACACGGACGTCCGGCAGCGTCCCCATCAGGTCCGGATCGAAGAAGGGGCTCACGTCGTCCCACAGGAGGGCAGGCGCACCGCCTTCTGCCGCCGGGTCCACCGCCCCTGCCTCCCGCCGGTCCGGCCGCCGCCCGCTCCCTCAGCCTTCCCCTTCTCCCTCTCCCGGGGCGGCCCCCGCCGCCACCGCCTCCGTCAGCGCCTCGATCACTCCCTCGCCGTAGGTCGCGCGCTTCTTCTCGCCGACTCCGGTGATGCCCGCGAGGTCGGCCACGGAGGCCGGGCGGCTCTGGACGATCTCGCGCAGGGTCGCGTCGTGGAAGACGACGTACGCGGGGACGCCCTGTTCCTTCGCCTGGGCCGCGCGCCAGGTGCGCAGCGCCTCGAACAGGGGGAGGTCGGCCTCGGGCAGGTCCACCGGGGGCTTCTTCGCCGTGCGGCCCTCGCCCCGGCTGCCCGAACGGGACGCTCCGGCCGGTTTCTCAGGTTCCTTGCGCAGCGGCACCTCGCGCTCGCGGCGCAGGACGGCACCGCCCTCCCCGGTCATCGCGAGGGTGCTGTACTCGCCCTCGACCGTCAGGAGCCGCTGGGCCAGCAACTGCCGCAGTACGCCGCGCCACTCGGCCTCGGTGAGGTCGTCTCCGATGCCGAAGACGGAGAGCTGGTCGTGGTCGAAGCGGATGACCTTCGCGGTCCTGCGGCCGAGCAGGATGTCGATGACCTGTCCGCTGCCGAAGCTCTGGTTGCGCTCCCGCTTGAGGCGGACGACGGTCGACAGGACCTTCTGCGCGGCCACCGTGCCGTCCCAGGTGTCGGGCTCGGTCAGGCAGTTGTCGCAGTTGCCGCACTTCTCACCGGTCGGCTCCTGGCCGAAGTAGGCCAGCAGCTGGGCGCGCCGGCACTGCACCGTCTCGCACAGCGCGAGCATCGCGTCGAGGTGGGCGCCGGCCCGCCTGCGGTGCGCCTCGTCGCCCTCGCCGCCCTGGAGCATCTTGCGCTGCTGGACGACGTCCTGGAGGCCGTAGGCGAGCCAGGCCGTGGAGGGCCGGCCGTCGCGTCCGGCGCGGCCCGTCTCCTGGTAGTAGCCCTCGACGGACTTCGGGAGGTCGAGGTGGGCGACGAAGCGCACGTCGGGCTTGTCGATGCCCATGCCGAAGGCGATCGTGGCGCACACCACGAGGCCCTCCTCGCGCAGGAACCTGGCCTGGTTACGGGCGCGCGTGGCCCCGTCGAGACCCGCGTGGTACGGGACGGCCTCGATGCCGTGCGAGCTGAGGAACTCGGCGGTCTTCTCGACGCCGTTGCGCGAGAGGCAGTACACGATGCCCGCGTCGCCCTGGTGCTCCTCCTTGAGGAAGGCGAGGAGCTGTTTGCGGGGGTCGTTCTTCGGGACGATGCGGTACTGGATGTTGGGGCGGTCGAAGCTGGCCTCGAAGTGCTTGGCCCGCGGCATGCCGAGCCGCTCGGTGATCTCGCGGTGCGTGGCGCGGGTCGCGGTCGCGGTGAGCGCGACGCGGGGCACCTCGGGCCAGCGCTCGCCGAGGACGGACAGGGCGAGGTAGTCGGGCCGGAAGTCGTGGCCCCACTGGGAGACGCAGTGGGCCTCGTCGATCGCGAACAGCGAGATCGTGCCGCGCGCGAGCAGGTCCGTGGTCGCGGGCACCCGCAGCCGCTCGGGGGCGAGGTAGAGCAGGTCGAGTTCCCCGGCGAGGAACTCGGCCTCGACGGTCCTGCGCTCGTCGAGGTCGAGCGTGGAGTTGATGAAGCCCGCGCGGACGCCGAGCGCGCGCAGGGCGTCCACCTGATCCTGCATGAGGGCGATGAGCGGGGAGATCACGACGCCGGTGCCAGGGCGGACGAGGGCCGGGATCTGGTAGCACAGGGACTTGCCGCCGCCGGTCGGCATGAGGACGAGCGCGTCCCCGCCGCCGACGAGCGTGTCGATGATCGCCTCCTGCTCGCCGCGGAAGGAGTCGTAGCCGAAGACGCGGTGCAGCGTCTCGGCCGCGCCGCCCTGCGAGGGGCGCACCCCGCCGACGACGCGGCGGCGCGCCGCGGGCAGGGCCGCGGGATCGGCCGCGCCGCCGGACGGCGCGACACCCGGCCCGGCCGGCGCGATCCCGGCCTCGGCGTCCTCCTCGAAGGCCTCGGGCACGCTGTCCCAGCCGCCCCACAGATCGGGGGACTCCTCTTCGGGGGCGGCCGTGTGCGTCCCGGCGGCCTCGTCGCTCTCGGTCAAACCAGTGGCCTCGTTCATCGCTCTGTCCCCCGGTGCCTTCATGTCCTGTCCCCCGCAACGATAGGGCGCGGCGGCGACAGGACGTCGAGTTGTCCACAGGCCCGGGGGAAACCGCAGGTCAGGGTGGGCGCACACAGGAGTGTGGCCCGTCAGCCCCACAGGTAGGGGAGGGTGACGGGCCACACGGCACGGCGGCCGGGGATCAGCGCGCGAACACGCCCGCCTGTCCCGCGAGGTCGAGGAAGTACTGCGGCGCGACGCCCAGCACGACCGTCACGGCCACCCCGAGCCCGATGGCGGTCATGGTCAGCGGCGAGGGGACCGCGACGGTCGGCCCGTCCGGCTGCGGCTCGCTGAAGAACATGAGCACGATGACCCGGATGTAGAAGAAGGCCGCGACCGCGGAGGACAGCACGCCGACCACGACGAGCGGGGCCGCCCCGCCGTCCGCCGCGGCCTTGAACACCGCGAACTTCCCGGAGAACCCGCTGGTCAGCGGGATACCGGCGAAGGCCAGCAGGAAGACCGCGAAGACGGCGGCGACCAGCGGGGAGCGCCTCCCGAGCCCCGCCCACTTCGACAGGTGGGTGGCCTCGCCGCCCGCGTCGCGCACCAGCGTGACGACGGCGAAGGCGCCGATGGTCACGAAGGAGTAGCCGCCGAGGTAGAAGAGGACGGAGGAGACACCGTCCGGGGTGGTCGCGATGACACCGGCCAGGATGAACCCGGCGTGCGCGATCGAGGAGTACGCGAGGAGCCGCTTGATGTCGGTCTGGGTGATCGCGACGATCGCCCCGCCGAGCATCGTGATGATCGCGACGCCCCACATGACCGGCCGCCAGTCCCAGCGCAGCCCCGGCAGCACGACGTACAGCAGCCGCAGCAGCGCGCCGAACGCGGCGACCTTCGTGGCGGCGGCCATGAAGCCCGTCACCGGGGTGGGGGCGCCCTGGTACACGTCGGGCGTCCACATGTGGAAGGGGACGGCGCCCACCTTGAACAGCAGGCCCATGACGACGAGGGCGCCGCCGACCAGGAGCAGCGCGTCGTTGCCCATGGTGTCGGCGAGGGCCGGGTCGATGGTCGTGACGTCGCCCTCCACGACCCGGGCGATCTGCGCGTAGGACATGGAGCCCGCGTAGCCGTAGATCAGGGCGATGCCGAACAGCAGGAAGGCCGAGGAGAACGCGCCGAGCAGGAAGTACTTGACGGCGGCCTCCTGCGACAGGAGCCGCTTGCGGCGCGCGAGCGCGCACAGCAGGTACAGCGGGAGGGAGAGCACCTCCAGGGCGACGAACAGGGTCAGCAGGTCGTTGGCCGCGGGGAAGACGAGCATCCCGGCGATCGCGAACATCACCAGCGGGAAGACCTCGGTGGTGGTGAACCCGGCCTTCACGGCGTTCTGTTCGGCCTCCGAGCCGGGTACGGCGCTGCCCTGCGCGGCGAAGGAGTCGACGCGCTTGCCGTGGGCGACGGGGTCGAGGCGCCGCTCGGCGAAGGTGAACACCCCGACCAGTCCGGCGAGGACGATGGTGCCCTGGAGGAACAGGGCCGGACCGTCGACGGCGACCGCGCCCATCGCGGCGATGTGCGCCTTCGTCGTGCCGTAACCGTTCGCGGCGAGCAGGACGACGGAGACGAAGGCCGCGACCAGGCCCGCGGCGGCGAGCACCACCTGCGTGAGGTAGCGGCCCCGGCGGGGCACGAACGCCTCGGCGAGAACGCCGAGGATCGCGACGCCGAGGACGATCAGGACCGGGGAGATCTGCGCGTACTCGATGTGCGGCGCGTCGATCCTGCCGATCGGCTCGGCCGCGGTTGTCCACAGGCTGTGGACGGCTGTTGCGCTCACTTGGCCGCCTCCACCTCGGGTCGGGGGTCCTTCTTGTGTACGTCGGACATGGTCTGCTTGACCGCGGGATTGACGACGTCGGTCAGCGGCTTCGGGTAGACGCCCAGGAAGACGAGCAGCGCGATCAGCGGGACGACGACGGCCAGTTCACGCACCCTGAGGTCGGGCATCGCGGAGACCTCGGGCTTGACCGGGCCGGTCATGGTGCGCTGGTAGAGCACCAGGACGTAGAGCGCGGCGAGCACGATGCCGAGGGTGGCGACGATGCCGAGCGCCGGGTAGCGGCTGAAGGTGCCGACCAGGACCAGGAACTCGCTGACGAACGGGGCGAGTCCGGGCAGCGACAGGGTCGCGAGGCCGCCGATCAGGAAGGTCCCGGCGAGGACCGGGGCGACTTTCTGCACCCCGCCGTAGTCGGCGATGAGCCGCGAGCCGCGCCGCGAGATCAGGAAGCCGGCCACGAGCATCAGCGCGGCCGTCGAGATCCCGTGGTTGACCATGTAGAGGGTCGCCCCCGACTGGCCCTGCGAGGTCATCGCGAAGATGCCCAGGACGATGAAGCCGAAGTGGGAGATCGAGGCGTAGGCGACGAGGCGTTTGATGTCGCGCTGGCCGACGGCGAGCAGCGCCCCGTACAGGATGCTGATGACGGCGAGCACCAGGACGACCGGGGTCGCCCACTTGCTGGCCTCCGGGAAGAGCTGGAGGCAGTAGCGCAGCATCGCGAAGGTGCCGACCTTGTCGACCACGGCGGTGATCAGGACGGCGACCGGGGTGGTCGCCTCGCCCATCGCGTTGGGCAGCCAGGTGTGCAGCGGCCACAGCGGGGCCTTGACGGCGAAGGCGAGGAAGAAGCCGAGGAAGAGCCAGCGTTCCGTCGAACTCGCCATGTCCAGCGTGCCGTTCGCGCGGGCCCGCGCGATCTCGTCGAGCGAGAAACTGCCCGCGACGACGTACAGCCCGATCACCGCGGCGAGCATGATCAGCCCGCCCGCGAGGTTGTAGAGCAGGAACTTGACGGCCGCGTAGGAGCGCTGGGTCGCGGCCTCCTTCTCGCCGTGGGCGCCCGCCCGGTCCCCGAAGCCGCCGATGAGGAAGTACATCGGGATGAGCATGGCTTCGAAGAACAGGTAGAAGAGGAAGACGTCGGTGGCCTCGAAGGACAGCACGACCATCGCCTCGACCAGGAGGATCAGCGCGAAGAAGCCCTGGGTGGGGCGCCACCGGCTGCTGTTGGTCTCCAGGGGGTCCGCGTCGTGCCAGCCGGCGAGGATCACGAAGGGCACGAGCAGCGCGGTGAGCGCGATGAGGGCGACACCGATCCCGTCGACGCCCAGTTCGTAGCGCACCCCGAAGTCGGCGATCCACGCGTGGGACTCGGTGAGCTGGTACCGGTCGCCGCCCGGTTCGAAGCGGGCCAGGACCACCATGGCCAGCACGAGGGTGGCGGCCGAGAAGGCCAGGGCGAGCCATTTGGCCGCCGTGCGCCGGGCGGCGGGGACCGCCGCGGTGAGCACGGCGCCCACCGCGGGCAGGGCCGCCGTCACGGTCAGCAGAGGGAAGGACATGTCACACCGCCCTCATGAGTAGGGTCGCGGCGATCAGCACCGCCGTACCTCCGAACATCGAGACCGCGTAGCTGCGGACCATGCCGTTCTGCGCCTTGCGCAGCCGGCCGGACAGGCCGCCGACCGAGGCGGCGGTGCCGTTGACGACCCCGTCGACCAGGGAGTGGTCGACGTAGACGAGGGAGCGGGTGAGGTGCTCCCCGCCCCGGACCAGGACGACGTGGTTGAAGTCGTCCTGGAGCAGGTCCCGGCGGGCCGCCCGGGTCAGCAGGGAGCCGCGCGGGGCCACGGCCGGGACCGGGCGCCTGCCGTACTGGAGGTAGGCGAGCCCGGCGCCGAGGACGAGGACGACCATCGTGGAGAGGGTCACCGTCAGGGCGCTGACCGGGGAGTGGCCGTGGCTGTGCCCGGTGACGGGCTCCAGCCAGTGCAGGAAGCGGTCCCCGATCGCGAAGACGCCGCCCGCGAAGACCGAGCCGAAGGCGAGCACGATCATCGGGATCGTCATGGACTTCGGGGACTCGTGCGGATGCGGCTCGTGCCCCTCGGCGTCGGGCTGCCAGCGCTTCTCCCCGAAGAAGGTCATGAGCATCACGCGGGTCATGTAGTACGCGGTGAGGGCCGCGCCCAGCAGGGCCGCGCCGCCGAGGAGCCAGCCCTCGGTGCCGCCCTTCGCGAAGGCCGCCTCGATGATCTTGTCCTTGGAGAAGAAGCCGGACAGTCCCGGGAAGCCGATGATCGCGAGGTAGCCGAGGCCGAAGGTGACGAAGGTGACGGGCATCTTCCGCCACAGCCCGCCGTAGTGGCGCATGTCGACCTCGTCGTTCATGCCGTGCATGACGGAGCCGGCGCCGAGGAACAGCCCGGCCTTGAAGAAGCCGTGCGTCACGAGGTGCATGATCGCGAAGACGTAGCCGATCGGGCCGAGCCCGGCCGCGAGGACCATGTAGCCGATCTGCGACATCGTGGAGCCCGCGAGCGCCTTCTTGATGTCGTCCTTCGCGCAACCGACGATCGCACCGAACAGCAGCGTGACCGCGCCGACGATGGTGACGACGAGCTGCGCGTCGGGCGCCGCGTTGAAGATCGCCCCCGAGCGGACGATGAGGTAGACCCCGGCGGTGACCATGGTCGCCGCGTGGATGAGGGCGGAGACCGGGGTCGGGCCCTCCATCGCGTCGCCCAGCCAGGACTGGAGCGGGACCTGCGCGGACTTCCCGCACGCGGCCAGCAGCAGCATGAGGCCGATCGCGGTGAGTCTGCCCTCCCCGGTGTCCCCGACCGCCCCGAGGACCGGCCCGAAGGCGAAGGTCCCGAAGGTCGTGAACATCAGCATGATGGCGATGGACAGGCCCACGTCACCGACGCGGTTGACGAGGAAGGCCTTCTTCGCGGCGGTGGCCGCGCTCGGCTTGTGCTGCCAGAAGCCGATCAGCAGGTACGAGGCGAGGCCCACGCCCTCCCAGCCCACGTACAGCAGCAGGTAGTTGTCGGCGAGGACCAGCAGGAGCATCGCCGCGAGGAACAGGTTGAGGTAGCCGAAGAAGCGCCGACGGCGTCCGTCGTGCTCCATGTAGCCGATCGAGTAGACGTGGATGAGCGTGCCCACGCCGGTGATCAGCAGGACGAAGGTCATCGACAGCTGGTCGAGCTGGAAGGCGATGTCGGCCTGGAAGCCCTCCACCGGAATCCAGCTGAACAGGTGCTGGTGGACGCCGCGTTCCTCGGCCCCCCTGCCGAGCATGCCGGCGAAGAGCACCACGCCGGTCACGAAGGAGACGAGCGCGAGGAGCGTGCCGATCCAGTGCCCGGAGCGGTCCAGCCGGCGGCCGCCGCACAGCAGTACGGCCGCTCCGAGCAGGGGCGCCGCCACCAGCAGCGCGATCATGTTTTCCACTGTTCAACGACCCCTTACAGCTTCATCAGGTCGGCGTCGTCGACCGAGGCGGAGTGGCGGGCGCGGAAGAGCGACACGATGATCGCGAGACCGACCACGACCTCGGCGGCGGCGACGACCATCGTGAAGAAGGCGATGACCTGCCCGTCGAGGTTGCCGTGCATCCGGGAGAACACGACGAACGCCAGGTTGCAGGCGTTCAGCATGAGTTCGACGCACATGAAGACGACGATCGCGTTGCGGCGGATCAGGACCCCGGTGGCCCCGATGGTGAACAGGATCGCCGCGAGATACAGGTAGTAGACCGGGTTCACTGCGTCCTCTCCTCCTCGCGGTCACGGCCGGGACGCGCCTCGAAGTCGCGGCCGAGGCGTTCCTCACGGTCAGGGCCGAGGCGTTCCTCACGGTCGCGGCCGAGGCGTTCCTCCGAGCGCTGCTCCAGGGCGCGCAGGTGCTCCATGGCCTCGGTGGAGACGTCACGGATCTGGCCGCGCCGGCGCAGCGTCGGGTTGACGGTCAGCTCGGACGGGGTGCCGTCGGGCAGCAGACCCGCGATGTCCACCGCGTTGTGCCGCGCGTACACGCCGGGGGCCGGCAGCGGCGGCAGGTGGCGGCCCTCGCGCACCCGCTGCTCGGACAGCTCGCGCTGGGTCCTGGCCCGTTCGACGCGTTCGCGGTGGGTGAGGACCATCGCGCCGATCGTCGCCGTGATGAGCAGCGCCCCGGTGATCTCGAAGGCGAAGACGTACTTCGTGAAGATCAGGGAGGCGAGGCCCTCGACGTTGCCCGAGGCGTTGGCCCGGCCGGTGCCCTGGAACTCGCTGATCGAGGCGTTGCCGATGCCGCCGACGAGCAGCGCGCCGAAGCCGAGGAAGCACAGGGCGGCGAGCCAGCGCTGCCCCTTGATGGTCTCCTTCAGCGAGTCGGCGGCGGTGACGCCGACGAGCATCACGACGAACAGGAACAGCATCATGATCGCGCCGGTGTAGACCACGATCTGCACGATGCCCAGGAAGTAGGCGCCGTTGGCGAGGTAGAACACGGCGAGGACGATCATCGTCCCGGCCAGGCACAGGGCGCTGTGCACGGCCCGGCGCATCAGGACGGTGCACAGGGCGCCGATGACCGCGACGATCCCGAGGAGCCAGAACTGCACGGCCTCCCCGGTCGACGTCTGGTAGGCGGCGAGGCCGTTCATGTCGTCGCCCCCCGGTCCATCGGGCTCGCCTCGTGCGGGGCGCCGCTGGAGACGGCGGCCGCGGTGTGCTCCACGGTCACCGGTTCCTCGTCGGTCTTCTCGCCCTTGGAGACGGCGACCTGCCGGACGGTGCCGGGCGCGGCCCCGGTGACCGCGCCCCGGTAGTAGTCGCCCTCGTCCATGCCCGGGAAGATCGCGTGCGGGCTGTCCACCATGGACTCGGTGAGGCCCGCGAGCAGCTGGTCCTTGGTGTAGATGAGGTTCTCGCGGCTGCTGTCGGCGAGTTCGAACTCGTTGGTCATCGTGAGCGCCCTGGTCGGGCACGCCTCGATGCACAGGCCGCACAGGATGCAGCGCGCGTAGTTGATCTGGTAGACGCGGCCATAGCGCTCGCCCGGGGAGTAGCGCTCCTCCTCGGTGTTGTCCGCGCCCTCCACGTAGATCGCGTCGGCCGGACAGGCCCACGCGCACAGTTCGCAGCCGACGCACTTCTCCAGCCCGTCCGGGTGGCGGTTGAGCTGGTGGCGGCCGTGGAAGCGGGGGGCCGTGGTCTTCTTCTGTTCCGGGTACTGCTCGGTCAGGCGCTTCTTGAACATGGCCTTGAAGGTCACGCCGAAGCCCGCGACCGGGTTCTGGAACCCGCTCGGCGCCGCCGGTGTCCGGTCCTGGGACTCCTTGTCCTCAGCCATCGGACCCCTCCTTTCCGTCACGCTCGGTAGTCACAGGGTCGCCTCCAGTGTGCGGGGCGCCACTGACAATCAGCTCCCGGTCCTGGCGCGAGGGCCGCCTCGGCACCGGTGGCAGGGTCTGCCCCGGCAGGGGCGGCACCGGGTAGCCACCGGCCATCGGGTCGAACGCGGGCTCCGGCCGCGCCGGTGCGCCGTCCGCTCCGCCCTCTCCTCCGCCGTCCTGGTCGCCCTTGTCGCGGAAGATGTCGGCGACGAAGGACAGCAGGAGGATCACGACGATCGCGGCCACGACCCACAGCAGGATCTGGGCGAAGTCGTAGTTCTCGTTCCGCAGGACCCGGACGGTGGCGACGAGCATGAGCCACACCACGGACACCGGGATCAGGACCTTCCAGCCGAGCTTCATCAGCTGGTCGTAGCGCACGCGCGGCAGCGAGCCGCGCAGCCAGATGAAGAAGAACAGCAGCAACTGCACCTTGACGACGAACCACAGGAGCGGCCACCAGCCGTGGTTGGCGCCCTCCCAGAAGGTGGAGATCGGCCAGGGCGCCCGCCAGCCCCCGAGGAAGAGGGTCGCGGCGACCGAGGAGACCGTCACCATGTTCACGTACTCGGCGAGCATGAACATCGCGAACTTGATGGAGCTGTACTCGGTGTTGAAGCCGCCCACGAGGTCGCCCTCGGACTCCGGCATGTCGAAGGGGGCGCGGTTGGTCTCGCCGACCATCGTCACGATGTAGAGGAGGAAGGAGACCGGCAGCAGCACGATGTACCAGCGGTCGTTCTGCTGCTCGACGATCGCCGAGGTCGACATCGAGCCGGAGTACAGGAACACCGAGGCGAAGGCCGCGCCCATCGCGATCTCGTACGAGATCATCTGGGCGCACGAGCGCAGCCCGCCGAGCAGCGGGTACGTAGAGCCCGAGGACCAGCCGGCCAGCACGATGCCGTAGATCCCGATGGAGGCGGTCGCGAGGATGTAGAGCAGCGCGATCGGCAGGTCGGTGAGCTGCATCGCCGTACGGTGGCCGAAGATCGAGATCTCGTTGCCGGCCGGGCCGAAGGGGATGACCGCGATCGCCATGAACGCGGGGATCGCGGCGACCACCGGAGCGAGGACGTAGACGACCTTGTCGGCCTTCTTGACCACGAGGTCTTCCTTCAGCATCAGTTTGATGCCGTCGGCCAGCGACTGGAGCATCCCCCAGGGGCCGTTGCGGTTGGGCCCGATGCGCAACTGCATCCAGGCCACGACCTTGCGTTCCCACACGATGGCGAACAGCACGGTCACCATCAGGAAGGCGAAGCAGAAGACCGCTTTGAGGAGGACCAGCCACCAGGGGTCGGTGCCGAACATCGACAGGTCCTCCGCCGCGCGGAGCTGGGGGTTCACGCGCCCACCTCCGCGTCGGGGCGGACGGGTACCTGGCTCACGACTGCACCTCCGGTGTGCTCTCGGCTTCGCCGCCGGGGCGTGGGCCCCGCGGCGGGGGCGCTGCTCATGCCTCCACCCCCGCTTCCGTCTCCTGGGCGGCGACGGTGGTGGCAGCGGTCGCGGTGGCGGGCCCGATGCGGACGAGCCCGCCGGGCCGCGCCCCCGTGTCGGAGGCGACGCCGCCGCCCGTGGAGTTCAGCGGCAGCCACACGACGCGGTCGGGCATGGCGGCGGTGACCTGGAGCGGCAGCGCGGTGCTGCCGCCGGGGCCGCCGATCTCCAGGACCTCCCCGTCGCGTACGCCGGCCTCGGCGGCGGTCGCGGCGGACAGCCGGGCGACGGCGGCGTGCCGGGTCCCGGCCAGCGCCTCGTCCCCGTCCTGGAGCCGCCCCTGGTCCAGCAGCAGCCGGTGCCCGGCGAGTACGGCCTCCCCGGCGGCGGGCCGGGGCTCGGGCGCGGTGCGCGGCAGGGGGGTGGCGCGGGCCGTGTCCGTCTCCGTACGCCGTTCCCGGCCGCCGAGCGCGTCGAGTTCGCGGCGGGCGGCGCGCAGGTCGGGCAGTCCGAGGTGGGCGTCCATGGCGTCCGCGAGCATGTGCAGGACGCGCAGGTCGCCGGGCGGGAGCCTGCGGGTCATCTGGTCCGGCTTGAGCGCGGCCTCGAACATCCGCGCCCTGCCCTCCCAGTTGAGGAAGGTCCCGTCCTTCTCGGCGACCGCGGCGACCGGCAGGACGACGTCGGCGAGCGCGGTCACCTCGCTGGGCCGCTGCTCCAGGCTCACGACGAAGCCGGCCCGGCCGAGCGCCTGCCGGGCCCGTCCGGGTTCGGGCAGGTCGGCGAGTTCGACGCCCGCGACGAGCAGCGCGTCCAGTTCCCCCTCGGCGGCGGCGGCGAGGATCTGCCCCGTGTCGCGGCCGTGCTGCGGGGGCAGTCCGGCCAGTCCCCAGGCGGCGGCGACCTCGGAGCGGGCGCCCGGGTCGGTCGCGGGCCGGCCGCCGGGCAGCAGCGTGGGCAGCGCCCCGGCCTCGATCGCCCCGCGCTCCCCGGCCCGGCGCGGAATCCACACGAGCCGCGCGCCGGTCGCGGCGGCGGTGCGTACGGCGGCGCTCAGCGCGCCCGGCACCCCGGCGAGTCGTTCCCCGACGACGATCACGGAGCCCTCGGCGCGCAGCGCCTCAAGCGCCTCGCGGCCCAGCTCCTCCAGTCCGACGCCGCCCGCGAGCGCGTCCAGCCACTCGGGTTCGGTGCCGGGCGCGGCGGGCAGCAGGGTGCCGCCGGCCTTCGTCAGCCCCCGGGTGGCGTGCGTGGCGAGGGAGTAGGTGCGCTGCCCGTGCTTGCGCCACGCCTTGCGCAGCCGCAGGAAGACACCGGGCGCCTCCTCCTCGGCCTCGATCCCGGCGAGCAGGACGGTGGGCGCCTGCTCCAGCGTGGTGTACGTGACACCGGTGCCGTCGAGGTCGCGTCCGCGTCCGGCGACGTGCGCGGCGAGGAAGTCGGCCTCCTCACCGCTGTGCGTACGGGCCCGGAAGTCGATGTCGTTGGTGGCGAGGGCGACCCGCGCGAACTTGCTGTACGCGTAGGCGTCCTCGACGGTCAGCCGGCCCCCGGTGAGCACCCCGGCCCGGCCGCGCGCGGCGGCGAGTCCGGCGGCGGCGGCCTCCAGCGCCTCGGGCCAGGCGGCGAGCCGCAGTTCGCCGCTCTCCTTGTCGCGGACCAGCGGGTTGGTGAGGCGGTCGGCCTGCTGGGCGTAGCGGAAGCCGAAGCGCCCCTTGTCGCAGAGCCACTCCTCGTTGACCTCGGGGTCCTCGGCGGCCAGGCGCCGCATGACCTTTCCGCGCCGGTGGTCGGTGCGGGTCGCGCAGCCGCCCGCGCAGTGCTCGCACACGCTCGGCGAGGAGGTCAGGTCGAAGGGCCGGGACCGGAAGCGGTAGGCCGCCGAGGTGAGCGCGCCGACCGGGCAGATCTGGATGGTGTTCCCGGAGAAGTACGACTCGAAGGGGTCGCCCTCGCCGGTGCCGACCTGCTGGAGCGCGCCGCGTTCGATCAGCTCGATCATCGGGTCGCCGGCGATCTGGTTCGAGAAGCGGGTGCAGCGCGCGCACAGCACGCAGCGTTCGCGGTCCAGGAGCACCTGCGTGGAGATCGGTACCGGCTTCTCGTACGTGCGCTTCTTGCCCTCGAAGCGGGAGTCGGACTGCCCGTGGGACATCGCCTGGTTCTGCAAGGGGCACTCGCCGCCCTTGTCGCACACCGGGCAGTCCAGCGGGTGGTTGATGAGCAGCAGCTCCATCACGCCGTGCTGCGCCTTGGTGGCGACCGGCGAGGTGAGCTGGGTCTTGACGACCATCCCCTCGGTGCAGGTGATGGTGCACGAGGCCATCGGCTTGCGCTGGCCCTCCACCTCGACGATGCACTGGCGGCAGGCCCCGGCCGGGTCGAGCAGCGGGTGGTCGCAGAACCGGGGGATCTCGATGCCGAGGAGTTCGGCCGCGCGGATCACCAGGGTCCCCTTGGGTACGGAGATCCCGGCGCCGTCGATGGTCAGCGCGACCAAGTCCTCCTTGGGCGGCACGGCCGCCGCGCCGCCCCCGGTGGGGGCGCCGGTGGTCACGGTCATGCGGTCACCTCCACGTGCTTGTCCGCCCAGAGCGTGGACTTGGCGGGGTCGAAGGGGCAGCCCTTGCCGGTGATGTGCTCCTCGTACTCCTCGCGGAAGTACTTCAGGGAGGAGAAGATCGGTGAGGCGGCGCCGTCACCGAGGGCGCAGAAGGACTTGCCGTTGATGTTGTCGGCGATGTCGTTCAGCTTGTCGAGGTCGGAGAGCTGTCCCTTGCCGGCCTCGATGTCGCGCAGCAACTGGACGAGCCAGTACGTGCCCTCGCGGCAGGGGGTGCACTTACCGCAGGACTCGTGGGCGTAGAACTCGGTCCACCGGGTGACGGCGCGCACGACGCAGGTGGTCTCGTCGAAGCACTGGAGCGCCTTGGTGCCGAGCATCGACCCGGCGGCGCCGACCCCTTCGTAGTCGAGGGGCACGTCGAGGTGCTCCTCGGTGAACATGGGGGTCGAGGAGCCGCCGGGGGTCCAGAACTTGAGGCGGTGCCCGGCGCGCATCCCGCCGCTCATGTCGAGCAGCTGGCGCAGTGTGATGCCGAGCGGGGCCTCGTACTGGCCGGGGCTGGTGACGTGCCCGCTGAGCGAGTAGAGCGTGAAGCCCGGGGACTTCTCGCTGCCCATCGAGCGGAACCACTCCTTGCCGCGGTGCAGGATCGCGGGCACCGAGGCGATGGACTCGACGTTGTTGACCACGGTGGGGCAGGCGTAGAGACCGGCGACCGCGGGGAAGGGGGGCCGCAGCCGGGGCTGTCCGCGCCGCCCTTCGAGGGAGTCGAGCAGCGCGGTCTCCTCCCCGCAGATGTAGGCGCCGGCGCCCGCGTGCACGGTGAGTTCGAGGTCGGTGCCGCTGCCGAGGATGTTCTCGCCGAGGTAGCCGGCCGCGTACGCCTCGCGCACCGCCTCGTGCAGCCTGCGCAGGACGGGGACGACCTCGCCGCGCAGGTAGACGAAGGCGTGCGAGGAGCGGATCGCGTAGCAGGCGATGACGATGCCCTCGATGAGGGCGTGCGGGTTGGCGAACAGCAGCGGGATGTCCTTGCAGGTCCCCGGCTCCGACTCGTCGGCGTTGACGACGAGGTAGTGGGGTTTGCCGTCGCCCTGCGGGATGAACTGCCACTTCATCCCGGTCGGGAAGCCGGCGCCGCCGCGTCCGCGCAGTCCGGCGTCCTTGACGTAGGCGATGAGGTCGTCGGGCGCCATGGCGAGCGCCTTCTTCAGTCCCTCGTAGCCGTCGTGCCTGCGGTAGGTGTCGAGCGTCCAGGAGCCCGGCTGGTCCCAGAAGGAGGAGAGCACGGGCGTCAGGACGTCCTCGGGGCCCTTGCCTCCGTGTCCGTCCCCGTGACGGGCGGCGTCCGGGTTCTCGGCGGCCACGGTCATCACTCCCCCTCCTCGGCGGTGGGTCCCGCGGGGTTCGCGGGGTCGGACGCCGAGGTCTCCTGCGGCGCGTCGTGCGAGCTGGGGTGTCCGGCGGGCGGCTGGTCCGCGGGGGTGCCGGCCGGTTCGCGGTCCTCGGGGGCGTTCTCGCCGCGCGGGTGCACGACGTGCGGCTGGGAGTACTCGCCCTTCGCGAGGCGCAGCCCGACCAGGGAGGCCGCCCCGGCCCCGCCGCTCGCCTCGACGGCGCCGGGGCGCTGGTCGGGGAAGCCGGCGAGGATGCGGGCGGTCTCCTTGTACGTGCACAGGGGGGCGCCCCGGGTGGGCTCGACGGGGCGGCCCGCGCGCAGGTCGTCCACGAGGTGCTTGGCGGACTCGGGGGTCTGGTTGTCGAAGAACTCCCAGTTCACCATCACGACGGGCGCGAAGTCGCAGGCCGCGTTGCACTCGATGTGCTCCAGCGTGACCTTGCCGTCCTCGGTGGTCTCGCCGTTGCCGACGCCGAGGTGTTCGCGCAGTTCGTCGAAGATGGCGTCGCCGCCCATGACGGCGCACAGCGTGTTGGTGCACACGCCGACCTGATAGTCCCCGCTGGGGGCGCGCCGGTACATCGTGTAGAAGGTGGCGACCGCGTTGACCTCGGCGGTGGTCAGGCCGAGCAGTTCGGCGCAGAAGGCCATCCCGGTGCGGGTGACGTGGCCTTCCTCGGCCTGCACGAGGTGCAGCAGCGGGAGCAGCGCGGAGCGGGAGCCGGGGTAGCGGGCGATGACGGCGCGCGCGTCCTCCTCCAGCCGGGCGCGGACCTCGCTCGGGTAGTCGGGCGCGGGGAGTTGCGGCATCCCCAGACTGACGTCGGTCACCGGTCGACTCCTCCCATCACGGGGTCGATGGAGGCGACGGCCACGATGACGTCGGCGACCTGGCCGCCCTCGCACATCGCGGCCATGGCCTGAAGGTTGGTGAAGGACGGGTCCCTGAAGTGGACCCGGAAGGGGCGGGTGCCGCCGTCGGAGACGACGTGCGCGCCGAGTTCCCCCTTGGGCGACTCGATCGCCTCGTAGACCTGTCCGGGCGGTACCCGGAAGCCCTCGGTGACCAGCTTGAAGTGGTGGATCAGGGACTCCATCGAGGTGCCCATGATCTGCCGGATGTGGTCGAGGGAGTTGCCGGTGCCGTCGGGGCCCTGGGAGAGCTGGGCGGGCCAGGCGATCTTCTTGTCGGCGACCATGACGGGGCCGGGCTCGCGCAGCCGCTCGACGCACTGCTCGACGATGCGCAGCGACTCGCGCATCTCGGCCATGCGGATGAGGAAGCGCCCGTAGGAGTCGCAGCTCTCGTCGGTGGGGACCTCGAAGTCGAAGGTCTCGTACCCGCAGTACGGCTGGGACTTGCGCAGGTCGTGCGGCAGACCCGCCGAGCGGAGCACGGGACCGGTCGCGCCGAGCGCCATGCAGCCGGCCAGGTCGAGGTAGCCGACGTCGCGCATGCGGCCCTTGAACAGCGGGTTGCCGGTGGCGAGTTTGTCGTACTCGACGAGGTTGCGGCTCATGGTCTTCACGAACTCGCGCAGCGCGTCGAGCGTCCCGGGCGGCAGGTCCTGGGCGAGGCCGCCGGGGCGGATGAACGCGTGGTTCATGCGCAGCCCGGTGATCAGCTCGAACAGGTCCAGGCACAGCTCCCGGTCCCGGAACCCGTAGATCATGATGGTGGTCGAGCCCAGCTCCATCCCGCCGGTGGCGATGGCCACGAGGTGGGAGGAGATGCGGTTGACCTCCATCAGGAGGACCCGGATCAGGGTGGCGCGGTCGGGGATCTGGTCCTGGATGCCGAGCAGGCGCTCCACGCCGAGGCAGTAGGCGGCCTCGTTGAAGAACGGCGTGAGGTAGTCCATGCGGGTCACGAAGGTCGTGCCCTGCGTCCAGTTGCGGAATTCGAGGTTCTTCTCGATCCCGGTGTGCAGGTAGCCGATGCCGCAGCGGGCCTCGGTGACCGTCTCCCCGTCGATCTCCAGGATCAGGCGGAGCACCCCGTGCGTCGAGGGGTGCTGCGGGCCCATGTTGACGATGATCCGCTCGTCGTCGGCCTGGGCCGCGGCCTGCACGACCTCGTCCCAGTCGCCTCCGGTGACGGTGTAGACCCGGCCCTCGGTGGTGTCGCGGGCGGCCGATGCCTGAGTGCTCATGTGTACGACCTCCGCTGGTCGGGAGCCGGGATCTGGGCGCCCTTGTACTCGACGGGGATGCCGCCGAGCGGGTAGTCCTTGCGCTGCGGGAAGCCCTGCCAGTCGTCGGGCATCATGATCCGCGTGAGGGCGGGGTGGCCGTCGAAGACCAGGCCGAAGAAGTCGTAGGTCTCGCGCTCGTGCCAGTCGTTGGTCGGGTAGACGGAGACCAGCGAGGGCACGTGCGGATCGCTGTCGGGGGCGCTCACCTCCAGCCGGATGAGCCGGTTGTGGGTGATCGAGCGCAGGTGGTAGACGGCGTGCAGTTCGCGTCCCCGGTCGCCCGGGTAGTGCACCCCGCTGACGCCGGTGCACAGTTCGAAGCGCAGCGCCGGGTCGTCGCGCAGGGTCTGGGCGACGCGCCGCAGGTGTGCGCGGGCGATGTGGAAGCTCAGCTCGCCCCGGTCCACGACCGTCTTCTCGATCGCGTCCCCGGGCGTCACGCCCTGTTCCTCCAGGGCCCCTTCGAGTTCGTCGGCGACCTCGTCGAACCAGCCGCCGTAGGGGCGGGTGGAGGCGCCGGGCAGCCGGACGGTGCGCACGAGCCCGCCGTAGCCGCTCGTGTCGGCGCCGCCCGCGGCCCCGAACATGCCCTTGCGTACGGCGAGTACCTCGTCGGACTGGCCGCGTGGCGCCGGGAGTTGGCCCTCGGCGCCGGGGCTCTCGGGGCCCGCGCCCGCGACGGGTTCGCGGTCCACGTCGCCCGCGCCGGCGGGCCCCCGGCTCGTCCCGCCGTCGCCGCCCGGGGACGGAGTGTCGTTTCGGCGCTCGTCGCTCACCGCAGCAGCCCCTTCATCTCGATGAGGGGCAGCGCCTTGAGCGCGGCCTCCTCCGCCTCGTGGGCCGCTTCCCGCGCGTCGACTCCGAGCTTGCCGCCCTGGATCTTCTGGTGCAGCTTGAGGATCGAGTCGATCAGCATCTCCGGCCGGGGCGGGCAGCCGGGCAGGTAGATGTCGACGGGCACGACGTGGTCCACGCCCTGCACCACCGCGTAGTTGTTGAACATCCCGCCCGAGGAGGCGCACACCCCCATGGAGATGACCCACTTGGGGTTGGGCATCTGGTCGTAGACCTGACGCAGTACCGGCGCCATCTTCTGGCTGACCCGCCCGGCCACGATCATGAGGTCGGCCTGTCGCGGTGAACCGCGGAAGACCTCCATGCCGAAGCGGGCGAGGTCGTAGCGCCCGGCCCCGGTCGTCATCATCTCGATGGCGCAGCAGGCGAGGCCGAACGTCGCGGGGAACATGGACGACTTGCGCACCCAGCCCGCGGCCTGTTCGACGGTGGTCAGCAGAAAACCGCTCGGCAGTTTCTCTTCGAGTCCCATTGGTGGCCCCTAGACCCTTCTGTCCCTCGCGGGTTTCAGTCCCATTCCAGGCCGCCGCGCCGCCATACGTACGCGTACGCGACGAAGACGGTGAGCACGAAGAGCAGCATCTCCACGAGCCCGAAAACACCCAGGGCGTCAAAGGTCACGGCCCAGGGGTAGAGAAAGACGATCTCGATGTCGAAGACGATGAAGAGCATCGCCGTCAGGTAGTACTTGATGGGGAAGCGCCCGCCGCCGGCCGGCGTCGGAGTGGGTTCGATACCGCACTCGTAGGCTTCGAGCTTCGCCCGGTTGTACCGCTTTGGACCGATAAGCGTGGCCATGACCACGGAGAAGATCGCAAAGCCTGCCCCGAGGGCTCCCAGTACGAGGATGGGCGCATAAGCGTTCACCGCTCCTCGCTCCTCTCAGTCGGCACTGACTGCATACGCGGGTCCCCCCGGGCTTCCGCCCGGGGACGTCCGGCCCGTTTCCCGCCCCGCGAAGATCGCGCATATGTGAGGCAGTTCACAAGCCTGGCTGCCCCGCATCCTATGCCCGCCCTCCTGTGATCTGCGACACGGGGTACGGCCCTGAGTTTGTGATCTCCACCACCTGACGGTGGATCATGAAGTCGGATGAGCGGCATTGTTCGCACGAGCGGCAGCCACATGATCACCAGTGGTGATCAACTGGCCGGTTTCCGCAGGTCGCAGCCGACGTCCCATTACCAAGAAGATGTAGCCTCAAGCAAATTGGCGCTGGACTCGATCACTTGATATAGGGCCCGCCTCCGCCAACAGCGGGACAAAGCGGGACAAGAGTCGATAGCGCGTGGCGAACACGGAGATGCCGGCGGCGACCGGGGGCGGGAGAGCGGACCCACGCGTACGGGGCGCGCGGGAACCGCCGGACCCGTCAGGCGGGGGGCCACGTGCACGCGTTCACGAGCGGCACGTCATCGGCGGCGGGGGGCGCTCCTGCGGCGGCCGGCGCGACAGGGACCGGGCCCCGCCGGAAGGGTTCGGCCGGGCGCGCGGGCCCCGCGCGGGACGCGAGGGCGAAGGTGACCGTTCCGTGACCTCCGCCACTCCCGGCCGGTGCCCGTAAAAGCGAGGCTTGGCCAATCACTCCAACGAATGGTAAGCGCGGGGCAATTCGGGCGAATCACGGAAAGAGCATGATCACGGCCATGATCACCACACACCGGCCAGCGCCCCTTTTGCCCCAATGGCCGGTCAAGGGCGAATGAGACGGGGTCGTTTCGCGCCGTTTGCGGCCAACTGTGGCGCAGCCCACGTTTCTTGAAGCGGGGGTAGAGGCCCTGATACCGCTTGTCCACATGCCCCACACCGCTCACATACCCAGTCACCGGAAGCCCCGCCGGAGCGCCTCGAAGATGGCACTGCGGGCCGGCGTCGCCGGTGGCGTGTTCAGCACCCTCGCGGTGGCCGGTGCGGCTGGTTCGGCGAACGCCGCCGAGCCGGTGACCGAGACCATCGAGATGCCCACCCTCACGGCCGACCTGTCCTCGGTCGCGGCGGCCGTGGCCGACGCCACCCAGCAGACCGCGGCCACCTACGAGCTGCAGGCCGAGCAGGACGCGGCCGTCGCCAAGGCCGTGAAGCAGGCGAAGCACGACCAGGCGGACGCGAAGAAGAAGGCCGAGGCCAAGAAGAAGGCCGAGGAGGAGGCGGCGCGCAAGGCCGCCGCCGAGGAGAAGGCGCGCGCCTCCCGCTCGGCGCAGCGCACGACGCTGTCCGCCCCGGCCTCGTCCTCGTCGTCCTCCTCCTCTTCTTCCTCCGGCTCCTCCTCCGCCACCGCCACGAGCTCCTCGCAGACGGCCGCCGCCCCGGCGAGCGGCAGTGTGGGCAGCGTCATCAGCTTCCTCAAGTCGCACGTCGGCGACGCGTACGTCATGGGCGGTACGGGCCCCAACTCCTGGGACTGCTCGGGCCTCACCCAGGCCGCGTTCCGCACGGCGGGCGTGGACCTGCCGCGCACCTCGCAGGAGCAGTCGACGGCCGGCACCCCCGTGTCCCTGTCGTCCGTCCAGCCCGGCGACCTCCTGTACTGGGGCGGCGCGGGCTCCGCGTACCACGTCGGCGTCTACATCGGCGGCGGCCAGTACCTGGACGCGGCCAACCCCGGCAAGGGCGTCGTCATCCAGGACCTCTCGGGCTACCCGGCCTCGGGCGCGGTGCGGCTGCTCTGACCGGACGGCCGGGCCCCCGGCCGGACCCGGGCCGGCCCCCGCCGGCCACCGCACGCCGAAACCGAAGGCGCGCCTCTCCCCCTCCCCTCGCGACGCTGCGCGAACGGGTCGCCGGAAGGGCGCGCCTCCGGCATGTCCGCGGCCGTACGATCGGTGCGCCCGCGGGCCCGCGGGCCCGCCACCCCGGTGTCCGGCCACGACCGGCCCCCGCGACC
Source organism: Streptomyces sp. NPDC007088 (assembly GCF_042869355.1). NCBI lineage: Bacteria > Bacillati > Actinomycetota > Actinomycetes > Kitasatosporales > Streptomycetaceae > Streptomyces > Streptomyces sp. NPDC007088. The sequence goes on from NZ_JBIAFO010000007.1 coordinate 117,962, forward strand.
GACGGAGACCCGATGACGACGCTCACCAGCCGCCCGAACACCGCTCTCCTCGTCGTGGACGTGCAGAACGGGGTGATGGCCCCCTCGCACGACCGCGACGCCGTGGTCGCCAACATCGCGGCCCTGGTCGGCGCGGCGCGGGCGGCCGGGGTCCTCGTCGTCTGGGTGCAGCACAACAGCGAGGAGCTGGTACGGGGCGAGGAGGCGTGGGAGTACGTCCCCGAGCTGGTGCGCGAGGAGCGCGAACCGCTGATCCAGAAGTCCTACGGCGACTCCTTCGAGGACACCGGGCTGGAGTCCGCCCTCGCGGCGGCCGGCGTCGGCCGCCTCCTCGTGTCGGGCGCGCAGACGGACGCCTGCGTCCGCTCGACCCTGCACGGCGCGCTGGTACGCGGCTACGACACGCTGCTGGTGAAGGACGCGCACACGACGGAGGACCTGTCGGCCTACGGGGCCCCGAAACCGGCCGAGGTCATCGCCCACACCAACCTGTACTGGGGCTTCCAGTCCGCCCCGGGCCGCGAGGCGGGAACCGTCACGACCCGGGAGGCGGAGGCGGAGTTCGCGGGAGCGGCTTCGGCCTGAGGGGCCGTGTGGGCGGTGGCGACGGACGGGTCCTCGTCCGGAGGGTGCTCGACGGGGGGTGCCCGACGGAGGTTGGTCGACGGACGGGTCTCGACGGACGGGTCTCGGCCGGACGGGGGCAGGACACGAGGCCGACGGCGCTGACGACGGTCTTGCCGACGGCGCGGGGGCTCCCGGCCTCACGGCTGGTCAGCCTCCTCGAACTGCCGCCCGCGATCGCCGGGTTCACCCGCGCGTGGGCGCAGACGGTCGTCGCCCGTCCGTACAGCCGGTCATCGAGATCGCGGACGCACCGCTCGTGCCGGTACGCGGCAAGGGGCCCCGGCGTCCGAGGCCGGGCCCCGCGCCGGGGCGGGGTGTCACGAGGGCCGCTCCCCCACCCGTGACTCCGGCCAGTGACGGGCGCGGCGGGCCAGGTCGGATCGGGCCGGGTCGGGCGCGGCCGGGCCGGGCCGGGCCGGGCGGGGGAAACGCTCGCGCACGGCCCCTCGTCCTGGCCGCGCGGTCGTCACGGCCTGGGCCGCGGCTCGCCCGGAGGCCGCCGGTGGCACCACGTGCGGAGGACCGCCTCGCGCCCCTTGGCCTCGCGTACGACCGGTTCGTCCTCGGTGAGCCGGAACCCGGCGGACCGCGCGACCGCCGCGCTCGCCACGTTGTCCGGCTCGATGCGCAGCAGCACCCGTCGCGTCGCGCGGTGGCGGTAGAGGTGCTCCCCCACGACCCGGACCGCCCGGGAGGCGAGTCCCCGGCGCCGGTGGCGGGACCCGATGCCGTAGGCGAGTTCGACGTCGCGACCGTCGGGACCGCCGGGACCGCCGGGACCGCCGGGACCGCCGGGGAAGAACAGGACCTCGCCCAGGGGCGCGCCCCCGTCGGTCGTCACGGCCAGGTGCACCGCGCGTTCCTCGGCGCGGCCCTTGCGTGCCGCCGCGAGGTAGGCGAGAGCGGCGCTCTCGTCGAACGGTGAGGGGACCGGGGTCCAGCGGTCGATCTCGGGGTCCTCGTACAACTCGGCCAGGGCCGGTATGTCGCCGTCGTCCCACTCCCTCAACACCAGCCCGTGCCCCTCCAGCCGGAGAGGGGCGGAGGAGAAGATGCCCGGTTCGCTGTCCATGCCACCGATTCTGCCCGGGGAGGGCCGCCACCCGCCGGGCTTTCGGTGACGTCCGGACCGCCGCCGTACGCGCGCACCTCCTCACCGGGAGAGCGGCGCGGCCGGGGAGCGAGCCTCACCCGGGCCAACGCCGCCTCATTGCGAGGGGGTTCACGCGGCGCCGGAGGCCACCTTCGGCATGTGCGCCCCGGCCCACTCGGCGAAACTCGTGAGCGGGACGCCGAGGGCGCGGGCGTACTCCGGGCGGGCCGGGTGGCGGACGACGTTCATCCACTCGTGCGAGGCGCCCATGGCCGGCATACCGGCGGCGAGGGCCTCCTCCTCGGTCATGTCGGGAGCGGCCAGCGCGGCCCCTGTCGCACGGGAGAGGACGTCGGCGATCGCGGTCATCGGCAGGCACTCGCTCGCGAGTTCCAGTTCCACCCCGTCGAAGCGGCGCGGGTCGGTGAAGGCCGCGGCGGCCGCCCGGCCGATGTCGTCGACCGCGACGAGGGACAGCACGGTGTGCGGGCGCAGGACCGACACGATGCCGCCCTCCAGTCCGCGCGGGAGCAGGAATTCCATGGAGGGGAGGAAGTTGTCCATGAAGAAGCCGGGCTTGACGAGGGTCCAGTGCGCGAAGCCCGCTTCCCTGACCCGGTCCTGGATACCGGCCTTCGCCGCGAAGTAGGGCTCCATGGCGGTCCAGCGCCCCTCCGCCCAGCCGGGGGCCCCGGTGTGCTGCCCCGCGCCGGACACCGAGGTGTGCACGAACTGCGGGACCCCGGCCGCCAGCGCCCCCTCGATCAGGTTGACGGCCTGGGCGACCTCCCCTTCGAAGGGGTTCCCGTCCATCTCGGGCATCTGCACCGAGAAGACCCCGCGCGCGCCGCGCGCCGCCCGGACCACCGAGTCGCGATCGCGCAGGTCGCCCTCGACCAGCTCCGCGCCGAGCGCCGCCACGGCCCGCGCCCGCGCGGACCGCGGGCGGCGCACCAGGGCCCGCACCGGGACCCCGGCGGCGAGCAGGGCCCGCGCCGTGGCACCTCCCTGCCGTCCCGTGGCACCGGTGACGAGGACGGGTGCGGGCGCGGGTGCGGGGCCGGAGGAAAGGGACATGGGTGCTCCTCGTGACGCGTTCAGCTAAACGGCGGGGCCCGCCGTTTAGCGTCGACTACGATACGGAGGACCCCGCCACTTAGCAAGGCACGGAACGACCGGCGGGCGGGCGAGGAATACGGAGGTCCGCCATGACGGCCCAGCGCGCGGACGCGCGCCGCAACTACGCGCGCATCCTGTCGGTAGCGCGGGACGAGGTCGCCGAGCACGGCGCGGACGCCTCCCTGGAGCAGATCGCGCGTACGGCGGGGGTGGGTTCGGCGACGGTCCGCCGGCACTTCCCGAACCGGCGCGCGCTGTTGCAGGCCGTCTTCCACGAGCGGATCGAGGCCCTGGCCGTCCTCGCGGACGAGGGGGCGCGCCGGGAGGACGTCCGGGCCGCGCTCCTGGAGTGGCTGGCCGCCCTCTGCTCGTACGCGGCTTCGGCGCGCGGGCTGGCCTCGGCCCTGACGCCGGACCCGGCGCCCGACGCGGCGTCCTACGCGGCACCCGTCCCGGCGTCCCTCCCGGAGCCCGACGCGGCACCCGTCCCGGCGTCCCTCCCGGAGCCCGACGCGGCACCCGTCGCCCCGGAGCACCTCAGCGCGTGCGCGGCGAGGCTCGCCGGGGCCGCCGGGCCTCTGCTGCGCCGGGCGGCGACGGAGGGGGTGACGGCGCGGGACGTGACAGTCCTCGACCTGCTCACTCTGGTCTCGGGCATCGCCCTGGCGACGGAGCGGCACCCGGACCCGGCCGCCGCGTCGAAGCGCCTGCTGGACCTGGCCGTACGGGGCATCAGTCCGGAAGACTGAGGAGGACGGGCGGGAAGGGGGCGGGAGGAGCTGGCTGGGGGGAGGAAGAGGGCGCGCCGGGCGCGCCCTCGGGGCCGACGCCGAACCCCCGGCGCGCCACCGGTCTCCGTCCGCACCGCAGCACATCACCGCCTCCGCCCCCCCTCCGGCCGGTCCCCGCGCGAGCACGCCGCCGCCCCTCGCGAGCGGGGGAACGAACCGGCCGTCCGCGCCAGAGAGCAGGCTCCGTGTCCGCGTCACCCGCCCCGCCCGCCCCCTCCGGCCCGGCGGCTCTCGTCCGTGCGACAGCCGCCGGTATCAGGTTCCGCCTGCGGAAGGCCGGGGAACTGCCACCGGCCGCCCTGACCTCCGCGATCGGCCTCGTGGACGACGACGAGGCGGAGACGGCCCTGGACCACCTCGTCCACGCGCTCGCGTTCTTCCGCGTCCCCGTCAGCCGTCAGGAGTACGCGGACCTCGCCTCCGCCGCCGTCCACTGGGACGCGGAGGACGTACTCACCGAGGCCGGACTGGAGCGCTTGGCGGAGGAGCGCCAGGCGGAGGAGCGCCAGGCGGAGGAGCGCCAGGCGGAGGAGCGCCAGGCGGAGGAGCGCCAGGCGGAGGAGCGCCAGGCGATGGAGCGCCAGGCGGAGGAGCGCCAGGCGATGGAGCGCCAGGCGGAGGAGCGCCAGGCGATGGAGCGCCAGGCGGAGGACGACGGGAACTGAGCGACCGGGGGCGGGGGCGCGGGGCGCGGGGTGTGGGCCCGCCTCTCCACCAGGCGCCTCACCCCGTTGATCCGTCCCATCGGAGGGCCGAGGCAGGGCGCGCCGGAGCCCCGAGGCAGGACCGTCAACCGCCTGCCCCCCGGCCGCCCGCCCGATCACCCCCGCCCGTCTCCGGGGCCGACCCGCTGGAGACCCGTCGCGGTCCGGACGAGGTCCGCGACGGCCCGGGACCGGCTGTGCGCCGGCCAGGCGATCACGGTGGTGACGGCGGGCGCGTCCACCACGGGGACGGCGACGACGCCGCTGTGCAGTTGCGTCCGGCTGGACTCCGGGGCGATCACGCAGGTGCGGCCGAGCGCGACGAGCTGGAACAACTGCGCGTGGTCGCGCACCTCCGGGCCGGGGCCGGGCGGGTAGCCGCCGTCGGGGTGCGGCCAGCGCGGCAGCGGCAGGTCAGGCAGCGCGGCGACCTCGGCCGTCCGCACGTGGTCCCGGACGGTGAGCGGGTGCCCGGCCGGCAGGACCACGACCTGCCCCTCCGTGCTCAGTTCCTCGGTGTCGAACCCCTCCGTGGAGTCGAACGGCCGGTGCAGCAGCGCGACATCGGCCCGGCCCTCGCGCAGGAGCCGTTCCTGCCGGCCCGGACCGCACAGGGTGACGTCGACGGGGGCGGCGCCGGGTCCGGCGGCGTAGGCGTCGAGCAGCTTCGCCAGCAGTTCGCTGGACGCGCCCGCCTTCGCTGCCAGGACCAGGCCGGGACGGCCGGTCGCGGCGGCGCGGCGGGTACGACGCTCGGCGGCGTCGACCGCGTCCAGGGCCGCCCGGCCCTCGGCCAGCAGCACCGCACCGGCCTCGGTCAGCGCGACGGTACGGCTGGTGCGGTCCAGCAGCACGGCCCCGAGGTGCCGTTCGAGCCGCTGGATTGCCCGCGACAGCGGCGGCTGCGCGATCCCGAGCCGCCGCGCGGCGCGCCCGAAGTGCAGTTCCTCGGCGACGGCGACGAAGTAACGCAGTTCCCGGGTCTCCATCCACCCACGGTACCCCGCACCGATACCCGGCGAGTATCGGTCCTGGACCCATCGGTGTTGGACTCCCGCCGCGCCCGGAGGACAGCATGGCGACCATGAGTGAACAACACACCACCGCGCTGGTCACCGGCGCGAACAAGGGCATCGGCTACGAGATCGCGCTGGGCCTGGGCGCGCTCGGCTGGAGCGTCGGCGTCGGGGCACGTCACGACGGGCGGCGCGAGGAGGCGGTGGAGCGGCTGCGCGCGGCCGGGGTCGACGCGTTCGGCGTACCGCTCGACGTGACCGACGACGCGAGCACGACCGCCGCCGCCCGCCTGATCGAGGAACGGGCCGGGCGCCTGGACGTCCTCGTCAACAACGCGGGGATCACCGGCGGGATGCCGCAGGAGCCCACCCGGGTCGATCCCGACATCATCCGGACGGTCGTGGAGACCAACGTGCTCGGCGTCATCCGCGTGACCAACGCGCTGCTGCCGCTGCTGCGCCGCTCCGCCTCGCCGCGCATCGTGAACATGTCCAGCAGCGTCGGCTCCCTCACCCGCCAGTCGGGGACGGACGGCGAGCTGACGACGGGTCCGGTGGCGGCGGCCTACTCGCCCTCGAAGACCTTCCTCAACGCCGTCACCGTCCAGTACACCCGGGAGCTGGCCGGTACGAACATCCTGATCAACCTCGCGTGCCCCGGCTACGTCGCGACCGACCTCAACGGCTTCCAAGGCGTACGCACCCCCGAACAGGGCGCGGCCATCGCCGTGAAACTCGCGACGCTCCCCGACGACGGCCCCACCGGCAAGTTCTTCGAGGACGCGGGCGAGGTGCCCTGGTGAGGTGAGGGGCGGCGGTCGGGGCCCCCGTCACCGGACCGGCCCCGGATACGATGCGCCGACCATGGCCCTCAGCGCGAAGCACCACCGCATGACCGACGTCCCGGCAGGCCCGGTAACCCTGTCCGACCGCCGTACACAACGCGGTTGGACGGTGGACCTCGCCCCCTTCCGGCTGGCGGCGTTCCCCGTCACCGAGGAGCTGTACGCGGAGGTCACCGGCGGGCGAACGACCGGTCCGGCCCCGCGGGGAGGGCTGCCCGTCACCGGGGTCTCCTGGCTGGAGGCGATCCGCTTCTGCAACGCCTTTTCGGTGCGGGCGGGTGCCACACCCGTCTACACGCTGGACGGCGAGGACGTCACGTACGACCGGTCGGCGGACGGCTACCGTCTGCCGACCGAGGCGGAGTGGGAGCACGCCTGCCGCGCCGGTACGACGGGCCCGCACTACGGGACGCTCGACGCGATCGCCTGGTACCGCGACAACTCCGGCGAGCGCGTCCACCCGGTGGGCGGCAAGCAGCCCAACGCGTGGGGCCTGTACGACATGCTCGGCAACGCCTGGGACTGGTGCTGGGACCTCTACGACCCCCAGGTGTACGGCAGTTACCGCGTCCTGCGCGGCGGCGGCTGGTTCGACGAGCACTGGAGCCTGCGCGCCTCCGCGCGACGCCGCAGCCACCCGTCCTTCCAGGTGGACGACGTGGGGTTCCGGGTGGCGCGGTCGGCGTAGGCGAAGCGGGCGCCCCGCCCGGTGCCTCGGGCCGCCGGGGCCGGCCGCTTCACCGCTTTCTCCGCGAAGCGGCTCCGGTCACGTCGTGAACCCCGCGCATCCGCCCCGGCCGGCCAGTACGATCACCAGCCAAGGGCGGGGTCGTAGCACAGAGGTAGTGCGCCGCGACGGCATCTCGGAGGACGCCGGTTCGAATCCGGCCGCCCCGCCTCCTTCTCAACCGCCCGCCCCGGGCGTTCTCTTGACGTCGAGTCCGTCGGCGTGGGCCGTGATCCTGAACGTGCTGCCGTTCGCCGGACCGAGCCGCGCGGTCAGACGGACGCGCCGCTCGGTGGGTGCGACGGCGATGTCCACCCACGACTCCCCGAGACGCGCCGTTCGCTGCGTCCGGTAGCGGAAATACACCGTGACGCGGTGCTCGCCCGGGGCCCCCGAGCCCAAGGACAGCGGAATCTCCCAGGTCCCCCAGCGGCCCTCGTAGGCGAGGCCGTCCACCTCGACCACGGGTCGGGTAAGGAGATGGTGGAAGGGAGCGGCGAACGCCGACGGCTTGACGGTCATGACGGCAACTACCGATTCCACGCCCATGGGTTGACCATAGTCCGAGGCACGTGCCGTACCCAAGCATCCGAGGGCGGCCCCGGGGACGGCCGGCGTCAGCGGCTCTCCTCCGGTGTGGACCGAGCGCCCTCCAGCACGAACCACACCGTCTTCTCGTACGGCCGTCCGTCCCGCGAGTGCACGCGGCAGCCGGTGCGGTGAGCGAGCGCCCTCACGAGGGCCGGCCCCCGGCCGTGTTCCGCGTACGGCTGTCCCTCGCGCCGCGCGGGGAGCGCCGAGGGGGCGTCGTCCGTGACGGCGACGAGGACGCGGCCGCGCCGCACGGCGATGTACAGCCGGACCTGCCCGGCACCCGTGTGCCGGTACGCGTTGCTGACGATCTCGCTCAGGCACCCCCTGGCGTCCTCCACGAGGTCGTCGTGGGCGGCACGTCGCAGGACGGCCGCGAGGAAGTCGCGTAACAGGCGAGGAGCGGCAGAGTCGTTGGGAACCGACAGGCGATAGTCGGCCGGACCGGTCAACTCGCGGGCCGGGGGCCGCTCAAGGCCACCTGAGGGGTCTGCGTACGCAACAAGTCCATGGCGGGAGTTCCCTCTCCCCACGAGGGGCGTATGGAAGACGCGACGAAGCCGGTCGGTGCCCGAGGTCCAGCTGGCGCGACCGCAAGAGAGTTGCAAACGGGTGCACTTCTGACTGAAGGGCGCGCACGGACACTGATAGTAGGGAAATCCTTACCCCGGAGCAAGTCGACCACTGATCAGCTAGGTCACGAGTGGACCTTGTCCTGATCTGACGGCACACTCAGAGATCCCGAGAGAAAGAGACCCATGCCGCCCAGGGACAACCCGACCGCACGTCAGGCCCGCCTCGGTGCCGAGCTGCGCAAGCTGCGGCAGGCCGCCGGAAAGACCGCGCGCGAGGCCGGCGGCCTCCTCTCGGTCGATCAGGCGAAGATCAGCAACATCGAGTCCGGCCGCATCGGGGTCAGCGAGGAGCGCATCCGGAGGCTGTGCACCTTCTATCAGTGCGACCACCCGGCCCTGGTCGAGGCCCTGTGCGCGATCTCCCGTGAACACCGTGGCCAGTTCTGGTTCGACGAGTACCGGGGCATCCTCCATAGAGGCTTTCTCGACATCGCCGAGATGGAGTACCACGCCACTGAACTGCGCTCCGTGCAGGGCCTCACGGTGCCGGGGATCTCGCAGACCGAGAACTACATGCGAGCCATCTACACCTCGCTGTTCCCGCCGCTGCCGCCCGAGGAGACCGAGGCCCGGATCAAGTTCCGTCTGCGGCGCGCCGAGGTCATCAACTCCGAGCGGCGGACGCCCTGCCTCATGCTCATCCACGAAGCCGCTCTGCGCATGCGCTTCGGCGGCCGGGAGGTGACGCGGGAGCAGCTCCACCACCTCATTGAGTTCGGCCAACTACCCAATGTGACGCTGCGGGTCCTCCCGTTCACCATCACCGAGTTCATCGAGGCCACCCAGCCCACCCTGCTGGCCAAAGGCCCCATCCCCGAGTTGGACACCGTCGAGATCGACACCTCTTTCGGGGGAACCTTCCTGGACAGCGCGATAGACCTCAAGCGCTATCGCACCCTGATCGACTCCGCGGAGAGACTTTCGCTGGATCCCGACGAGTCGCAGCACCTCATCCACCACATCGCACGCGAACTGTGAGAGACGGAACCATGGACCCAGTGAGCGAGTGGCAGAAGTCCTCATTCTCCGGCGGCAACGCGCTGAACTGCATCGAGGTGGGGGCCACCGCCACGGGCGGCATCGCCTTGCGGGAGAGTGAGGAGCCCGGCGTCGTCGTGACCACCACTCCGGACAATCTCCGGGCTTTTATCAAGGGTGTGAAGGCCGGGGAGTTCGATCGCTTTCTGAGCCAGGACGCGAACATCCCCGCAAGGACACCCGCTCCGCGAGCCGCGCCCGGCCATTGACTCACGTACCCCACCCGGTAGAAGTATGTTCCGGGTAATACTTGCTACATCACCGGGTGTCCCAGTATCGTCGCCCTACGTGGCCAACCGGCATACGTCATCTGCGATGGCTCAGGCAGGACGCGACCATGGTTGTTGCACAGCACCTCCAGCACGGATACCGAGTGGAAGCGGCACACACCTTTCCGGCGGGCCATGTACACGTCCCTCAACTACGAGAGTTACGTATCCTTCCCTCCCCCCGGGAAGCCCTCCGCCTCGTGCGGCGCCAGGTGCGGGACAACAAGCTGTTCGTCCTCAACGAGCGGGAGTTGGGCCGGGCCCACCGCGCCCTGGACCGAGGCGGCACCGTCCCCGCGCTCGCCGCTCTCCTGCGGGGTGAGCCCTGCGGGTTCTCCGTCCGGCTGGACGACGGGACACGGGCCGAGTGGCGGGTGCGGCCCGTGCGGGTGCTCGTCCTGGGGTGCCCGGCCGGACCCGGGCCAGGTGGCCCGTGAACGGGCCGGACGGTCAGGTCGGCCAGGGCTGCGATGTCCGCCCGTGCGACGTGGCCGGTCTCGGCGCCTGGGCCTGGGTCACCTTCACCGCGCGCGGGCCCGTCCCGCATCTCCTCCTCGCCCCGCATCCCACCCACGAGACCACCCATCAACTCGATCTTCGCATGCGGCTGTTGTGCCACCGGATCGGGCTCGGCCCGCTGCTCGACGGCCGGCCGTCCCCCGTCCCGCTTCCCGACTGTCGCGTCTCCCTCGGCACCGGGCCCACCCCGGAGGCCGTCCTCCGCCTCGGGAACGGCGACGCCCCCGTCCCGCTCTCCGTCGGCTCCACCTGGGTCGCCTGCGCACGCACCGGCGCGCCCGTTCTCGTACTCGCCGGACTCGACGCCCTCCCGGCCACCGCCGGGCAGCGGCGCGTCGACCGCTACGTCGCCGCACGCGGGCCGTGCGGGCGGCTGCGCGGCGGACTGGCCCGCGCCGGAGTCCCGGAGGGCGTCTGAACGCGGGGCGAGTGCCGCATCACACCCCGTCGACGCGCCGTCCCAGCCGTCTCCGCCGTGCGGCATGTGACGCCCGGATCAGCGGGTCCGCGCACTTCGCGGCGTACGCGGGCGCACCGATCCTGGAGCGGGACACCGTTCAGCCGGGCAGCGCCTTCGACGGCGTATCTTCCGACGCGGAAGCTCAGTTGACCAGAGGGCGGGAGCTGTTTGCCCCACCAGTGGGGCCCATCTCGCCGCGCACGACCGAGATCCCGCACGCATGCGCAACTTCCGCTCAGAAAGGTTGAGTTCGCCGATATGACCGAGTCCATCGCTTGGCAGAAATCCTCGTTCTCCGGAGCCGACAACAATCAGAACTGCGTGGAGTTGGCGGAGGTGAACGGAGAGATCAGGCTGCGCGAGAGCGACGCCCCCGAGATCGTCGTCACCACCTCACGCGCCAACCTCGCCGCGTTCCTCAAGGGAGTGAAGGCGGGAGAGTTCGACCACCTGGCCGACTGATCACCACCAGCGACCCTCATCTGACGAGCGCCCCGCCCAGTCGGAAGGCGCTCACTTCCGCACTGCGGACTGGCCCGCGCCCCGGAGTCCCGGAGGGCGTCTGAGCGGGACCGCCCGTCCTCGTCGGACACCAACCCGATCAGGACGGCCGTCAGCCCGACTTGGCACCCCCCGCGAGCGCGTGCCGTCCGCCCCACGTCCCCACCGCCGTCGCGGCCAGCGCCAGCACCGGGACGGTGAAGCCCGCCCGGGTGCCGCCGGGGCCGTCGACGAGGCGGCCCACCACGGCTGCCGAGACGGCGACGCCCGCCGCGCTCGCGGAGTTCGTCCAGGTGAACGCCTGGGTCAGGACCCGCCGGTCCACCACCGACTCGACCAGCGTCGAGGAGACGATGAGGCACGGAGCCACGCCCGCCCCCTGGAGCAGGAGGGCGAGGCCGAGTTGCCAGGGGGACCGCGCCAGGAGCGGCAGCAGTGACGCGCAGGCCAGGAAGGCCACGATCAGAGGGAGTTGAGCGGCCGGAGCAGTACCGCCCCTGAGTCGTCCGTAAGCCAGACCGGCCAGCAGGCTGGTCACGCTCATCAGTCCGTACAGGAGTCCGGCCGCCGAGGCGGCGTGGCGGGCGGCGGCGAAGGCGCTCACCGAGACCTGCGTCGCGCCGAAGAAGACGCCCAGGGACAGGTTGACGGCCAGCAGGGTGATGAACTCCGGTGCCAGAAAGGCTCTTTGGCCCCGGGCGCTCGTGGGGGCATTTCCGGCGGGCCTCCCCGCCGGTGCCGGGGCCGTACGCCGCAGCCTCGCGAAGACCAGCCCCCCGCCCACGACGAGCACGCCCGCCAGCCCCGTACCGGCGGCCGGGTGGACCCTGGTCGCCGCCAGCACCGCGAGGGCCGGGCCGAGGAGGAAGGCGGCCTCGTTGCTGAACGTTTCGAGGGCGAGGGCCGGGGTGAGTCCGGGCCTGCCGTGCAGCAGGGCCGACCAGCGGGCCGCCGAGAGGGCGCCGATCTGCGGGACGGTCGCCCCGGCCGCGAGCCCGGCCGCCGTCAGCCACGGCACGGGCGCCGCCGTCAGGGCCAACGCGACCAGGGCGGCGACGGCCACGGCGTGCGCGCACAGCAGGGGCACGAGGACGCGTGGCTGTCCGAAGCGGTCCACGAGGCGGGCCGTCCGCGGGCCCGCCAGGGTCTCCGCCACGGCGAAGGAGCCGGTGACCAGGCCGGCCGTCCCGAAGGACCCGGTCCCGGCACGGACCAGCCAGACGATGCCGAGTCCGGCCATGGCCACCCCGAGCCGGGCGGGGGCGGCGGCCAGGAAGAAGGCCAAGGCGCCCGGGGTGCGCAGAGCCGAACGGTAGGAGACGGTGCCCGCGCCGCCCGGCCCGGCACCCTCGCCCCCTGACACGGGGCGACGGGCTTCGGGTGCGGTACGACGGAACCGGTGCCGCGCTGTCACGGCGGGGGCCTTCCGCTGCGCGGTGGGACGGGCCGGGAGAGCGGGGCCCCTCGTGGGCGCCGTCCCCCGCCGCCAGGAGTCGTCCGGGTGACGCGGGCACGGGCGGGACCCGGAGTCCGTCCTCGTCGGCGTCGGCTCCAGCGCCGGCAGAGAGTTGAGGGCCGAGACCGGGGAACCGGGCTCAGCACGTCGGTCAGGAGGGTGACCTTAGCGGCGACGGCGGGCTGGGGGAAGACGGCGTCTCCCCGGGGACGACCGGCACCCTGCCGGCGGGAGCCCCCGACGAACGTTAATATCGAACAAGCGGACGACGGAACGGCTACAGCTACAGCTGAAGAGCTGTCTCCCGTGTCCCCGTCCCCACGCCAAGGAAGACACCGGGACGCTCGATCCCGGTGACGGAGAATCCAGTTCGCGCCTTCGGGAGCCGGTATGCGCTTCACCACCCCGCCACGGCCGGTCGACCCGGTCACGCTCGTTCCCCAACTGGCCCCGCTGGCGCGGACGGCGACCCGGCTGCATCCCCGGCCCGGGGCGCCGTCCGTACGTGACAGCTCCGTCGGCGGGCCGCTGTTGTGGCCCGCCGACGAGCCGTGGCCGTACTGCGCGGGGCCGCACGACGAGAAGGCGGCCGAGGGCAGGCCGCTCTCCCCGGACGACGTACGGCTCCTGCGCCGTGACCGGGCGGCGGCGGACGAACGGCGGCTGCGTGATCCGGGGGCACCCGTGTGGACGCCCGAGGAGGAGGAGACCGCGAGGCGGATACGGAAGGGCCGCCCGTGGTCCGACGGCCCGGTCGCCATGGTGCCCGTGGCCCAGCTCTACGCCGAGGACGTCGCTCTCCCCGTCCGCCCTGCCGGAGCCGACCTCCTCCAGGTCCTGTGGTGCCCCTACGGCCACGGGGTGTCGGAGCCCCGGACCGCCCTCTTCTGGCGCTCGTCCGCCACCGTCACCGACGTCCTCGACGCCCCGCCCGAGCCGCCCGTGATCGAGCTCGACGCCTACCTGCCGCGTCCCTGCGTGCTCGCGCCGGAGCGGGTCACCGAGTACCCGAGCCCCATGGAGCTGAGCGAGGAGCTGCGGGACCGGCTGGACGACGAGAGCCTGTGGGAGGCGGCCGGGGCGGACTGGGACAACGGCGAGTCGGAGGACCCCCAGGACTTCTACTTCCGCAACCTGAGCACCGCCCCCGGCTGGAAGGCCGGCGGCTGGACCTGCTGGAGCCTCACCGACCCCGAGCCCCGCGACTGTCCCGCGTGCGGCACCGAGGAGATCCCGCTCCTCACCCTCGCCAGCTCGGAGTGGGACATCGGCAGCGAGAGCTGGCGGCCCGAAGGGGAACCCGCCGGCCCGGCCCCGCGTGTCCCGCGTGACCGGACGACACCCACCCTCATCGACATCAGAGGCAACTACAACCTCCAGCTCCACGTCTGCCCGGCCGCCCCGGACCATCCCCACGTCCAGATGATGGAGTGAGCCACGGCCGGCACGGCGGCGGACCTCAGGCCTTCGGCGCGACCTTGCTCAGCCCGTTGATGACGCGGTCCATCGCGTCGCCGTGGGTCGGGTCGGTCAGGTTCGCGAGCAGCTTCAGGGTGAACTTCATCAGGACCGGGTGGGTGAGGCCCCGTTCCGTCGCGAGCTTCATGATCTTCGGGTTGCCGATGAGCTTCACGAAGGCGCGGCCCAGCGTGTAGTAGCCGCCGAAGGTGTCCTTGAGGACCTTCGGGTAGCGCTGGAGGGTCAACTCGCGCTGGGCGGGGGTGCGGCGGCCGTGCGCCTGGACGATGACGTCGGCGGCGATCTGCCCGGACTCCATGGCGTACGCGATGCCCTCGCCGTTGAACGGGTTCACGAGGCCGCCCGCGTCACCGACCAGGAGCAGGCCCTTGGTGTAGTGCGGCTGGCGGTTGAAGGCCATCGGGAGGGCCGCGCCACGGATCGGCATCGTCATGTTCTCGGGGGTGTAGCCCCAGTCCTCCGGCATCGAGGCGCACCACGCCTTGAGTACCTCGCGCCAGTCCAGTTCCTTGAAGGAGGAGGAGGTGTTGAGGACGCCGAGGCCCACGTTGGACGTGCCGTCGCCCATGCCGAAGATCCAGCCGTAGCCGGGCAGCAGGCGGTCCTCGCCGGGGCCGCGCCGGTCCCACAGCTCCAGCCAGGACTCCAGGTAGTCGTCGTCGTGGCGCGGGGAGGTGAAGTACGTGCGCACCGCGACGCCCATCGGGCGGTCCTCGCGGCGGTGCAGGCCCATGTTGAGGGACAGCCGCGTCGAGTTGCCGTCGGCGGCGACGACGAGCGGGGCGTGGAAGGTGACCTCGGTCTTCTCCTCGCCGAGCTTCGCGTTGACCCCGGTGATGTGGCCGGTACGGGGGTCGGTGATCGCCGTACCGACGTTGCAGCGCTCGTACAGGCGGGCGCCCGCCTTCTGCGCCTGGCGGGCCAGTTGCTCGTCGAAGTCGTCGCGCTTGCGGACGAGTCCGTAGTCCGGGTAGGAGGCGAGTTCCGGCCAGTCCAGCTGGAGCCGGTTGCCGCCCGCGATGATGCGCAGGCCCTTGTTGCGCAGCCAGCCGGCCTCCTCGGAGATGTCGATCCCCATGGAGATGAGCTGTTTCGTGGCGCGCGGGGTGAGGCCGTCGCCGCACACCTTCTCGCGGGGGAACGCGGTCTTCTCCAGGAGCAGGACGTCGAGTCCCGCCTTCGCGAGGTAGTACGCGGTGGTGGAACCGGCGGGTCCGGCCCCGACCACGATCACGTCTGCGCTGCGTTCGGACAGGGCCTCGGCCACGACTTGTCTCCCGACGACTTGAAATCACGTGCCGAGCGGCACCGGACATGGGCAGTCTATTCAGGCGCCTCGTCCCACGAACCGAAGGGCTGCCCGGAATGACCCTCTCCTTCCCCGCCCCGCCGTCCCCGCGTCCTGACCAGGAGCCGGGCACCCGTCCCGCGCCCGTCGTGGGGCTGCGGGTGCCGACCGAGGAGGACGCGCACGTGTGGCACGCCCTCTTCGCCGACCCCGAGGTCATGCGCTTCCACGGCGGGCGCCCCGCCGAGCTGTCCGTCTACCAGGAGCTGACCGCGCGTCAGCGCAGACACGACGCCGAACTCGGCTACTGCTTCTGGACCGTCCTCGACGCGGAGGGGCGCGCCCTCGGCTTCACGGGCGCCCAGCCGTGGGCGCACCAGGACTTCGGCCCGGTGGGCGGCGTCGAGATCGGCTGGCGCCTCGCGCGTCCCGCGTGGGGGCGGGGTCATGCGACGGCCGCCGCGCGGATCACCCTGGAGCGGCTGCGGGCGGCCGGGGTGCCGGTGGTCCACGCCGTGCTCAAGAGCGAGAACCTGCGCTCGGCTCAGGTGGCCCGGCGCCTGGGCATGACCCTCGCCGAGGAGTTCGTACTGCCCCGTACGGGGGAGGCGGGGCAGCGCTTCGAGCTGCTTCTCTGACCCGGCCCGGTCATCGGCAGGGGTGCGGGGGCCCGGCCGGGGAACGCTCCCTTCACCAGTCCCCACCCGGGACACCGGTCACGGCCGGTGTCCCCGGTACCACCCGCGTCCCTGGGAGTGATCATGACGGCGGAGATTCCCGATGCGCCGGAGACCGTCCTCGTGCCGAGGCTCGTCGGACTGATGAGCCTGGACGCCGTGGAGCAGTCCCAGTCCCGCGGCCTCGTGACGGAGACCCCGGACCGGCCCGAGGCCCCGGACCCGGTCGCCTACGTCGTACGGCAGTACCCGGCGCCGGACACGGTCGTGCTCAAGGGCTCCGTCGTCACCGTGTGGTTCGACGCCGGGCCCGGCGAGGACGGGGGCGGTTCCGGCGTGCGCGAACCGCTGCGGCCCGAGCCGGGCAGCGGCGGGATGCTCCGCGAGGCGAACGAGCCGGACGAGGACGGCGGGACGGAGGAGCCCGCCGTCCTGAGCTGAGCCGGGCCGGACGGCGCCGTCCCGCGCGGGGCCGCGCCGAGGGGCTGACGCTGACGCGCCCTCGGCGTCAGCGCTCGGCCGCCGGCTTGAAACCCCGGTGCAGGGCCACGATGCCGCCCGTCAGGTTGCGCCACGCGACCTTCGACCAGCCCGCGTCCTGGAGCAGGGAGGCCAGGGCGGGCTGGTCGGGCCAGGCGCGGATGGACTCGGCGAGGTACACGTAGGCGTCCGGGTTGGAGGACACCGAGCGGGCCACCGGCGGCAGCGCCCGCATCAGGTACTCGCTGTAGACGGTGCGCAGCGGGCCGAACACCGGCTGCGAGAACTCGCAGATGACGACGCGTCCGCCGGGCCGGGTCACGCGGTACAGCTCGCGCAGCGCGGCCCGGGTGTCCTGGACGTTGCGCAGGCCGAAGGAGATGGTGACCGCGTCGAAGGTGTCGTCCTTGAACGGCAGCCGCGTCGCGTCCCCGGCCGTGAACGGCATCCACGGGTGGCGGCCCTTGCCGACCCTCAGCATGCCGAGCGAGAAGTCGCAGGGCACGACGTAGGCGCCGGTGCGGGAGAAGGGCAGCGAGGAGGTCGCGGTGCCCGCCGCGAGGTCCAGGACCTTCTGCGCGGGGCGCGCGTCGACCGCCTTCGCGACCTCCTTGCGCCACAGGCGGGCCTGCCCGAACGACAGCACGTCATTGGTGAGGTCGTACCGTTCCGCGACGCCGTCGAACATGGAGGCGACTTCTTGCGGCTGCTTGTCCAGGGATGCGCGTGTCGTCACCCGGTCATTGTGGCAGGCGCCCGCCGCCGCCCGGCCCGGGGGCGGCCCGGCGGCGGTCTTCCCGGCCGGGCGGCGGGCCGGATTCCCGGAAGCCGCCCCGCCGCGCGGCGCGGCATGGGACATTCGTGACGTACAGCCCGAAGGGCCCCCGGCCAGTCCGCGCGGCCCGTCCCGCCGAGAGCGAGTCCGCCCGTGCGCCGCCCCTCCCCGCCCGCCCCGCGCCGCGTCCTCGTGGCCGCTCTCCTCGCCGCCCTGACCACCGCCTGCGCGCCCCCGGGGCGGGAGGCCGCACGGGACAGGACCGACGACACGCCCCGGCACCGGGGCGTGGACTGGGCGCCCTACGTCAGCGCCGAGGAGCCGGGCCCGCTGGACGGGACGGCGGACCCCTCCACGTACAACCTGGCCTTCGCGGTGGCCGACGGGGCGGACTGCGTCCCGGTGTGGGGCGGTACGGAACCGGTGGACGATCCGGCGGTACGGGCGCGGATCGCGAAGCTGCGCGCCGGGGCGGACGTCCGCGTCTCCTTCGGCGGGCAGGCCGGGAGCGAACCGGCCCGCGTGTGCGAGGACGCCCCGTCGCTGGCCGCCGCCTACACCCGGGCACTGCGCGCGGCCGGGACCCGCCTCGCGGACTTCGACGTGGAGGGCGGCGCGCTGCGGGACCGGGCGGCGAACGCGCGCCGGAACGAGGCGGTCGCCGGGCTCCAGGAGAAGGGGACGCTCGGCGCGGTCACCTACACCCTGCCCGTCATGCCGGAGGGCCTCGACGCGGACGCCCTCGCGCTCCTGCGCGGCGCGCACGAGAACGGCGTCCGGGTGACGGCCGTGAACCTCATGGTGATGAGCTACGGGGAGGCGTACACCGAGCGGTCCATGGCCGAGTACGCCGAGCGCGCCGCACGCTCGGCGCAACGACAACTGCGGGCCGCGCTGGACCTGTCGTCCACGGCCGCGTGGCGGACGCTGCGGCTCACGCCGATGCCGGGCGTCAACGACGTCACGACGGAGACCTTCACCCTCGCCGACGCCCGCCGCCTGCGCGCCTTCGCCGTACACAACGGCCTCGGCGGCCTGTCGATGTGGGCCTCCTTCCGCGACCGCCCGTGCCCCGGACCGGTCGTCCGCGAGGAGGCGCGGGAGCGGTGCTCCGGCGTCGCCCAAAAACCGGGGGACTTCGCACGGGCGCTGGCGGGACACCGGTAGCGCCCGGCGGGGCGGACATCGGCCGGGCCATCCCGCGCGGAGACCTTCCGCGCGCCAGGACGTACCGCTCCCGTGCGGATTCGCGCGCCCGTGCGTCCGCGCTCCCGCGCTGTTGTCGTCGCCCCTTCCGGCGCCGCACCCGTGCGCCGGACATCCGACGACGACCGCCAGGGGGAGGCACGCAGCGGGCATGAGTGATCCACGCCTGTACGGAACGGTCCTCGTGGAACCGCGCGTGATCTCCTCCGCGGTGAGCGGTCCTACGGACGCGCCGTGGCGCCCCCCGGGGGGCACCGGTGACACAGCCGTCGGCGCGGGCTGACTTATGGAGACGACAGACGGGTTCGGCGGTCGCCGACGCTGTGGCGTCCCGCGCATCGGCACGCACGCGCACGATGCCGTGCGGACGACCGGCCGGAGCGGCGAGGAGTCGAGCCGTCCGGCCAGGGAACTCCCGTCGGCCGAGCCGGAGTCGAAGAAGAAGGGCGAGTGACATGGCGCGTCGGCCTGCTTTTCCCCGCATCGGCTGGGACCCGACGCCCGGGGACGTGGCCGACACCCGGGAGCCGGCCAGGAAACTGGGCGGGCTGGCGAGTGAACTGGCCTCGCGCATAAGCAACTTGGAGCGAATCGAATGCGGCGCCTGGAAGGGCGGGACCGCTCTCGCCTTCACCGAGTACCTAGGACAGGACGTCTGGCACCGGCCCGGGAACTGTGGGATCTGCCCAGGGAGAGTGTGGCGGGAGCCGAACGCATGACCTTTTCCGAAGGGGGGGGCCGACGTCCGGGTCCGGTTCGCGGACGGCTCCTGGACGCACTGGAAGACCGGCGACGCCGGCAAGTTCGTGAGCCGGCTCACCGCTGAGGACGCGGGCCGGTGAGCGATCTCGAACGGCTGATCGATGAGCGCGTGGCCCGCACCGTACCGCCGGTGGAATTCGTCGTGCCGGACGGGCTCCATGCCCTTCCGGTGCACGCGTCGGCGGAGGAACGCGCCGAGGCCGCCGCCGAGTTACCGGGGGGCCTCGCGCGGGCGACGGCGGGTGGGGCCTCGCCGTGCCGCGGGCTCGCGCCGTGGCGTTCAGCTGTCTTCGAGGGGTACCCGGTTCCCCACAACCCGTCCTGAAAGTGGGGGAGATGGCAGAGAAGTCGAGGACGTCGTGGCTGTCCGGGCCGGTGGCGGGGGCGGTGCTGGCCTTCGTTCTGGTCCTGGCCCTCCGGCTGTTCATGGGCAGCAATGTCTACGAGGCGGCTTTCAACGCGCTGTGGCTCGCGGGCGTCGGTTACGCGGTCACGCACTTGCGGTGGCGCTCCGACGCCAAGCGGTTGGGCACCACGAGCGAGCGGGTGCGGGCGGCCGACGGGTACATCCGCAGGACCGAGGTGCCGGGTGACCCGGAGGAGCGCCGCGTGGTCGCGGCCGTCGTGGCCCGGCGCGTGGAGCAGTTGGGCGGGCGGCGCGCGTGGGCGGCCCTGGTCTTCCTCGTCGTGCTGTTCGCCGGGGTCACCGTGCTGGGCCTGGTGTCCGGGGACATGTCCCTCGTGGCCGTCATGGTGGTCGCGACCGTGGGCATGGCGGTGCTGGTGCTGTTCACCCGCCGCCGTACCGCGCGCAGGCTCGGCGAGATGGAGCGGCGGCTGGGCGAGGCGGCCGGCGGCCGGGACGAGGAGCGAGGGGCGGGCGGGCGGTTCAGCGCCTCCGGTGGACCAGTCGCCCCGCGCACACCGTCGCCACGCACTCCGGACCGTCCAGCACGCTGAAGTCGGCCCGCGCCCCCACGGTGAGCGGCGTCCGGACGGCGCTCGCCACGAGGCGTACGTCGGCGCGGGCGGCGGCGGAGCGCAGCGCCGGGTCCGCGCCGACGCGGTCGGCGAGGACCGCGGTCGCGCCGGTCTTGAGCAGCGCGTGGACGATTTCGCGCGGGCTCGGCGCCACGGGCAGCGGGCCCGTGTGGACGCGGGCCGGGCCGAGCAGGCCGGGCCACTCCCGTACCCGCGCGGCGGGATGCAGGGCGCGGGCCCCGGCGAGCGGGCCGATGTGGACGATCCGGTCGCCGGACACGGCGACGGCGCCCCGGTCGATCAGGGCGCCGTCGCCGGTGGCCACGCGGGCCGCCGTGTGCAGGGTGAGCACGGCCCGCTCAGGTGGTGGGCAGGAGCTTCAGCTCCGGGTGCGCGGTGCCGCCCGCGATGGCGGTCGAGGAGATGTGGGAGGCGACGCGGTCGTCGACCGGGTCGTTCGCCGGGTCCTCGTGGACCACGATGTGCTCGTACGTCGTGGTGCGCTGCGCGGGCACGCGGTCGGCGGTGCGGATCAGGTCGATCAGCTCCTGCCGGTTGGAGCGGTGCTTGGCCCCCGCCGAGGAGACGACGTTCTCCTCCAGCATGACCGAGCCGAGGTCGTCGGCGCCGTAGTGCAGGGAGAGCTGGCCGATCTCCTTGCCGGTGGTGAGCCAGGAACCCTGGATGTGGTTGACGTTGTCGAGGTAGATGCGGGCGATGGCGATCATCCGCAGGTACTCGAACATGGTGGCCTGGGTCTTGCCCTTGAGGTGGTTGTTCTCGGCCTGGTAGGTGTACGGGATGAAGGCGCGGAAGCCGCCCGTACGGTCCTGGACGTCCCGGATCATGCGCAGGTGCTCGATGCGTTCGGCGTTGGTCTCGCCGGTGCCCATGAGCATCGTGACGGTCGACTCGACGCCCAGGTTGTGGGCGGTCTCCATGATCTCCAGCCAGCGCTCGCCGGACTCCTTGAGCGGGGCGATCGCCTTGCGGGGGCGGGCCGGGAGGAGTTCCGCCCCGGCGCCCGCGAAGGAGTCGAGACCGGCGGCGTGGATGCGGCGGATGGCCTCCTCGGCGCCGACCCCGGAGATCTTCGCCATGTGGGCGATCTCGGAGGCGCCCAGGGAGTGGATGACGAGCTGCGGGAACGCCTTCTTGATCGCGGCGAAGTGTTCCTCGTAGTACTCGACGCCGTAGTCGGGGTGGTGCCCGCCCTGGAACATGATCTGCGTGCCGCCCAGTTCGACGGTCTCCGCGCAGCGGCGCAGGATGTCGTCGAGGTCGCGGCTCCAGCCCTTCGCGGTGTCCTTGGGGGCCGCGTAGAAGGCGCAGAACTTGCACGCCGTGACGCACACGTTGGTGTAGTTGATGTTCCGCTCGATGATGTACGTCGCGATGTGCTCGGTACCGGCGTACCGGCGGCGGCGGATCGCGTCGGCGGTGGAGCCGAGGGCGTGCAGCGGCGCGAAGCGGTAGAGGTCCAGCGCTTCCTCGGCGGTGATCCGGCCGCCCGCGGCGGCACGGTCCAGGACGGACTGAAGGCCGGTCTGCTCGGTCACCGGGCTGTCACCTTTTCCCTACGGGTTCGGGGCGGTCGCTTCCTCGTCTCACCGGGCCCGCCGTGTTCCGGCGTGCGCCACAAGACCGATTCAGCCTACGCCAGCCCCGTGGGGCCGCCGGGCGGGGGCACGAAACGGGCAGTCCGGGCCCGGTCGCGCGCCGGCCGGTCCGCGGGCACGGCCCCGGACGCGTGGGCCGCGGGCCCCCGGTCCGGCGTTCCTGGACTTGCCGGTCCATTTCTCCCGGAGCACCTTGGGTCTCACGGGCGGCGGCCGTCCCGGCCGCCGGACCGCGCGGGACCTCTCGTACGGGCGCGTCCCGCCCCCCCCTGGAGCACGGAAGGACCTCCCATGGACATGCACCTCGGCGGCAGGCGGGCGCTGGTCACCGGATCGAGCGGGGGCCTGGGCGAGGAGATCGTCCGGCACCTCGCGGCGGAGGGCGCCGCCGTGGTCGTCCACGGCCGCGACGAGGCGCGGACGAACGCGGTGGCCGAGGCGGTCAGGAAGGACGGCGGCCGGGCCGACGTGGCCCTGGGCGACCTCGGTACGGACGAGGGCGCCGACGCGGTGGCCGCCGCGGCACTGGCCGCGGGCCCGGTGGACGTCCTCGTCAACAACGTCGGCGTCTACGACCCCTCGGCCGGCTGGGAGTCCGCCACCGCCGCGCAGTGGGCCGGCTTCTACAACGTCAACGTGATCTCCGCGGTCCGCATGGTCCAGCGCCTGGTGCCCGGGATGCGCGAGCGCGGCTGGGGACGCGTGATCCAGATCAGCAGCGTCGGCGGGCACCGGCCCGAACGCATCCAGCCGCACTACGCCGCCTCGAACGCGGCGCGCGACAACCTGGCCGTCTCCCTGGCCCACGAGCTGAGGGGGACGGGCGTGACCTCCAACGCGGTCGCGCCGAACGGAATCCTCACCCCGGAACTCACCGGCACGCTGACCGAGCTGGGGCGCGGCAGGGGCTGGGGCGAGACCTGGGAGGAGATCGAGCCGAATCTGGTCGCGAACCTCGCGCCCAACGACACCGGCCGCCTCGGCCGTCCCGCCGACTACGCGCGGGTCGTGACCTTCCTGGCGGGCACCGCGTCGGCGTACATCAACGGCACGACGCTGCACGTGGACGGCGGCGCGTACGACGTGGTGGGGGAGGCCTACGAGCTGTGAGCGGCGCCTGAAGGGGCGGCCCGGGGCGGCTCAGGCCGCGAGCGCCCCCGTCGCGAGGCCCAGGAAGGCCCCGGCCAGCAGGAACGGGCCGAAGGGGATCGCGGTACGCCGTCCGGCCCTGCGCAGGGCGACCAGGACGAGCCCGTACAGCCCGGCGAGCACGAATCCGGCGAAGGTGCCGAGCAGCAGGACTCCCCAGCCGTACCAGCCGAGGACGAGACCGAGGGACAGGGCGAGTTTGACGTCGCCGAAGCCCATCCCGGCCGGGCTGACGAGGAACATCACGAAGTAGCCGCCCGCGAGCGCCGCCCCGCCGAGCAGGGCCCCGGTCCAGGAGCCGCCGTGTCCGGGCAGCAGCGCGGCGGCGCCCAGCAGCAGGGCGGCGAGGGCGGCGGCCGGGAGGGTCAGCGGGTCGGGCAGCCGCTGTACGCGCAGGTCGGTGCGGAACAGCAGGACGCCGAGGGGCGCGAGCAGCAGCCACACGCCGAGTTCGGGCCGGGGCCCGGTCGCGGCGGCGAGCAGGGCGCACACCAGGGCGCAGGCCAGGGACAGCGCGGGGGCGGCGGGACCGTACCGTTCGCCGGACTCCTCGGGGCACACGGCGGGCCCGGCCCAGCCCCGTATCGGATGGCCCTTCGGGCAGTCGACCGCCCACGCCTGCCCCGCCGGTACGGCGAAGCGGTGCGCGGCGCGCGGCAGCAGGGCCCCGGTGAGGGCGCCCCACAGCGCCCCGCCCAGCACGAGGGTCAGCCGGGTCGCGTCGAGAGCGGCGCCGGGGCTCACGGGTGTCGTTCCGTCCGTCGCGCCCGTTCCGTCCGTCGCGCCCGTTCCGTCCGTGGCATCTGTTCTGCCGGTCGCGTCCGTTCCGTCGGTCGCGTCCGTCGCGTCCGTTCCGTTGGTCGCGTCCGTTCCGTCGGTCGTAGCCGTTCGTCCATCTGGTTCGTTTCCGCCCGGTCCGTTTCCGTGCTTGTCCGCGTGCTCAGCCCGCCGTGCCGGCGGTGGGGGTGGCGCCGCCCGGCAGGAGTTCTTCGAGCAGGGCCTCGGTGCGCGGCGGCAGTCCGCGGGCGCCGCCGCGTGCGGCGAGGTCGGCGGCCAGGGCGCGCAGCCGGTCCTCGTCGCCGGTGGCGTGGGTGGCGCGCAGCAGTTCGTTCCACAGGCGTTCGTCGAGCGGCGAGGTGGACAGGGCCCGCTCCAGCGCCTCGATGGCCTTGGCGGCGCGGTCCTTCTCCAGGTGGAAGGCGGACAGGGCGAGGCCGATGTCCGCTACCAGCAGCGGGAGCTGGGCGTCGATGATCTCGTGGCTCAGCCAGCCGTAGCGGCCCTCGGGGCGGTCCGCGAGCAGCGGGCCGCGTACGAGGCCGAGCGCGTCGGTCAGCAGCCGGCCGCGTACCGCGCGGTTGCGTGCCCCCTCCCCCGCGGTCGCCTGGTGGTAGAGGGAGCGCAGGACGTCGAGGTCGGAGACGACGGACGCGTCGAGCAGGAGCCGGCCGGTGTCGTCGGCGCGCAGCCGGGGGGTGCCGTCCTCCGTGGTGCCGAGCCATTCCCGCAGCCGGGTGAGGATCGCCTCGCGCACGTCGTCGGTGACCCCGCGCGGCCACAGCGCGGAGGCCAGCACGCGGGGGTGGACGCCCTCGCGGTGCAGGAGGAGCAGGGCGAGGGCCTCGCGCAGCAGCGGGCCGCGTTCGGCGTCGGGGGTGTCCAGGCCGATGAGTTCGTAGGGGCCGACGAGCCGCGCGTACACGGCGGGCCGTCCCTGTTCGCTGATGTCGACGAGGAACGGGGGGCGGGGGGCCGCGCCTCCGGCGCCCTGCCCGTCGGGGCCCTCTCCGTCGGGTCCGTCGCCGTCCTCCTCGCCGCCCGCCTCGGCGAACAGCCGGGCCAGCGCGCGGTGCTGGGCGGCGGGCACGCGTTGCGCGTCGAGTTCCAGGCCGAGCAGCGGGGCGAGCAGCCTGCCCTCGGCGGTGATCTCCATCTCCCAGGCGGCGCCGGGCAGTTCACCGCTGTCGGTGCCGACGAGGTAGCCGATGCCGAGGCGGGCGGCGTCGACGGCGAGTTCGGCGAGCCGGGCGGCCTCCCCGGCGTCCGGTTCGGCGGCGAGCAGGACGAGGTGCGGGGCCCAACGGGCGCTGTGCGCGGGGCCGGTGCGGCCGGTGAGTACGGAGTCGGCCCCGGCGGTGCCGAGCGCGCCGCGCCGCTGCCGGGTCTCGGCCTCCATCGTCTCCAGGAGCGCCTCCACGTCGTCGAGGTGGCGCAGCCGGGACGGGGCGAGCGGCAGCAGGTCGGCGCCGAAGCCGACGAGGGTGATCGTCATGCGGTCGGACCAGCCGTTGGTGGCGAGTTCGGCGGCGACCGAGGAGAACACGGCCTGCCGGTCCTCGGGGGCGCCGCTGAGCGAGACGAGCCCGGGTACGGCCTCCAGGTTGAGCAGGAGCCGCGAGCCGTCGAGGGTGCCGAGGCCGACGAGCCCCGGGTAGGGCGCGGCGGTGTCCCGTCCGGCGCCGTCCGGGTTCTCCTCCGCCTCCGTCCCGGGGGCCGCGGCGAGCTGGTCGGCGTCGGTGCGGGCGAGCCGCCAGAAGGTCTGGTCCTGCCCGAGCTGCCAGGGGGCGGGCGGTTGTCCGGCGGGCTGGGCGAGCTGGAGGTGCAGATCGCCCTCGCTCAGCCAGGCCGCGTACACGACGGGCAGCGGCCGGGACTGCGCGCCGAGCGCCGCGGCGAGGGAGCGCAGCGAGCGGTCCAGGAGCCGTACGGCCTCCGGGTCGGCGCCGACGAGCAGCGCGTCCTGGACGTCGGCGACGTCCCCGGTGGGCGTGGGCGGTTCCATGCCGCGCCGTCCGCCCACCGCCATCGCGGACTGCCACAGGGCGGCCCGGCGGCGACGGCCGAGCGCGCCGAGCAGCCCGGCGGCGAGCAGCGGGGCGCCGAGCAGCGCCTCGGGGAGCCCGAAGGAGTGCGCGGAGCCGGTCCCGGCGGTGGCGTGCGCGCCGTCCTGGCCGCTCGCGCCGTCCTGGCCGCTCTCGCCGGCCGGGCGCTGCGCGGGCACGGTGAACTGCCCGGTCCGGGTGTCCCCCGCGCCGTCCCGCTGCTCGCCGTGGGCGGGCTGCTGCCGGGCGGCGCCGCCGTGCTCCTCGCCGGTGCGCGCGTAGTCCCCGATCTGCTGCCGGACCTCCTCGGAGACCTTCGGCGCGTCGTCGGGCAGCTCGACCAGTTCCCCGCCGTGCGCGTCGGCGGGCATCTCCATGATCCAGCCGGGCCGGATGAGGCTCGCCTCGGACAGCTTCGAACCGTCGGGCTGCACACGGTCCTTGTTGAGGGCGTAGATCTCCTTGTAGCGGCGCCCGTCGTCCAGGTGGCGCTGCGCGATCTCCCACAGCGAGTCGTGGTGGCGGCCCTCGGGCGGCTGAATCCGGTAGAACTTCGTGTCCCGGTGCGCCGACTCCCCGGCGTTCCGGCCCTGTTGGGCCGCCGCGGCCTGCTGGGCCGCCTGTTCGGCGACCGCGCTCGCGGTGTCCCGGCTCTGCCCGAGCAGCCCGCCGGGGGTCTGCTGCGCGGCGGCGACGGGCGGCCGGTGGTTCTCGTCGTACTGCTGCTGCCCCAACTGCGAGACGCCCGGCGCGAAACTCGCGGCGGTGGCGCCCAGCAGCAGGACCGCGGCGACGAGTTGCCGGGCGAGCAGCTGGCTCCCCCCGGCCCCCGGTACCCGCGAGGGCAGCCCGACCCCGGAGACGGCGGCCCTGACCTCGACGAGGACGCAGGCGGCGAACTGCGCCCAGGCTATCCACACGACGACGGTGAGGATGCCGAGGAAGGTGTCGACGTCGATGTCCCGTCGCAGCCAGTCCGTGGACGGCGCCCCCGAGGGGAACGGCGAACCGGCGTACGCGAGCAGCGCGAACGGCACCCCCACGACCAGCGCGAGCAGCGCCACGAAGGCCAGCAACGCCTTGAGCACGTCACCGAAGGTACGGCGACGCCGCGGCGGAACGGGGCCCCTGGAGGCCGGGGTGCGGGACGACGTGCGAGCCATGACGGGATTCCTGTGGGGTGGACGGGACCGGCGGGGTGACGAGAGCAGGGCCCGAGCCTAACGGGAGCGGATGGCGGCGCGCAGGGCCCGAGGAGGCCACGCCCCTCGCCCCAGGGGGATTTGGGGTCCAATCCACCGGTACGGGCGGGCCCGGCGCCCGTCACCGCTTGAGCGGCCCGTCGCGCCCTGAAGCCGCAGGCGTAACGACGGCCGGCGGTCAACCACCGTCGCGGCGGACGGCAGTCAACCACCGTCCCGGCGGCCGACGCCGACGCCGCCGCCGCAACGCGAAGGGCCGCCGGGCGTACCCGGCGGCCCTTGTCCCTGGCGGGACTCCTGGTCTACTTCAGCTTCGCGGCGAGCTGCGGCACCACGTGGTCCAGCGCGTACTGGACGGAGAGCACCGAGTCGGTCGCGAACGCCTGGCTGGACTTCTCGTCGAAGATCAGGGAGTGGCCGGCCTTGACCGAGGGGACCGCCTTGTACAGCGGGTCGTTCTCGATGGTCTTGTCCGGCACGCCGATCGCCGTCATGACGGTCAGGTCGGAGTTGAGCAGGTCCAGGTTCTCCTTGGAGATGCCGACGGAGAACCCGGCGCCCGCCTTGGCCTCGACCTTCGGGTTGTTCGTGAAGCCGAGACGCTCGACGAAGTCGGTGCGGCCGGTGCCGTGCACGTAGGCGCCGTAGCCGTCCGAGGTGCGCGAGCCCAGCGTGATCGTCTTGCCCTTGAACTCGGGGTGCTCCTCGCGGACGGCGGCGAACTTGTCCTCCGTCCGCTTGATGAGCTGGTCGCCCTTGTCCTTCAGGCCGAGCGCGGCCGAGACCATCTCGGTCTGCTTCTTCCAGGAGATCTTGTACTGGTCGCCGCCCTTGGGGACGTCGACGGTCGGCGCGATCTTGCTGAGCGTCTCGTAGCGGGTCTTGTCGCCGCTCGACTTCGTGTCGAGGATCAGGTCCGGCTTCAGCTCGGCGATCTTCTCGAACTCGGGCTCCAGCGTGCCGATCAGCTGCGGCTTCTGGTCGTACATGCCCTTGGCCCAGGGGCCGACCCCGTCGCCGCCGAAGGGCAGCCAGTCGCTCGCGCCGACCGGCTGCACGCCGAGGGCGAGCGCGGTCTCCGCGTCGCCCCAGCCGAGCGCCACGACGCGCTGGGGCCGCTTGTCGACGGATATCTCACCGAACTTGGTGTCGACCTTGGCGGGGAAGGCCCCCGCCGCCGCCTTGGAACCGCCACCGGAGCCCGAGGACGTGTCCTTGTCCCCGTCGTCGGAGGAGCCGCAGGCCGCGAGGGCGACCAGCAGAGCGGCGACCCCCGCGGACATCAGGACCGGGGTACGACGGCGGGTACGGCGGGGGGTGCGCTGCCCGGAGGCGTCCGAGGCGGAGGAATGGTTCATACCGCTTAGGTTAGCCTCCCCTAATTCTCCCCGGAACCGGGGTCGGGCTCAGGCGGCCGTCGACTCCGTCACATGGTGGCGTCCCAGCGGTACGACCATGGGGGTGCCGGACGCCGGGTCGGGCACCACGGAGCAGCGCATCCCGAAGACCTCGGTGACCAGTTCCCGCGTCACGATGTCGTTGGGCGCCCCCTCCGCGACGATCCGGCCGTTCGCCATGGCGATGAGGTGGTCGGCGTAGCGGCACGCGAGGTTCAGCTCGTGCAGGACGGCGACCATGGTCACGCCCCGCTCCCGGTTGAGGTCGGTGAGCAGGTCGAGGACGTCGAGCTGGTGGCTGAGGTCGAGGAAGGTCGTCGGCTCGTCGAGCAGCAGGATGTCCGTGCGCTGCGACAGGGCCATCGCGATCCACACGCGCTGGCGCTGCCCGCCGGAGAGTTCGTCCACGGGCCGGTCCGCGAGGTCGAGCACGTCGGTGGAGAGCAGCGCCTCGGCGACCGCCCGGTCGTCCTCGGCCGTCCACCGGCGGAAGAAGCCCTGGTGCGGGTAGCGGCCCCGGCCCACGAGGTCGGCGACGGTGATGCCCTCGGGCGCGCTCGGTCCCTGCGGGAGGATGCCGAGCACGGCGGCGACCTCCTTGGTCGGCATCTCGCGCACCGAACGGCCGTCCAGCAGCACCGCGCCCGACAGCGGCGGCAGCAGCCGGGCCATGGACCGCAGCAGCGTCGACTTCCCGCACGCGTTGGGGCCGACGATCACCGTGAAGCCGCCCGGCGGGATGCGCACGCTCAGCCCGGGGACGATCTCCCGCCCGTCGTAGCCGAGCCGCAGGTCCCGCGTCTCCAGCAGGTGCCCGGGGGCGTTCCCGGTACCGCCGGGGGCCGCGCCCTCGTCCGGGGTGGTGTGTTCCGCTTTCACCGGCGGCGCTCCTCGCCTCGTCGACCCTGCCCGTGTGCCCGGGTCCCTGTGTCCCTGTCTCCGCGTTCCGCCGCACGCGCGCTCATCCGCCGCGCCCCACCCGGTTGGTGCGGGCCAGCAGCCACAGCAGGTACGGCGCGCCGACGATGCTCGTGACGACACCGACCGGCAGTTGCACCCCGGGCAGCGCGTGCTGGGCGGCGAAGTCGGCGAGCAGGACGAGCAGCGCCCCGGTCAGCGCAGAGTGCGGCAGGACCGCGCCGCGCCCCGGCAGCAGGGCGCGCGCGACGGGCGCCGACACGAAGGCGACGAAACCCACCGGCCCGGCGGCGGCCGTCGCGACGCCCGCGAGCGCCGTACCGCACGCGAGCAGCAGCAGCCGCTCGCGCCCCACCCGGCTGCCGAGCCCCGCGGCCGCGTCGTCGCCGAGTTGCAGTACGGGCAGGGAGCGCGCGAGCAGCAGCGCGACGGGCAGGAGCACGGCGAGCGCGCCCAGCAGCGGCCACACCTGCGTCCAGGACCGCCCGTTGAGGCTTCCGGTCAGCCACAGGAACGCCTCCTGCGCCTCGCGGACGTCGGAGCGCGTCATGACGTACGAGATGACGCTGACCAGCCCGGCGCCGAGACCGACGCCGACGAGGACGAGCCGCGAGCCGACCACGCCCTCGCGCCAGGCCAGCAGGTAGATCGCGGCCCCGGCGACGAGGGCACCGGCCAGGGCGCTGCCGGACAGGGCGGTCCCGCTGAGCCCGAGGACCAGCGAGCCGAGGACGGCGGCGGCGCTCGCGCCGGCGCTGATGCCGATGACGTCGGGGCTCGCGAGCGGGTTGCGCAGCAGGGTCTGGAACAGCGCCCCGGCCGTCCCGAAGCCCGCTCCGACGAGAATCGCGAGCAGTGCTCTCGGCAGCCGCAGTTCCACCACGACGAAGTGCGAGCCGGCGTCGCCGCCACCGAGCAGGGTCGACACGACCTCGCGCAGCGGAAGGACGTAGTCGCCGACGCTGACCGACACGCACAGCATCGCGAGGACCGCGAGGAGCAGGACACCGCCGACCCACAGGGACCGGACCCGTCCGCGCCGCCGTACGCCGTGGACGGCGCGCACCGCCGCCTCGGTCCGGGCGCCGGCCTCCTCCGTGGAGACGGGGGCGGGGGCGGGCGCGCTCACAGTTCCACCAGCTTCCTGCGCCGGACCAGCCAGATGAACGGGACGCAGCCCAGGCCCGCCGTGATCACGCCGACCTGCACCTCCCCGGGCCGGGCGACGACCCGGCCGAGGATGTCGGCGAGCAGCAGCACGGTGGGCGCGAGGACCGCGCTGTACGGCAGCACCCAGCGGTAGTCGGGGCCGGTGAACAGGCGCGCGACGTGCGGTACGGCGAGCCCGAGGAAGCCGATGGGCCCGGCGACCGCCACGGAGGCCCCGCACAGCAGGACGACGGCGGCGGCGGAACCGGCCCGCACGAGGCCGACGCGCTGGCCGAGGCCGCGCGCGACGTCGTCCCCGAGCGACAGCGCGTTGAGCTGCGGGCCGAGCAGCAGGGCGAGCACTCCGCCGGCCACGACGAACGGGAGCGCCTGCCACAGCACGGCCCCGTCCCGCGCGCTGAGCGAGCCGACCTGCCAGAACCGGAACTGGTCGTAGCTCTGCCGGTCCCTGAGCAGGACGGCGTTGGTGAGCGCCTGGAGCACGGCGGTGGTCGCGGTGCCCGCGAGGGCGAGTTTGACGGGGGTGGCGCCCTCCCGGCCGAGCGAGCCGACGCCGTACACGAGGAGCGCGGCGAGCAGCGCGCCGAGGAAACCGAACCAGATGTACTGGGAGGAGGAGGTGAGCCCGACGACGCTGATGGCGAGGACGACGGACAGCGAGGCGCCCGCGTTGACGCCGAGCAGGGTCGGGTCGGCGAGCGGGTTGCGCGCGACGCCCTGCATGACGGTCCCCGCGAGCCCGAGCCCGACCCCGGCGAGCAGTCCGACGACGGTCCGGGGCACCCGCACCTCGTGGACGACGAGCTGCCCCTTGTCGGCCGGGTCCCGGTCGAACACGGCGTGGACGACGTCACCGAAACCGACCTGGCCGGAGCCGATGAGCAGGCTGGCCGCGACGGCGAGGAGGAGCACGAACAGGCAGCCGAGCAGCCCGAGCACGAGAGCGCCCCGGCCGCGCGCGGTACGGGACTTCTCCGCCTCCGCGCCGTGGCCGGCGGGGCGCGGAGGGTCGCGCCGCACGAGGGGCGTGCCGCTCACCGCCGCACCGCCCGGACGCCTGTCATCCGCTCACGCACTGTCTCTCACCCTCGCTCACGGGCCTGTCCCCGAACGTGCTCGTGGGCCCGCTCGCGGGTTCGGCCCCTGGCTCCCGGGGGCTCCACCGGCCCGAAGCCACCAGCCCGAAGTAAGGCAAGGCTAACAGTGTCTTTCCGGCCACTCGGGCCCGCCACCCGCGCCGGCCGGCGCGGCGGTCCGGCGGCGGCGGGCGGTATCCCCTCCCCGTACCGGCCCCGCGCGCGTTACGCTCGCGCCGCCCGCCGTCCTCCCGGGGCGGTGGCCGGATCGATCAGCGTCAGCAGAGGAGAGGGGTCACCTTGCCGCCCTCGGACCAGCCCGCGCCCGTACCCGCACCGCGTACGGAGGCGCCGGTCGGCTTCGCCCTCTCCGTCCCGGAGACGTGGTGGGAGTTCGACATCCGCCCGGAGGGCCGTGAGGCGACGGTCCGCGCGCTCGTGGCGGAGCGCGTCCGCCAGGTGCCCGAACTGGCCCCGTACCGCACCGAGCTGTCGACGATGCTGCGCGGCATGGCGAAGGACGCGTGGGCCTCGGGCGCGGTCTACCTCGGCTGCATGGCGGAGAACTTCGACGGCGTACCGCTGTCGGCGACGGTGAGCGTGACGATGGTCGGCGCCCGCACGAAGGACGGCACGGCCCTGGACACCGACCCGGCGGCGATCGCCCGTTCCCTCGGCACGATCACGGCCCGCCGGGAGGGCGACGCCTGGCGGGAGGTGACGACCGTCGAGATCCCCGGGGTCGGACAGGTCGCGCGCACCTACGGCGTCGAGGACGTCCCCGTGGAACGCGGCGACACCCGCACCCTGCGCATGGCGCTGACCCAGACGTACATCCCCGTCCCGGGAACCACCGAGCGGATCGCCCTCGTCTCCGGGGCCAGCCCCGTCCTGGACCTGGCGGAGGCGTTCCACGACATCTTCGACGCGGTGACCAGCACCTTCCGCTTCGTGTGAGCGGCACCCGGAGCACCGGCACAAGGAGAGGACGGCCATGGGCAAGGGGAAGAGCGACCTGGCGCTCCCGCTGAGCGAACTGGAGGACTACGGCGACCGGCTCCGCTCGGTCCGCACCCGCCTGAACCGCACGAAGAAACTCTTCGAGTCCTTCCGGGACGACCTCGGCGACGGCAGCGTCTACGACGCCCTCGACGACTTCGAGTCCCACTGGGAGGACGGCCGCGAGGACATCACCCAGCAGCTCGACGCCCTCGCCGACATGTCGGACGCGGTGGTCCGCGAGTTCAAGAAGCTCGACGACGACCTCGCGCGGGAGGCGGAGAAGGGGAGCCGGAAGAAGGAGTCGGGGTCGGGTGGCGGGGCCGGGGCGGGGAAGTGACGCGGCCGGTTCGACGGGGAGGAACGGGGAATGGTGGCTGCGTACCGTCCGGCGGACTGGCACGTCCTGGACCTGGACAAGGACCCGGTGCCGGGTGACCCGCAGCGAGTGAAGAAGCTGGCGGCCTCACTGCACGACTTCGCGGACGACGTGGCCCAAGTCCTGCGCGACATCAAGGGGATGGCGGGCGAGGACGCGATCCTGTCCTGGGCCGGGAAGACCGCCGAATCCTTCACCGAGGAGTTCCAGGAAGCCCCCGGCAAACCGAAGAAGCTCGACCCCGCCAAGAACCACGGCCGCGACGTCCCCAAGCCCGACGAGGCCGAGGTCCGCCGCCGGCCATGACGACCGACAGGCGAGAAGGCATGCCCGACATGAACGAGTGCCAGATCTGCGGCGCCCCCGCCCCGCCCCTGCCCGGACAGTGCGAGGAGGTCACCGGATACCGCCTGATCCGGAACCCCTGGAGCCCCACGCCCTCGTTCCTCGACGGGAACCTTCACTTCTCCTGCCTGGAGGCGTCGGAGAGGAGGGGCGAGTTCTTCGAGGAGTTCACCCGGATGGTGCGGGCGGGGCACGAGCAGATCGACAGCCTCGACGGCTCACCGCCCCCGCTGACCAGGACGGGCCTGGGCATGACCCAGATCTACGCCGGCTCCGAATGCCTCGTCTTCGAGAGCGGGGTGTCCGACCGGTGGATGGTGGTGAGACGGACGGGCCCCTGGTACCGCCTGAGCCACCGGGACCTCCTCGACATCTCCGCCGGCCGTGCTCCGCACTCCCCCGCCGACGTCGTCCCGTACCCCCTCCCCCGGGAGCCGGGAAGCGGGATCGCCGAGTGGGACCTCCCCGAGCTGCTCACGTTCCTGGGCGTGGCGGACCGCTACGCCCCGCCTGACGAACTGGAGCGGGCCGAGTACGAGTTCGTGGACTACTACGCGCCCAAGCGGCTGCTCGACTACGCCGTCCGAGCGCCCCTGCCCCTCCCCCGGGAGGCGCGCGAGTTCCTCAAGGGCTACGCCCAGGAGTACGTCCCCGTGACGTTCCCCGACGAGAACGAGGCATGAGCCCCGGAGGGGGAACGGGCCGGCCAGCGGGCCCGCACCTCGTGCCCGCTACGGGCTGCCGCACCACCGAACGGATCTCCCGCACCGCTAGGTCCCGGGTCCGCCCGCGGGTCCCGCCGGGCAGTCCGCCCCGGAGCCCCCGCGACCGGTGCACGCGACCCGCCGGTTGAGCGTCGCGAGCGGCCGCACGTAAAGCGTCACGGCGCTCTCCGGGACGGTCAGCCCACCTCGTTGCGCGCGACCGCCGTCCCGGCGACCCGTACCGAACCCCCGTAGAAGATGCCCGTGAAGATCGGCCGGTAGGTGAGCTGGATGCGGACCTCGACCTGATCGGCGTCGGCCGCCACGCAGCCCGAAGCGGCCGTGTCCGCACCGGACATGCCCGCCTCCCGGGCGAACTCGGCCACGCGCGCACCGCAGTTGCCCGCGTTGATGGGCGCCTCGCCGCCCTTGCCCTCGTACAGGGCCTCGCGGTCGATGTCCTGCGCGGCGTAACGGGCGGCCTGCTCCGCGATGTCGGCGGCGCGTTCCCGCTGGGAGATGGACAGCCCGCCGTCCACGACGAAGGCCGCGAGGGACAGGAAGACGAGCGCGAAGATGATGACCGCCCCGGCCCCCGACCCCCGGTCGTCGAGGTCCCGGCCACGCGGCAGCCTCCGCCGGAGGCCCCGCACGAGGTCACGCGCGAACTGTGTCATCCGGCTTTCCTCTTGTACGGGTCGAGCGGCGAGGTCGAGTGCCCGGTGAGCGTCGTCGGGATGTCGAGGCCCAGGATCGCGAGGCCGCGCACCTGGCAGCTCACCTCGACCGAGAAGAGATCCGCGTTCTCGAAGCCGGCGCTGGTCTTGCTGATCTCGACCGGTCCCGAGCAGACGTCGGTGAGGTCGGCCTCGGCGGCGCGGCGCGCCTCGGACATCGCCGTGCCCTCCTCCCACTGGAGGGAGCCGGAGCGCGCGGCGTCGCGGGCCGCGCCGTCCACCGCGCCCCGCCCGTCCACGAGCTGGCCGAAGGCGACGAGCACGAGGACGAACAGGATCATGACGGGCGCGAGGATCACCACCTCGACCGTGGACAGCCCCCGGTCCCGGCCGGCCCCCCGGCTCGGGCCGCGCGCATCCCGCGGGGAGTTCAGGTGTCGTACGAGCCGGCGGGCCCCCATCACTGTCCCTCCGTGACGAACCGCTCGACCGGGCCCACCGACTGCGCGTGCACCGTCAGGTCCAGTCCGGGGAAGACCGTCGGGACCCGGGCGGTGATCTCCACGCCGACGGTGTCCGCCCTCGGCTGCACCAGCTTCACGTCCGGGCCCAGGACGAGCTGCGGGCCGAGCTGCCGTATGTACTGGTCGGCGGCGCCCCGGGCCGCGCCGCGCCACTGCCCGGGGTGCTCGTCGGCGCTCGCGCGCGCCTTGCGGGCCCCGGCCTGCGCGGCGGCCTGCGCGACGTGGTCGGCGAAGGAGTACAGCGCGAACTGCACCGAGGCGAAGATCATGAAGAACAGCAGCGGGGTGAGCACGACGAACTCGATCGCCGTCATCCCGGAGTCGGGGGCGCGGCGCCCGGCCGGTGCGCCGGGAGGGGAACCGGCGGCGGCCGGACCCCCGCCGCCGTCCCCGCGGCAGCGCGCGGCGAGGGCCCGCAGCACGCCCCGGCCACCGTCACCGCCCCCGCGCCTCACGTCGTCCGCCCCGTCCCGGTCTCTCCGGCCGTTCCGGCCTCTTCGCTCGCGTCTTCTCGAAGTGCCGTACGCCGCGCGGGCGTACGGCGGGCGTCAGCAGGTCTTGCCCGCGTCCGCTCCCTTGATGCAGTTGCCGACCTTGTTCGCGCCGTCGCTGAGAGCCGCGTTGAGGATGGCGGCGACGACGCCGACGATCGCGACGACGACGGCGGAGATGATGACCCACTCGACGGCGGAGGCGCCCCGGTCCAGTTCGCCCGAGCGGATGCGCTGGTAGCGGCCCTGGATGAAGGTCAGGAGGAAGTCGACGGCGGGGTGGCTGAAGCGGCGCGAGCCGGCCCGGCGCAGGCCCGGGACGTCCGTACCGGCACCGGTCTCGCGGAAGTTCTCGGTCTCGTTCACGGTGTCTCGTGTCCTCTCTGGTCGGGGAGAAGGAAAAGGAAGCGGGAGGCGGGAGGGGGAGGAAGGGGAGGGAGAGTCCCCGGTCGGCGGGCGGCTACACCTGGAACACCCGCATCGCGGCCGGGAAGATCAGGAACACCAGGAAGCCCGCGCACAGCAGGAGCTGGGCGACCAGCATGGACTGGGACTTCTCACCGGCGCTGCCCTCGATCTCGGCGAGTTCGCGGTGCCGCATCGTCTCGGCGCGGGAGGCCAGGGACTCCCGTACCTTCGCCCCGTCGTCGGCGACGAGGGCGAGCGAGGCGGACAGGTCCTTGAGCTCCTCGACGCCCAGCTCCTCGCCGAGCCGGCCGAGCGCCTGCCACTGGCTGTGCCCGGTGATCCGGGCGTCGGCCAGCGCGTTGCGGATACGGCGGGCCGCCCAGCCGTCGCTGACCTCGGCGGCGGCCATGAGCGCCTCGGGCAGACCACGGCCGCCCGCGAGGCTCATCGCGACCAGATCGAGGTAGGCGCCGATGACGCGGCGCAGGTCGCGGCGCTTGTCCTGTGCGTCGCGCCGTACTTCGAGGTCGGGCAGGAAGAAGAACAGGGCCGCGCAGCCGAGCGCGAGCCACACCGGGATCAGCGGGCTGCGGCCGAAGCCGAGGACCGCGACGACGGCGAACACGGCGGGGCCGAAGATCAGTCCGGCGGCGGCCAGCAGCACCTTCGTGGCGAGGAACTTCTCCCAGCCGCGGCCCAGCACCGCCAGGTCGGAGCGCAGGGAGCGCAACTCCCAGCCCTGCTGCCGGTACAGCTCGGCGACGCGGGCCCCGGCGCGGGCGCGCAGCGCGTCGAGACGGCCGCCGCCCTCCTCCTCGTGGCCAAGGCGCGCGGACTCGTAGGCGCCCCGGGCGCGCAGCGCGTCGACGCGGGCCACGGCCTGCACCGGGTTGCGGCCGGAGGGCATGAGGGCACGGATCAGCGCGTAGACGCCGAGGCCGAGAAGGGCCCCGATGAGCAGCGGCGGCCAGAGGTTCACCGGCGTACCGTCCCGTCGTTCTCGGTTCCGGGTCGCGGCAGCGGACTCTGCTGCGGAACGCCCGCCCCGCGCGCG
Source organism: Streptomyces sp. NPDC007088 (assembly GCF_042869355.1). Classification (NCBI taxonomy): domain Bacteria; kingdom Bacillati; phylum Actinomycetota; class Actinomycetes; order Kitasatosporales; family Streptomycetaceae; genus Streptomyces; species Streptomyces sp. NPDC007088. Next base: position 154,935 of record NZ_JBIAFO010000007.1, read on the forward strand.
GGGCCCGTGCCGGGCGCGCCGCCCGGACCGGCCGGCCGGACGAAGAGGACGGACGGGTCGTCGCGGACGAGGAAGCGTTCGGGGGTCTCGATGGCCGACAGCTTCCGCAGCCACCAGAAGCCGAGCGCGAACAGCCCGCACACGCAGCCGAGGACGAGCTGTCCGACGGCCGTGTTGTACGGCGACACGAAGTCCCGGTTGAAGATCGACAGGCCGAGGACGAAGAGCACGGACACGGCGACGACGATCTGTACGCTGCGCCGCGTCGAGGAGCGCTGCGCCATGACGCGCTGACGCATGTCGACCTCCTCGCGCGCCGACTTGGCGAGCGCGCCCAGCACCTGGCGCAGACCGGGGCCGCGCAGCCGGGCGTTGAGGATGAGCGCGGCGACGATGATGTCGGCGGAGGCGTCGTCGATCTCGTCGGCGAGGTGCTGGAGCGCGTCGGGCAGCGGCGTACGGGACCGCAGCCGGTCCACGAGCGCGTCGAGGTGCGGCCGCAGGACGGGGGCGGCGGCGCGGGCGGAGGCGGGGATGGCCTGTTCGAGGCCGACGGCGCCCGCGATGGTGTCGCGCAGCGACTCGGTCCACGCGGCGAGCGCCTCGACGCGCCGCATCCCGGCCCGTTCCTCACCGGCCCCGCCGAACAGCTTGTCCCAGAAGAAGACGAGGACTCCGGCGGCGATCCCGGTCACGGCCCAGCGCGTCGCGAGCAGCACGACGAGTCCCACGCCGATCGCGAGGGCCCCGCGCCGCCCCACGAAGCGGGCGAGTTCGGCGGCCCGGCGGCCGGCGCGGGCCCTCTCGTGCTCGGGCTTGGGCGGCAGCCCGTACAGCGCGACGACCAGCAGCGCGAGCCCGCCACCGGCGGCGAGGCCCGCGCCGAGCCCGCCGAGGACGGGCAGCGAGAAGAGTTCCCCGAGCGAGCCGAGCCCGTCGAGAGCGCCGGAGAGCCCGTCGGCGAGCGGCTGTGCCCCGTCCATGACGGCGGTGGCGTTCGTCATCATCCCCAGGCCCCCCGGTATCCCTGGGCGACAAGGTCGTCGAGGCAGGAGACGGGCGCGTGCGGCACGATCGAGCCGTCCGGGGCCTCGGCGAAGACCTCGCTGGACAGGACGCGGCCGTCCACGCCGTTGACCTCGCGGATGGAGGTGACCATGCGCTGGAGCTTCCCGCCGCTGTGGTAGAGGTTGCGCCGCTGGATGAACACGACGAAGTTGACGGCGCCCGCGACCAGCATCTGGCTCGCCTCGATGGGGAGGCGTTCGGCGGCCTGGAGCGCGTACGTCGAGATGCGGTTGAACACCTCGCTGGAGCTGTTGGCGTGGATCGTGGACAGCGAACCGTCGTTGCCCTGCGACATCGCGTTGAGCATCGTCACGATCTCGTCGCCGAGCACCTCACCGACGATGACCCGGGAGGGGTTCATGCGCAGTGAGCGCCGCACCAGCTCGGCCATCGAAATGGTGCCCTGCCCCTCGGAGTTGGGCAGCCGCTCCTCGAAGGCCACGACGTTGGGGTGGAGTTCGGGGAAGGTGTCGAGGCCGAGTTCCAGGGCCCGTTCGACGGTGATGAGGCGTTCGGCGGGCGGGATCTCGTTGGCGAGGGCGCGCAGCAGCGTCGTCTTCCCCGCGTTGGTGGCCCCGGCGATCATGATGTTCTTGCGGGCGCGGACGGCGCAGGCGAGGAAGTGCCCGATCTCCGGGGTGAGGGTGCCGTTGCCGACGAGGTCCGACATGAAGACCTTGCCCATACGGGCGCGGCGGATGGAGAGCGCGGGGCGGCGGGTCACGTCCATGACGGCGGAGAGCCGGGAGCCGTCCGGCAGCCGCAGGTCGAGCTGCGGGTTCGCGGAGTCGAAGGGGCGCGAGGAGAGACCGGAGTAGGCGCCGAGTATCTGGATGAGTTCGACGAGTTCCTCGTCGGACTCGGCGACCGGCTCGGCGACGCTCTCGCGGCCGTCGGCGTACCCGACGAAGACCTGATCGCAGCCGTTGATGTCGATGTTCTCGACCTCGGGGTCGTCCAGCAGCGGCTGGAGCCGGCCCACGCCGAACAGCGCGGCGTGCACGGCCGCCGCGTACTGCTCCTCGGTCTCGGCGTCCAGCGGGGTGCGGCCGGCGCCGATCTCGGCGCGCGCGTACTCCTCCAGGATCTGCGCGATGACGGCGCGCGCGTACTGCCGCTCGTCCTCGCCGGTCATGGGGGTGACGCCACCGGCCTGGTCGATGCGGCGCTGTTCGGCGATGCGGTCGCCGGCCTCCTGGCGGAAGCGTTTGACCAGCGAGTGGTCGACGGTGCTCATCGGCCGGCTCCGGCGGGACGGGCCGGGTCCTGCGGGGCGGCGCCGGGCCCCTGCGGGCCGGTGGTGGGCCCGGAGGCCCACAGGCCGCCGTACTGCTGCTGGATGTCGACGACGACCTTGCGGGCGGAGCGTACGAGCAGCGACTTGTCGAGCCGTCCACGCCGCCGCCCGGCGAGCTGTTCGGCGCCCGCCGGGTCCTCGGCGAAGCTGCCGACGACGCGGGCCCCGGTCTGCGCGGCCATCAGCATGTCGTTGACCTGATGGACGAGTTTGGCGGCCCCGCCCGCCTCGGTGACCAGCAGCACCCCGATCAGCGGCGTGCCGAGCTGGGCGGCGCCGCGCTGGTGTCCGTGCAGGCGGGTGCTCAGGGCGGCGGACCGGTCCCGCACCCGGGCCAGCGCCTCGGGTGTCGTACGCGAGACCAGCAGGACGAGGGAGGCGTGCGGCAGCAGGTCGAGTACGGGGCTGTCGCCGTTGATCCGGCCGCAGTCGGCGATGACGTCGGCGGGGGCGTGCGGGGACTCGCCGAGCTGCGCGAAGGCCCGCCCCAGCGTCGGCCAGGTGCCGGCGAGCCCGGCGGCCTGCTCGGAGCCGCCGATCCCCACGAGTACTTCCAGGCCCCCGGCCAGCGGCTGCGCGTGGTCCCAGAGCTGGGCGGCGGCCAGGCCGCGGCGGGCGGTCGCCGCGATGGACAGCATGCCGGTGTTCGGGTCGAGCTGTCCGCCGTGCGCGGCGGCGCTGCGGTAGACGAGGTCACCGCCGGCCGCGTCGGTCTCGGCGAGCAGCGCGCGGCGCGGCCACACGGCGGCGAGGGCGACGGCGGTGGTGGTGACGCCGGGCGAACCCTTGTCGGCGGCGAGAGCGATGAGCGCCATGGTGGTCCCCGTCCTTCCGGCTCAGCCCTTGGAACGGCCGGGGACGAGAGCGACCGCGGCCTCTCCGGCGGAGGACGCCTGCGCGAGGGCCTGGGCGTCGGCCTCGTCCACGACGACGGTCACGGTCCGGTCCCCGACGTCGAGCGCGTCGGCGCCCTTCGCGCTGCCGCTGACGGACTTGACCTCGGCGCTGTCGGCGATCAGCGAGTTCCCGCCGCCGGAGGAGCCGGAGGAGCCGCTCGCGCCGGAGGCCGTACCGCCCGCGTTCTTGCTGACGCGGTACACGGCGACGGTCTCACCGCTCTTGAGGCCGCCCGGGTACTGCCCCTCCTTGAGCGCGATCCCGACGAGCGCCTTGCCGTCCGAGACGGTCGCGGCGCTGGCCCCGAACATCTCCCCGACGACGACGGCGCCCGCGGGGATGTCGGCCTTCGCCTTGAGCGTCCTCGTCACCGTGCCGCGCTGGCTCCACGGGATGTAGTTGATGCCGGTGTCCTCGGCGACCATCACGGAGGTGCTGTTCTTGTCGTTGATGGTCTCGCCCGCGGCGATGGGCGCGGTCGTGCGCACGACGGAGATCCGGTCCCCGGCCCGCAGCACGAGCACGGTGGCGCCGAGCGCCCCCACCAGGATCAGCAGCACGGCGAGCGCGGCGAGCGCGGGCTTGCGTTCCCTCGGCGGCGCCGGCAGGCGTTCGCCCACACCGTTCTGTACGGGTGTCGCGGCCCGGTCGGCCGTACGCTCCCTGACCTTCACGCGACTGCTCCCCGTGTCCCCGACTACCCCTGAACGCCGCCCGCTTCACCGGCGGCGGCCCGCCCGGCCCGGATGTCGACACGGACCCTGACAAGTCTCCGCACCGTACCAGGGGCCCATGAGCCCCTCAAGACACGCGCATTCGGCCCCCACCGCCCCAGACCACCGCGAACCGGGGCGCCGGTCACGCCGGTTGGCCTCCCCCGCCGGACCGTCCGCCACCCGCCCCGGCACCGTCTCCATGCAGCCTGCACGAACCCGTTATCCAAGCGTCATGAAGTGACACGGCGTCAGCGGAACACTCCCGCCACCTCCCCGCAAACCCCGCGAGTCACCCTTTCGGTACGCCGGGGGGCGAAGCCGGACGATCACCAGGAAGAATCGCCAGGAAGAATCGCCAGGAAGAGACGACACGGCGCCGAGCGGGGCAGGCCGCACGCCGCAGACCGGGCGCGCCACCCCGCGCGTCCCGGAGCGGGAGCGGGCACAGGCGACACGAACGGGCGGGGCCCGGCCCGTTCGCCGTTCCCCGCCCGTCCTCGGCGCGTCCCCCGCGCCGGCGGCCGTTACTTGCCGCGTACGCCCTTCGCGAGTTCGTCGTCCAGGTCCTCGTACGCCTTCGCGGCGTTGGTCAGGAACTTGCCCATGCCCTCAAGGCCCTCGATGGTGTCCTTGGCGCCCTTCTTGAACTCCTTGAAGGACTCCTCGAACGCCTGCGAACCCTTGCGGGTGGTGTAGCCGTCCTTGACGAGGCCCTCGATGTAACGCTCCAGGGAGTCGAGCTTCTCGTCGATCTTGTCCTTGGCGTCCGTCAGCTTTCCGGCCGCCCGGTGCATCTCGTCATATGTGATATCCGCGTCTTTGCCACCGGCCATCAGGCTCTCCTCCGTCGATCGACTCCACAGCCGGCCCAGGGACAGCCCCCGTGGCCCCTCGAACAACCAGCCGGAGACTCCGCACCGCCTGTTCGGCCCCAGCAGCTTACGGGCGAGGGATGCGGCTGCAAACCCTGAGCGGTTCTGTGACCGGACAGGGGCAATGCGACGGGAGTCGGCGGTTGCTCTGTGCGCATCCGCCCGGACATCGCACCGTATTACCGGTCATAAAGGGGAACAACTGGCTTCTGCACACGACTCGTTCGCCAGGAGCGCGCCGTTCACGCCTTTCCCCGGGGCCTTTCCGGAATCTTTCCCGGATTCATCCCCAACCTTTTCCGCCCTCCCGGCCCCTTCCCTCTTTCCCTCCGCCCCGCTCGGCTACCGTTCGGGCCGGAACGCAAGGTGGCCGGGCCCCGGTCACGACGACCGCGGCACCGAGGAACTCCGGACATGGCCCGACCCTCCTTCCCCCACATCGGCTGGGACCCGACCCCGGGAGACCCCGCGGACACCCGCGCGCTCGCGCGGAAACTCGGCTCGCTCGCCGGGGAACTCCAGGAGTCCCTGGACGATCTGGGGCGCGTCGAGTGCGGCGCCTGGAAGGGAAAGACCGCCCAGGCCTTCGTCGAGTACCTGTCCGCCGACGTCACCCCGCTGGTCCGCAAGAGCCACGACTCCTTCGCGAAGGCCGCGCGGGCCCTGCACCGCTGGGCCGGTCAGCTGGAGGACTTCCAGGACGAGGCGGACCGCCTGGAACGCGAGGCGGGCGAGGCCCTGTCCGCCGACGCGGAGGCCGAGGCCAAGGGCAAGGACCGCAGCGAGACCTCCGGGGACGTCAACAAGGCCACCGGGAAGGTCGACGACCTGGAGCGGCGCTACCGCGAGGCGGCGGACGCGATCAGCCGGGACCTCGACAAGGCCGCCGACATCGCCCCGGACGAACCGGGGTTCTGGGACAAGCTGGGTTCCGGGATAGCGGACGCCTGGAAGGCGACCGGCGACTGGCTGGAGGAGCACGCCGACCTCATCGCCTTCGTCGGCGACCTGCTCAGCGACCTGACGGCGATCCTCGGCACGCTCGCGATCCTCACCATCCCCTTCGAACCGCTCGGCGCCATCTTCGGCACCGCCGCCCTGATCACCAGCGGACTCGCGCTCCTGACCCACTCGGTGGCGAAGCTGGCGGGCGGGGACGTGAGCTGGATGTCCCTGGGGACGGACGCGCTCGGTCTGCTTCCAGGCATCGGGCTGCTCGGCAAGGGGGCCAAGGTGGTCAGCAAGGAAGTCGCCGCGGAACGGGCCGTCAACTTCGGTGCGGACTTCGCGGGCACGACGCTCGCGGCAGGGGCGAGGAACTACTTCGCGGCCGGCGAGCTGGCAGGTCACGTGCAGGGTGGTCTCAAACTGTTCAACAAGGTCGCGCTCGGTGGCACCTTCGACGAGATCGGGCTCATCAGCAAGGGTTCGGGGACCATGGACCGGCTCGCGGGCCTCGCCGAGGCCGGCTACCACCAGGGGCAGTGGATCGGCACCAAGGGCCTCAAGCTCATCACCCGCGAAAAGCTGGCCATCAATCCCGAGGCAGGGCTGGGTGTGGCGATCGACGCCGCCGGCAAGATCGGTACGAAGGTTCCCGCGCTTATTCAGCACACCGGCGAACTCCTGCATCCGGGTGACCGCTTCCAGCAGGCGGCCGGTGCGCGATGAGGACCGCCGAAACCGTCGCCGCGCCGGACGCGGAATCCGCCTCCCCTTCTTCCAGGAGCTGAAAGCCATGGCCGTCTGGCAGCCCGACCCGGGCGAGACGCTACTCGCCCGCGACCCCTGTTTCTTCGCCTCCGGCCTCGCCTCGGCCCTGCGCGGGAAGCGCTGGTTCCGCGATCCGGAGGGCCACGACATCCAGAGCGAGCTGACCGAACAGGCAGGCTGGCCCGAAGGCCCGACGATGGAGGCGCTCGACCCCGGAGAGGCCAAGAGGAACGGTTTCGTACGGGGCCTCGGCACCGTCGCCTACGGGGTCGTCGGCCTCGCCGTCGGCGTCCTCGGCGGCAACCTTCCCGGGGACTCCGGCGGAGGCAAGGGAGGCCGCGTCACCGACCGGCCCAACGAGATCGACGACTTCCCCGTCCTGTGCGGCGCACCGGGCACCCTCGCCCGCACGCTCCCCTGGCAGCTCGACCCCGGCCGGCAACCCGAGGACTACACGACCCACCTCGCCGTCACCGACCGCCGCCTGCTCGTACTCGGGCTCCCCGGCAAGGACGCCGAACGAGACGAAGTCCTGTGGCAGGCCGACCGCGCGGTGATCGCCTCGGCGACGCGGATGCCCTACAGCCCGACCGGCAACGATCTCAAGCTCGTTTTCAGGGACGGCTCCTGGTGCCGTCTGGTGGGAAGCAGCGGCGGCGTCTGGCCGGGATCGGCGCAGCTGCGCGAGCCCGCGGACATCATCCCCGAGGACGCCCGCACCCCCGCGCTGCGCGAGGCGATCACCGAGATCCAGCGCACCTTTCCGGGGCGGACGGTGTTTTCCGTGCAGCGGCGGCCCAGCGGCCACTACCTCCTGCTCAGCAGAGGCACCAGCGACAGCGACAAGTGGGACATTCACCCCTACGTCGTGAACGAGGCGGGGCGCCGGCTCCGCACCTTCGCCGACGGCGACTGGGGTTAGGTTCCATGCCCGACACCACCCCCCTCCCCCCGCCCACCGACCTCCCCACCGACCCCGACGTTCCACCCCTCTACTTCTCCGTGCCCGACGGCTTCTTCGCCCTCCCCGTCGCCGCGTCTTCGCAGGAACGCGCCTCCCGGGCGGAGCTGTTCGTGCGCGAGCTGTACACGCGGGGGAGCCCGGAGCTGTGGGAACCGGCCGCCCCGTACTACGAAGGGCTCGCACGGTTCCTCGCCTCGGACGGGGTCTCGTACGCGGCGCTCGGCCTCTTCGCAATCGGTCCCGAGGACGAACAACCGGGACCGGGCGGGCCGGACGGTCGCAGGGTCGCGCAGTGCGCCCTCACGGTCGCCGCCGTACGGACCGACCACGAGGACCCGGAGATCGCCGCGCAGGGAATCCGCGCGGCGCTCGCCCGCGACCCCGGGCACGACGCGCGCCTGCTCGAACTGCCCTGCGGTCCCGCCGCCTCCTGTGTCACCCTGCGCGAGATGGTGATCGGGCCCGAGTCCTCGGCCTCGGGCGCCCAGGAGCGGCTGGCCACCGGACAGATACAGGTGCACATCCCGTTCCCGACCGGCCCGTACACCGCCGTGTTCACCCTGCACACGGCCGCCACGGAGTACTGGGGCGAGTTCAGCGACATGTTCGCCGCCGTACTGCGCGGCGTCGAGTTCACGCGAGCCGCGCCGGAGGCTTCCTGAGCCGGAGGGCGCTGGTCTCGGGTGACACCGGTGCCGAAGGCGACGCCGACACCGAACGCCGTGCGCGCGGGCCGAACCGGTCGGCCGGCGTCCCGCTCCGGGACGACGCCCACCACTCACCGGCGAGTGACCAGCCTTGACCCGTTGCCCCCGCCCCGCCCCCTCCCGATATCGTCGGCGGGCGAGCGCGGTCCGCTCAGGAGGGCCGCCGGGGGGCTGTGAAAGGACCGCATCGTGCGTCTGACCGTGACCGTCGTCGATCCGCTCGGGGGCGGCGAGGCCGATGTGGTGCTCGACGCCGACCCTCAGTCCCCGGTCGGGGAGATCGCCAAGGAGCTTGCCGCGCAGGCCGGTTCGGGTGAGGGCGCGCAGATCATCCCGATCGGGCACCACGGGCCGACGGCCGGTGCCCCGGTCGCGTACGTCGACGGGTATCCGCTCGATCCGGCCGCGACGGTCGGCACGACCCCCCTGCGCGAGGGCGCCGTCGTCAGCCTCCACGACCCGGCCGGCTGTCTGCCGGGGGAGCCGACGGGGCTGGTCGAGCTGCGCGTCGCGGGCGGCCCGGCCGCCGGGGCCGTGCACCGGCTCGGCATCGGCCGCTACGACATCGGTTCCGGCCCCGCCGCCCACCTGCGGATAGCGGACCCCGAACTCCCCGCCCGCGCCGTCACCTTGTCGGTCGCCGCCGACGGCACCTGCCGCTACACGCTGCCCGGCACGGAGCTGCCCGCCCGCTACGAGGGCGCCGACGCCGCCGGGCGCGAGGAGGACGCCTGGGAACTGGGCGCCCAGCTCGCCGTGGGCAACACCCTCCTCGAACTCGACCGCTACGAAGCGCCGGACGCGGCCCTCAAGTGGTCCGAGGACGGCACCGGCCTCGACTACAACCGTCCGCCCCGGCTGCGCCCGCCCGAGCGGCAGACCCGGTTCAAACTGCCCAGCCCGGTACGGGACTACGAGGCCCGGCCGCTGCCCTGGCTGATGGCGGTGACCCCGCTGGTCGGCGCCGTCGTGTCGGTCGCGGTCTTCGGGCGCTGGTACTACCTGATCATGGCGCTGCTGAGCCCGGTCATCCTGTTCGGCAACTACTTCATGGACAAGAAGCACGGCCGCAAGTCCCACGCGCGGCTGGTGAAGGAGTACGAGGAGCACAAGGCCCGCATCGAGAGGGACGCGCGGGACGCGCTCGTCGCCGAGCGCCGCGACCGCAGGCACGCCGTCCCGGGACCGGCCACCGTCCTGTCCCTGGCCACCGGCCCCCGTACCCGTCTGTGGGAGCGGCGCCGCACCGACGCCGACCACCTGCTGCTGCGCTTCGGCACGGGCACCCAGCCCTCCGAGGTGGTCCTCGACGACCCCGAACAGGACGACCACAAGCGGGAGGTGACCTGGGAGATCGAGGACGCCCCGGTCGCCCTGCCGCTGGCCGAGCTGGGCGTCCTCGGCCTGGCCGGCCCGGGGGACACGGCGCGGGCCCTGGGCCGCTGGGCCGTCACGCAGAGCGCCGTCCTGCACAGCCCGCTCGACGTCACCTTCTACGTCCTGACGGAGAACAGCGCCCGCGCGGACTGGGACTGGGTGCGCTGGCTGCCGCACGCCCGGCCCTCCGGCGGCGCCGACGTCAACGTCCTCATCGGCACCGACGCGGAGACCGTCGCCGCGCGCATCGGCGAACTGACCCAGATCCTCGACGCCCGGCTGAAGGCCGCGAAGGACAACGGCCGGGAGACGACGTTCAGCGATCCGGACCTCGTCGTGGTGTGGGACGGCTCGCGGCGGCTGCGCTCGATGCCCGGCGTCGTACGGCTGTTGCGCGAGGGGCCGCGCGTCGCGATCTACGCCCTGTGCCTGGACACCGAGGAACGCTTCCTGCCCGGCGAGTGCCAGGGCGTCGTCGTCGCCGAACCCGTGGGCGACACCGGCCCCCTGCCCGCGCCCCGTGACGAGAAGGAGAGCACGGAGGGCAGGGGCAAGGGCAAGGAGGGCGGCAGGAACGGGAGGCGCGCGGGCCGCGGGGCCACCGCCCCCTCCCCCGTCCCGGCCCTCTCCGCACCCCCGGCGAGCACCGCCTCCCCGGCCGCTCCCGCCTTCCCCTCCTTCCACGCCTGGCACGCGGCCTCCGCACCGGCGGACGCCGACGAGGAGGGCCCCCGCAAGCTGCGGCTGCGCGTCGAACGCACCGGCTCCGCCCGGCTGACCGGCGTACGGCCCGACTTCGTGTCCCCGGCCTGGAGCGGGCGGCTGGCGCGCGCCCTGTCCCCGCTGCGCGACATCAGCGGGGAGACCGAGGACTCGGCGCTGCCCGCCTCCAGCCGGCTGCTCGACGTGCTCCAGCTGGAGCCGCCCACCGAGGCCGCGATCCGGGCCCGCTGGCAGAGTGGCGGGCAGTCCACCACGGCCGTCATCGGCGAGTCCTACGACGGGGCCTTCGGCATCGACCTGCGCCGCGACGGCCCGCACGGCCTCATCGCGGGCACCACGGGCTCGGGCAAGTCGGAGCTGCTCCAGACCATCGTCGCGGCGCTCGCGGTGGCCAACACCCCGGAGAACATGACCTTCGTCCTGGTCGACTACAAGGGCGGTTCGGCGTTCAAGGACTGCGTCCAGCTCCCGCACACCGTCGGCATGGTGACCGACCTGGACGCGCACCTCGTGGAGCGCGCCCTCGAATCCCTCGGCGCCGAACTCCAGCGCCGCGAACACATCCTGGCCGCCGCCGACGCGAAGGACATCGAGGACTACCAGGACCTCGTACGCCGCGACCCGGGCCACCCGCCGGTGCCGCGGCTGCTCATCGTCATCGACGAGTTCGCCTCGATGGTCCGCGACCTGCCCGACTTCGTGACGGGCCTCGTCAACATCGCGCAGCGCGGCCGCTCCCTCGGTATCCACCTGCTGCTGGCCACGCAGCGCCCCAGCGGCGTCGTCTCCCCGGAGATCCGCGCCAACACCAACCTGCGGATCGCGCTGCGCGTCACCGACGGCAGCGAGTCCAGCGACGTCATCGACTCCCCCGAGGCCGGGCACATCGCGAAGTCCACGCCCGGCCGCGCCTACGTCCGTCTCGGGCACGCCTCCCTCGTGCCCTTCCAGTCCGGGCGGGTCGGCGGGCGCAGGCCCGGCGCCGCCGACCCGCAGCTCCTCGTCCCGTGGGCGGGCACCCTCGCGTGGCCGGACCTCGGCAGGAACGCCCTCGTCAAACCGAAGTCGGAGGCGGCCGAGGAGGAGGAGATCACCGACCTCAAGGTCCTGGTCGACGCGGTGCGCGAGGCCAACGCCGCGCTCGGCATCCCGGCCCAGCACAGCCCGTGGCTCCCGGCGCTGTCCGAGACCCTGCTCCTGGACGAGATCGAGCCGGCGCCCGCGACGGGCGAGCTGGCCCCGGCCCCGTACGGCGTCGAGGACCTGCCCGCGCAGCAGGCGCGGCGGCCCGTCTCGATCGACTTCACGAGCTTCGGTCACCTGCTGATCGGCGGGGCGCCGCGCTCGGGCCGCTCCCAGATCCTGCGCACGATCGCCGGTTCGCTGGCCCGCACCCACTCCACCGCCGACGTCCACCTCTACGGCATCGACTGCGGCAACGGAGCGCTCAACGCCCTGACCCGGCTGCCGCACTGCGGGGCCGTCGTCACCCGTAACCAGACCGAGCGCGTCGTCCGTCTCATGACCCGCCTCAAGGCGGAACTCACGCGCCGGCAGGACCTGTTGGCGGACAAGGGCTACGCGGACATCGGGGAGCAGCGCGCCTCGTCCACGCCCGCCGAGCGGCTTCCGCACCTCGTCGTCCTCCTCGACCGCTGGGAGGGCTGGCTGCCGACGCTGGGCGAGTACGACCACGGGGAGCTGACCGAGGACCTCCAGGCGATGATGCGGGAGGGCGCGAGCGTCGGGCTGCACCTCGTGATCACCGGCGACCGGCAGATCCTCATCGGCCGCATGGCCTCCCTCACCGAGGACAAGTACGGCCTGCGGCTCGCGGACCGCTCCGACTTCTCGATGCTCGGCATCAACGCGCGCAAGGTCCCCGAGGAGATCCCGCCGGGCCGCGGTTTCCGCAACGAGTACGGCACCGAGACGCAGTTCGCGCTGCTCGGCGAGGACACGAGCGGCCAGGGCCAGGCCGCGGCGCTCTCGGCGATCGGGGAGGCGGCCACCGCGCGGGACGCCGCCGTACCGCGCGCGCTGCGGCCCTTCCGGGTGGACGTCCTGCCGTCCAGGATCGGTTTCCCGCAGGCGTGGGAGATGCGCGACCCGGCGACGGACGCGGCGCCGCTGTGGGCGCTCGCCGGGATCGGCGGCGACGACATCATGGCCTTCGGCCCCGACCTCGGCGAGGGCGTGCCGACCTTCGTCGTCGCGGGCCCGGCGAAGTCCGGGCGCAGTACGGCCCTGCTCAACCTGGCCCGTTCCTTCCTCGCGAAGGGCGTCCGGCTCGTCGTCGCCGCGCCCCGCCCCTCGCCGCTGCGCGCCCTGGAGGGTGAGGAGAAGGTCGTGGCGGTCTTCACCGGCGACGACATCGAGTCCGAGGACTTCGACGGGGCCGTGGAGTCCGCGAGCCCCGAGGACCCGATCGTCGTGATCGTGGACGACGGGGAGGTCCTGGAGGACTGCGACGCGGAGCGCTCCCTGAAGCGCCTCGTGCAGCGCGGCAACGAGCGGGGGCTCGCGCTCGTCCTGGGCGGCGACGAGGAGGAGGTGTGCGGCGGCTTCTCCGGCTGGCAGGTCGAGGCGAAGAAGGGCCGGCGCGGCCTGCTGCTCTCGCCGCAGGACTCCGGGGCCGGGGACCTCATCGGCATCCGCACCAGCCGCAGCATGGTGGGCGGCCCGGTCACCCCCGGCAAGGGCATGCTGCACCTGGGCACGGGAGAGTTCGTCACGGTGACGATCCCCTCCTGAGGACGAGGGACGGCAGGTGACCGGCCCCCGGGCCGTGACCGCGGCGCGTTCACGGCCCGGGGGCCGCATTGCCGTTCCGGCGCCGCGCGCCGCGGAATTCCGTCCCCTCGCGCCGCGCGACCGCCGAGCCCTCCGAAGCCCTTCCGCCGGCAACCCCGTAAAAGCGCTGGATAATTCGGACCATACGACCAGAGGGGGCGCGGGAGAGGGGGGAGAAAGAGCGGGAGAACAATCCGCCAGGGCGCACCCACGGCACCGCTCCCGCCCCACTCTCGCCCCACTCCCGCCCCGCTGCCGACTTCGCCCCGGGAGAACGCACAGGGGAACACGCAGAGGAACACAGGGAGGAACGCACGGGAGAACTCGGGAGAACCCGGAGGGAACTCGGGAGAATCCGAAGGGAACGCGGGAGAACGCACCGGAACACACCGGAACGCACTGGAACGCACCGGGACGAAGGGCGCGTACGGGAACTCGCGGAAACTGATCGCGCGCCCCTCGGGAATTCATGGCACCCCGCGTCAGGAATGGCCGGGTGCGGGCACAAGCCACGCACCCGGCCATTCCGGCCGAAGTACTCCGCGCGGGCACCGAGGCCGCGACGCGGGACCACGCGGGCCCCCGCGAGCCCCGGGACCCCGGCGGCTACGGCTTGCGCACGTCCACGCGTACGTCCGCCGGGAAACCGGTGGTCGGCCCGACGCGCCGGGCGAACTCGCGGACCCCGCCGAGCTGCGCCTCGCCGAAGCGGAAGTCGAGCGTCGTGAAGTAGCGCTCCAGCAGCTCCGCGTCGAAGGACTCCCAGCGGGCGGCCTGCTCGGCGACCTTCGTGACCTCCACGAGGGACAGGTCGCGGGACTCCAGGAAGGCGCGATGGACCTCGGCGACCATCTCGGGGTGCCGCTCCAGGTAGTCGCGGCGCGCGGCGAAGACGGCGAAGACGAAGGGGAGGCCGGTCCACTCCTTCCACATCTGGCCGAGATCGTGCACCTGGAGGCCGAGCCGGGGCCCGTCGTGCAGGTTCGCCCGCAGGGCCGCGTCCCCGATCAGGACGGCCGCGTCGGCCTCCTGCATCATGAGGCCCAGGTCGGGCGGGCAGCGGTAGTAGTCGGGACGTACGCCGTGCCGCTCGGCGAGCAGGAGCTGCGCGAGCCGCACCGAGGTCCTGGACGTGGAGCCGAGCGCGACGCGGGCGCCGTCCAGGTCCTCCAGCGGCACCTTGGAGACGATGACACAGGACATCACGGGCCCGTCGCAGCCCACCGCGATGTCCTGGAGGGCGACGAGGTCGTCGCTCGCCTTCAGGTACTCCACGAGCGTGATGGGGCCGATGTCGAGATCGCCGGCGACGAGCTGCTCGCTCAGCTTCTCGGGCGTGTCCTTGGTCAGCTCCAGGTCGAGCAGGGTCCCCGTCCGCGCGAGCCCCCAGTAGAGGGGCAGGCAGTTCAGGAACTGGATGTGGCCGACACGTGGCCGGCTGGGCAGTTGACCGGCCGGTCCACCGGTCGCTGGGTCCGAAGGAGAATTGTCCACATCGCGAGACTAGACCCATGCGATACGGTGCGACCGTGAGGGTCCCCCGGGTGGATCTGTCAAGACGTCACCAGAGCCTTTCAGACATCCGGGTGAAGTGATCTTGCCCTCTATCGCTTTCGGCTGCCCCCATGCTACGCTCGCCGCAAGTTGCAGTTTGGTTTCCCTTGCAGTACAGAGCCTGCGGAGCATGTGACCGCGGGCTCTCGTCGTTTTCAGACGTATGCATTTGTTTTGGCACGTGCAGGTTCTGGAGCAGGGCAACCCTTTGGCCCAGGGAGGGCTTATGGCTACCGGAACCGTGAAGTGGTTCAACGCCGAAAAGGGCTTTGGATTCATCGCCCAGGAAGGCGGCGGCCCCGACGTCTTCGTTCACTACTCCGCGATCAACGCCAACGGCTTCCGCTCCCTTGAGGAGAACCAGGCCGTGAGCTTCGACGTCACGCAGGGCCCGAAGGGCCCGCAGGCGGAGAACGTCACCCCTCAGTAAGCCCCACCTGTGTGGTGCCTCTGATTCGGTGACGGATCCGGACCCGAGTGCAGTACCCAAGGAGCCCCCTTCCACCGCCCGGCGGCGGTGGAAGGGGGCTCCTGCCTCTTCCCGGGCGGGGCCCCTCCGCACGCTCGGCAGGTCCCCGCCGAGCGTCCCCGCGGGCCCTCCCCTGGTCCCCTGGCGCCGTCGCCGCCCCGCGCGCCTACACGCCCCGCCCGCCGCCCGGCCGCTCCTCGGTACGCAGGAGCGCGAGCGCGGCGCCGACCGGCGGCACGACGAGCGCGGTCAGGAGCAGCAGGCTCACCGTGGCCGGCACGATCTTCATCACGGCGCCGGTGGCGTACGGATTGTCGTCGGTGAACCACAGCACGGCGAGGCCGACCGGGTGGGCGAGAGGCTTCCCGGCGTACAACAGGGCCCAGAACGCGGCCACGACGAGGACCGTGAGCGGCAGGCAGACGCGCACCACCCGCCACCGCCGCGCGCCACCCGTCAGCGACCAGGACCGGCGTACGGCGGCCCGCGCGGTGGCGGCGCCGTTCACCGCCACGGCGGTGGCGGGGGCCAGGCGGAACCACACGGACAAGGCGGTGGCGAAAAGGACGAGGGGGACGCCGTAGCCGAGCAGCCGGTAGGGCGTACTGGTCGCACGGGACAGGCTCTCGATGTCGAGGTCCCCCAGGCCCCCGTTCTCCAGGAACATCCACAGACCGAGGGCCAGGAGCGCCGGGCCCGCCGCGCACGCACTCGTCAGCGCCTGCACGCGGACACCGAGCCACAGGTACGGGCGGCTGCGCCGCCACAGTCCGCCGGGTCCGAGGCGCCGGCCACCCGCCGCCGCCTCGCGCACCGCGACGGCGCACCCGGTGTGCAGCAGGGCGAGGACGAGACCGGCGAGGGGTATCAGCATCCCCATGAAGGGGAGGCTCCTGAGGATGATGGAGTACCACTGCTCCGAGAAGTACCCCAACGGCCGGTCCTCGTAGGCGATCTCGGCCTGCGCCCGCTGCCAGGTCAGGGCGAAGTTGTACCGGTTGACGGCGAACGCCCCCGCCACCAGCGCGCAGCCGGCGAGCGCGGCGAACAGCGCGACCCCGAAGGAGTAGCCGCACAGACCGCGCCACTCGCCCCGGAAGAGCGCCAGAGTGCGCGCGGCGAGCCGGGGCGACCGCACCGGCCCGCCCGCGCCTCCCGGGACCCCCGCCCCCTCGGCCCCCTCCCGCACCGCCGCCCGCCCGCTCTCCCGCGCCACCGCTCGCACCCCTCTCCGCTCCGGGCCGACGAGAACAGCATTCCGGCAAAGCGCACCCGTGCCAGCCCACACCCTCTTCCACGCCCTTGAGCAGGGTTCCGGTTCCGTTCCCGGCCGGGCAGCAGGGCGTGGGCCCCGCCCGCGGAGCACCCTCAGATCCCGCTCCAGGGCAACGTCACCAAGAACAGGAAGAGGGCGCCGACGCCGGACTGGGGGTGGGCCACGAACCGGGCGTACGGGCGCTCGGGCGGAGTTCGTCGTCAGGGCGCGCTGAGCACGCGCGACCGCGGACGGGGGACACGGCGCGGGTACCGGCCAAGTGGGAGGCGGGATCTTCGCGTACTTCGGCGGCATGCGCACCGGCGCTCCGCGCCGCCGTACCCGGAGGGCCTCACCGGTTGGTGGACACGCTCGGTGCCCTCACTCCCCCGCCGCCCACCGTCGTCCCGCGACCAGGCCCTCAAGTCCCGTCCAGGCGAAGGCCATCAGGGTGCGGGCCGATTCGGCGGGGGTGAGGGTGGGGTCCGAGCCGGCGCGGGTGGCGAGGGACTCGGCGGCGCCCACCAGGGCGTGGGCGAGGCCCTCGACCTCGCGGGCCGGGAGGTCCCGTGTGCCGTGTTCCGAGCGGGCCGCGTCCGCGATGAGGGCGGTCACCAGGGCCAGGATCTGTTCGCGCATCGTGTCCGCGAGGCGGGCGAAGGGTTCGCCGTGCGTGCGGGCCCTGATGTGCAACACCTGCCAGCCGTCCGCCCGTTCGGCCGCGTACCGGAAGAACGCCGTGAGCCCGCGCCACAGTTGGCGGTCGGGCGGGTCCCCGGCGCGCACCCCGGCCTGGACCGCGCCCACCAGGGTCCGCGCCTCGCGTTCCACGCACGCGGTGAACAACTCCTCCTTGGAGTTCAGGTACAGGTACACGAGGGGCTTGGAGACTCCGGCGGCCTCCGCGATCTCGTCCATCGAGGCGGCCTGGTAGCCGCTGCGCCCGATCACCCGGACCGCGGCGTCCAGCATCTCCCGCTCCCGCTCGGCCCGGGGCATCCGCCGCGCCCGCCCCTTGACCTTGCCCTCCGCCACCCGCGTACTCTCGCCGTCCACCCCGCAAGCGTACGTGCGTGCGAAACCGTCCCGGTCACCGTCCACGGCCGTGCCACGCGAACGCCCCGGCCCCCGGAGTGACTCCGGGGGCCGGGGCGTCGGTGGTGTGGCGCGCGTCAGACGGCGACCGGTTCGGCCGGGCGGTCGGCGGGCTTCCCGGCGGACGCCTCGTCGTCTCCCCAGCCGTCGAGCGGAGAGGCGTGCGCGGAGCCGTACGCCGTGAGGTCGAGCAGCTTCTCGCGGGCCGACACGATGATCGGGACCACGATCTGCCCGGCGACGTTGGTCGCCGTCCGCATCATGTCCAGGATCGGGTCGATCGCGAGGAGCAGGCCGACACCCTCCATGGGCAGGCCCAGGGTGGAGAGGGTCAGGGTCAGCATGATCGTCGCGCCGGTGAGGCCGGCGGTGGCCGCCGAGCCGATGACCGAGACGAAGGCGATCAGCAGGTAGTCACCGACACCGAGGTCGATGTCGAAGATCTGCGCGACGAAGATCGCGGCGATCGCCGGGTAGATCGCGGCGCAGCCGTCCATCTTGGTGGTCGCGCCGAACGGGACGCTGAAGCTCGCGTACTCCTTCGGCACGCCGAGGCGCTCGGTGACCCGCTGGGTGAGCGGCATCGTGCCGACGGAGGAGCGGGAGACGAAGGCCAGCTGGATCGCGGGCCAGGCGCCCTTGAAGAACTGGAGCGGGCTCACCTTGGCGACCGTCGAGAGCAGCAGCGGGTACACGCCGAACAGGACGATCGCGCAACCGACGTAGATGTCGGCGGTGAAGGTCGCGTACTTGCCGATGAGGTCCCAGCCGTACGTCGCGATGGCGTTGCCGATCAGGCCGACCGTGCCGAGCGGGGCGAGGCGGATGACCCACCACAGCGCCTTCTGCAGCAGTTCGAGGACCGACTCGCTCAGCGTCAGGATCGGCTGCGCCTTGTCGCCGATCTTGAGGACGGCGATACCGGCGACGACCGCGAGGAAGACGATCTGGAGCACGTTCAGCTCGGTGAACGGCGCGATGACGTTCTGCGGGATGATCCCGGTGAGGAAGTCGATCCAGGAGCCGGTGTGCTGCGGCTTGCCCCCGTCGGCGGGGGTCAGGCCGGTGCCCGAGCCCGGGTTGGTGACCAGGCCGATGACCAGGCCGATCGCGACCGCGATCAGCGAGGTGATCATGAACCAGAGCAGGGTGCGGACGGCCAGCCGCGCCGCGTTGTTGACCTTGCGCAGGTTGGTGATCGACACCAGGATCGCGAAGAACACGAGCGGGGCCACGGCCAGCTTCAGCAGCTGCACGAAGATCTCACCGATCTTCGACAGGGTGGTGCCGAGCCAGGAGATGTCCTGGCCCCGGGCGAGCCAGCCGAGCAGGGCGCCCAGGACGAGACCGCCGAGGATCTGCGCCCAGAACGGGACCTTCGGGAAACGGCGGTTGGCGGGCGGCGGGGCGGTGGGCTGCCGGTCGGCGGCTTCGCGGCCCGCCGGGGATATGTTCGCGGACACGACACACTCCGGTGAGGACAGAAAGGTGAGAAGGGGGACGGGGACGTACGCGGGAGAGTGCTCAGCCGCGACGACAGGCCGCGGTGACCCGGCGGCACAGATCGACATGCAGGCGCGCCACGAGCGCGGGGCTCATGGGGTGGCGGTCGCTCACTGCACGGGTCATGTCCAGAACGTTAACACCAGCGCTTTGGGTTAATCAAAGCCTTCCTTTGGGGCAGTTCTGGGGCGCGGGCCGCCGTGGGCCGATTCCGGACAGCCCGCGAGGCCGCCTCGGCGGTCACCCTCCGGGCGGCTCCCGGACCGTCTCCGGACACGGGAAATCGCCGCATACCGAGGTATACGGCGATCTGGTAAGGGAGTTGGGTCGGGACTGCCGGTGGCGGCGACGCGGGGCGTACGGCCTTCGCCGGGAGGGTGACCGCGTCGGTCTATGGCCTTCGCCGGGAGTACGGCCCGCGTCGGCCTATGGTCCTCGCCGGACGGTCCGCGCCGGGCGTACGGGCCGCGTCAGGCGTACGGGCCGCTACCGGCTCAGCCGGCCTGGCTCTGCGCGTTCTGCGGGGTGCGCGCCGTCTCCTGCTCACGCTCGCCGCGCACGGCCTCGTCGGCCTCGTCCTCCATGGAACGGTTCGCGGCGAGGTTGGTCTTCGCGCGGTCCACGCGGGCCACGATGTTCTCGGCCGCCTGGTCCCGGACGCCGCGCAGGACGACGAAGCTGATCGGCGCGGAGAGCACGAGCGCGAGCGCGATCACCCACAGGTAGTTGGAGTCGCCGAGCCCCTTGGGCAGCACCCCGCTGTAGACGAGCCCCCAGACCACCACGAAGCAGCCCGCGAAAATACCGAGACGCATCAGCGTGTAGCGGAGCATGTCTATCCACTCTTTCGTGTCGAAAGGGGCCCTTAGGGGCGGGGCGCTCCTCCAGTGAAGCATGCAAGGGACAGCCCGCCGTCAAGGGGGCCGCCCCTTTCGTACCGGCTCACGCGCCCACGGGTCACCGGCTCACGCGCCCGCCGCCCACCGGCTCACGCGCCCCCCGGTCAGCCCAGCGTCCTGAGCATGACGATGTCGTCGCGGTCGTCCCCGGGAGCGACGCGGATGGCGCCCGGGACGCGGCCGACCTCCTTGTAGCCGCAGCGGGCGTAGAAGTCCTCCAGACCGGTGCCGCCCCGGCAGGTCAGCCGGATCGCCTCGACGCCGTCCATGGAGCGCGCCGCCTCGGCCGCCGCGTCCAGCAGGGCCCGGCCGGCGCCCCGCCCCTGGAGACCGGGGTGGACCATCACGGTGTAGAGCCAGATCCAGTGCCGCATCAGACGGTGCCGGTTGAGGGTGAGGAAGGCGGTGGCCCGCACCACGCCGTCCTCGTCGCGCCCGACGAGGAGCCGGTCGCCCTCGACCATCCCGATGAGCTGCTTGACGAGCTGGGGCCTGATGTCCTCAGGGGTCACGGGCGGGACGAAGCCGACGGAGCCGCCCGCGTTGCTGACGTCGGCCCACAGGGCCAGAACCTCGTCGCGCAGCTTCGCGTCGACGGCCGGGTCGAGCGTGAACGTAAGGGTCATGAGGGAAGGGTAACCATTACCCAGTCGGGGCACCAAGACCTTTCGGCGGCCCCGTGCCCGGCGCGGCGGGCAGACGACGGGACCCCGGCGCCGTCAGGAGACGGTGCCGGGGTCCGGGAGGCCGAACGGGAGCGGGAGGTCAGACGCGCATGGCCTGCGGGGCCTCGCGGCGGTCGGGGTCCGGGCCCTCGTACTCCTTGATGATCTCGTAGTGCGTGTTGCGCTCGACGGGGCGGAAACCGGCGTCCCGGATGAGGTCGAGCAGGTCCTCGCGGGTCAGCTTGCTGGGCGTGCCGTAGTTGTCCGCGTCGTGCGTGATCTTGTACTCGACGACCGAGCCGTCCATGTCGTCCGCGCCGTGCTGGAGGGCGAGCTGCGCGGTCTGGACGCCGTGCATGACCCAGAAGACCTTGACGTGCGGGACGTTGTCGAACAGCAGCCGGGAGACCGCGAAGGTCTTGAGCGCCTCGGCGCCCGAGGCCATCGTGGTGCGCGCCTGGAGGCGGTTGCGGATCTTGCCGTCCTTCATGTCCACGAAGTCGTGCTGGTAGCGCAGCGGGATAAAGACCTGGAAACCGCCGGTCTCGTCCTGGAGTTCCCGCAGCCGCAGCACGTGGTCCACGCGGTGGCGGTGCTCCTCGATGTGCCCGTAGAGCATGGTCGAGGGGGTCTTGAGGCCCTTCTCGTGGGCGAGGCGGTGGATGCGCGACCAGTCCTCCCAGTGGGTCTTGTGGTCCACGATGTGCTGCCTCACCTCCCAGTCGAAGATCTCGGCGCCGCCGCCGGTGAGCGACTGGAGCCCCGCGTCGATGAGTTCGTCGAGGATCTCGGAGGCGGGCAGCCCGGAGATCGTCTCGAAGTGGTGGATCTCCGTCGCGGTGAACGCCTTGAGGGCGACCGTGTCGGGCAGCGCCTCCTTGAGGGCGCTGAGCGAACGCGGGTAGTAGCGCCACGGCAGGGTCGGGTGCAGGCCGTTGACGATGTGCAGCTCGGTGAGGTTCTCCCCCTCCATCGTCTTCGCGAGGCGGACGGCCTCCTCGATGCGCATCGTGTACGCGTCCTTCTCGCCCGGCTTGCGCTGGAAGGAGCAGTAGGCGCACGAGGCGGTGCACACGTTGGTCATGTTGAGGTGACGGTTGACGTTGAAGTGGACGACGTCGCCGTTCTTGCGGGTGCGCACCTCGTGGGCGAGACCGCCGAGCCAGGCCAGGTCGTCGCTGGCGTAGAGGGCGATCCCGTCCTCACGGCTCAACCGCTCACCGGCGCGGACCTTCTGCTCCAGCTCACGCTTGAGTCCCGCATCCATGCGGCCGCCTCCCAAATGTCTACGTACCGGACCACCACACGGTACTCCCCGCCGGCGGCCGCGCTCGGGGCGGGCGGCGCCCGCCCCGGGCGGCCCTCACTCCTCCGACTCCTCGGGGAGTTCGCCGACCCGGTTCTCCCACTTGGTGGAGAGGACGACGGTGGTGCGGGTGCGCGAGACGCCGCTCGTACCGGACAGCCTGCGGATGGTGCGCTCCAGACCGTCCACGTCGCTCGCGCGGACCTTGAGCATGTACGAGTCGTCGCCCGCGATGAACCAGCAGTCCTCGATCTCGCTCAGATCGCGCAGCCGCTGGGCCACCTCCTCGTGGTCGGCGGCGTCGCTCAGCGAGATCCCGATCAGGGCGATCACGCCCAGGCCGAGGGAGGCGGCGTCGACGGTGGCCCGGTAGCCGGTGATGACCCCGGCGGCCTCAAGACGGTTGATGCGGTCCGTGACGCTCGGTCCGGAGAGCCCGACGAGGCGGCCCAGCTCCGCGTAGGAGGCCCGTCCGTTCTCGCGCAGAGCCTGGATGAGCCTTCTGTCCACGGCGTCCATAATCCCCGTAACCTTTCATTGTTCGCGGCCCTGCGAGCTTACATACAGATTCGAAGGTACGTAGGGGCCGAATCCTACGAAACAGCGCACCGATCGGCGGGTTTCTCAGAGCCCCGGTGACCCGGTGTCCGACGTCCCCGGGTGTGCGCGGTGTCCTCCCCGGCTCAGCTCTGCCGGGCGGCCCCCAGCTCCCCGCTCCAGCGGCGGTAGAGACCGTGCTCGACCCCGGCCGCGTCGAGGGCCCGCCCGGCGACGAAGTCCACGAGGTCCTGGATGTGGGTGGCGCCCGCGTAGAAGGCGGGGGACGCGGGGAGCACCACGGCCCCGGCCTCGTCGAGGGCGAGGAGCTGCTTGAGGGTCGCGCGGTTCAGGGGGGTCTCGCGTACGGCGACGACGAGCGGGCGCCGCTCCTTGAGGGTGACGCTCGCGGTGCGCTGGAGCAGGTCCTTGGACAGGCCCAGCGCGATCCCGGCGACGCTCGCGGTCGAGGCGGGCACCACGATCATCCCGCGCGCCGGGTACGAGCCGGAGGAGGGCCCGGCGCCGAGGTCCCCGGCCGGCCAGTGGCGTACGGCGTCGAGGCCGGGCACCGGGAAGGTGCCGGGTTTGCCGTCGGCGCCCCGGGCGAGCCACCGCGCGAGGTCCTCGCGCCAGTGGGCGTCCCGGAAGGAGATGCCGGTCTCGTCCAGCAGGGTGAGGCGGGCGGCGCGGCTCACGACGAGGTCCACGCTCTGTCCGGCGGCGAGCAGGGCGCGCAGGACGGCGGCGGCGTACGGGGTGCCGGAGGCGCCGGAGACCCCGACGATCCACGGCCTGCGCGGCGGGCCGCCGGGAGCGGGCACGGGGTCACGGTCCTCCCGCGGCTGGTTCGTCGTCCTCGCTGGCTCCACGCCGTCGAGCCTAACCGGCGGCCTCCGCCCGCGCCCCGGGGGGCGGAACCAGGGCGCGGCTCCGGTCGTTCCAGGGGAACAGGGGAGGGAGAGCGCCCATGGTTCCGGACACGACGACGACCACCAGGGCCGGCTCACGCGGAGGCCGGGTCAGGACCGCGGCGCTGCTGTCGGGCGGCTGGCTCGCGCTGCTGTGGTTCCTGGAGTTCGTGGACTCCGCGACGCACCACGCGCTGGACACGTACGGCATCAGCCCGCGCGAGGCCGGCGAGATCCGCGACATCGTCCCGGCCGCGTTCCTGCACTTCGGCTTCGACCACCTCGCGGCGAACAGCGTCCCGCTGCTGGTCCTCGCCTTCCTGACCGCGCTGTCGGGCGCGGGCCGCCTGATAGCGGTGTCGACGGTCGTCATCCTGATCAGCGGCGCGGGCGTGTGGCTGCTGGCGCCCGCGTACTCGGTGACGGCGGGCGCCTCGGGCGTGGTCTTCGGCCTGTTCGGCTACCTGCTGGTGCGCGGTTTCGTGGACCGGCGTCTCCTCGACGTCGTCCTCGGCCTGCTCGTCGCCGTCGTCTACGGCTCGATCCTGTGGGGCGCCCTGCCCACGGCCGAGGGCGTGAGCTGGCAGGCCCACCTGTTCGGCCTGATCGGCGGCGTGGTCGCGGCCTTCGTGGTGCGGACACCGAGGGGGCGGCCGGC
Organism: Streptomyces sp. NPDC007088; assembly: GCF_042869355.1. Lineage (NCBI taxonomy): Bacteria > Bacillati > Actinomycetota > Actinomycetes > Kitasatosporales > Streptomycetaceae > Streptomyces > Streptomyces sp. NPDC007088. The sequence goes on from NZ_JBIAFO010000007.1 coordinate 178,914, forward strand.
GGTGGGCACCGGCGGGGGGTAGCAGGAGGGGCGGCGTGCTTGTCGGGCCGTCCGGGGAGAGGGGGCCCGCCGTGCCGGTCTTCCGGTCTGGGGGCCCGGGGCGGGGCCTGTCATCCGGTCCGGGGCTCCCGGCGGCCGCGTCTGTCTTCCGGCCAGGGGGTCCCGAGGGCTGGTCACCCGGGGCATCGACGCCGACGAGACCTGGCGGCTGACCTCACACCAGCACTACTGGCGGCTGTCCGGGGGCCTGCTCCGTCACGGGGACGAAGCGGGGTGACCGGCCGGCCGTCGGGGCTGCGCGGTGTCCGTCGCCGCCGGGCCCCCGGTCACCCCGGCGGGACTCACTCGAAGAACTTCAGGCTCCAGCCGGTGTCCGAGGCCGCGCCCGGGGAGTTGGCGCGGGTGTACGTCGTATCGCCCCACCAGGCGAAGGTGCCGGTGTACCAGTAGCGGTTCTCCCAGGCGTACGGGGTGCCCTTGGGGACGGCGTGGAACATGAGCGGGAACCGGGGGCCGGCGGGCGGGCTGGTGTTGATGTCCCCGTCGGCGAGTACGAAGCTGTGGTGGCCGGGGCCGTTGACGTACAGCGTCGGGTCCCAGCCGGGCATCATCGTGGCGCCGTCGGAGCCGAACAGGCAGCCGTTGGACTTGTACCAGTCCCATACGTAGGCGGGGTCGCCGCCCGCCTTCAGCCGCAGGTCGCCGAGGCAGTACTGCTCGCTCCAGCTGCCGTTGGCCGAGTACACGACGTGCAGTTGCCCGTTCGGGTCCCGGACCGGCTCGGGGCCCTCGTTGACGAACGGGTCGCCCACCACCCGCTCCCAGCTCTCCCGGGGCTGCGAGATGACGTACCGGGCGCCGGTGGGCGTGGTGGGGTCGCTCATCCTCGCCACGTACAGGTTCTGCTCGACGTTGGTCTCCCCCGCCCAGCCGGACCACACGAACCAGCGCTGCCCCTCGAAGGTGAACAGGGAGCCGTCGATGGCCCACTTGTCCTCGGGCAGGGCCAGCTTCCTCTCGGCCCCGTAGCCGCTGTCCGGGCTGTCGGAGCCGATGACGTACATCCGGTGGTCCGGGCCGCGCCCCGCCGAGAAGTAGATGTAGTACCGGCCGCCGTCCCGCACGATCTCCGGGGCCCACACCTCGCCGTGCCCCGCGCCGTCCGACCAGACCTGGCGGGCGGGGGCGGAGGCCAGCGCGTCCGTCGAGGACGCCTGCCGCACGGCGATCCCGCCGCCCGTGGACTGCACCGCGACGTAGGTGTTCCCGACGCGCAGCACGCTCGGGTCGGCGCCCCGCAGGCCGGTCCGCGCGGCCTCGGCGTGCCCGGCGGCGGGGGGACACACCACGGCGGTCAGCGCGGCGGTCAGGGCGAAGGCGGCGGCGCTGAGGAAACGGCGGGAGGTTCGCATCGTCACGTCCCCTGATCGGCCTCCGCTTCGACGCCGGGGTGACCCGGCCCGGTGGGAGAGCACCGGACCGGGACGACGTCCGGGGCGGGGCCGCGGTGGAGGCGGCTGTGGGGGACGGCCCCCGCCTCAGGTGTGCCTCGCGCTCGCGCACCGACCGGCGTACCGGCGTACCGGCGTACCGGCGTACCGGCGATTACATCGATGCAAAGGCGCCCTCCCAGCTTCGGGAGGGCGCCTGGACATGTCAACCCGTTGGACAGCGGAAGGTGACGCACTCGGCGGGGTACGCGTCGGGGGCGGGGTGGTCGCGGCGGACACCGCGCGGCGCGAGGGCCTCGGCGGCCGGTTCGGCGGGGCCGGGCCGTCGCCGGCTACACCGTCAGGCCCCGCACCAGCAGGTCCAGCAGCGCGCACACGAACAGGGCGATGCCGATGAAGCCGTTGACGCTGAAGAAGGCGCGGTTGAGGCGGCTGAGGTCGTGCGGGCGGACGATGGAGTGTTCGTAGACGAAGGCGACGGCGACGACGACGAGGCCGGCCCAGAAGAACACCCCGGCGCCGGTGGCCAGCGCGTACCAGACGAGGAGGCCGGTGGTGACGAGGGCGGAGCCGCGCGCCCCGTACAGCGCGGCGGGGATGCCGAAGCGGGCCGGGACGGACTTCACCCCGTGGGCGCGGTCGGCCGCGACGTCCTGGCAGCCGAAGATCAGGTCGAAGCCGCCGATCCACACGCCGACGGCGACCCCGAGGATCACCGCGTGCCAGGACCACTCGCCCGTGACCGCGATCCAGGCGCCGACCGGCCCCATGGCCTGCGCGAGGCCGAGGATCGCGTGCGGGAAGTTCGTGAACCGCTTGCCGTACGGGTAGACGACCATCGGGACCACCGCGACCGGCGCGAGCGCCAGGCACAGCGGGTTGAGCAGCGCGGCGGCCCCCAGGAACACGACGAGGGCGACGAGGGCGCCGGTCCACGCCGACCTCACGGAGACCGCGCCGGTGACCAGTTCGCGGTTGGCGGTGCGCGGGTTGCGGGCGTCGATCTCGCGGTCGATGACGCGGTTGGCGGCCATCGCGAAGGTGCGCAGGCCGACCATCGCGACCGTCACGAGCAGCAGCCGGCCCCAGTGGATGTTCTCGTCCAGCTCGAACATCGCGGTGAGCGAGGCGATGTAGGCGAAGGGCAGGGCGAAGACCGAGTGCTCGATCATGACGAGCCGCAGGAACGCCGAGACGCCGCCCCTGGACTGCGGCGGCCGGGCCGCCGTTCCCCCGCCGACCGTGGCCTCTGAACTCACAGCCCGTACTCCTTCCAGCGCTTGGTGACCCGCTGTGCGACCTCCGGGTCGGAGACCACCATCTCCGGCCAGCCGCCGTCCCGGGTGTAGCCCTCCCCGGGCAGTTTCCTGGTCGCGTCGATCCCGGCCTTGCCTCCCCAGAACTGCTGGTAGGAGGCGTGGTCGAGGTGGTCGACGGGGCCTTCCACGACGGTCAGGTCGCGCGCGTAGTCCGTGTTGCCGAAGGCCCGCCAGGCGACCTCGTGCAGATCGTGCACGTCGCAGTCGGAGTCGACGACCACGATGAGCTTGGTCAGCGACATCATGTGCGCACCCCAGACCGCGTGCATCACCTTCTGGGCGTGCTTCGGGTACTTCTTGTCAATGGAAACGATCGCACAGTTGTGGAATCCGCCCGCTTCGGGCAGGTGGTAGTCCACGATGTCGGGCACGATCACCTTGAGCAGCGGCCGGAAGAACCGTTCGGTGGCGCGGCCGAGCGGCCCGTCCTCGGTGGGCGGCCGGCCCACCACGATCGACTGGAGCAGCGGGCGGCGCCGCATCGTGACGGTGTCGATGGTGAGCGCGGGGAACGGCTCCTGCGGGGTGTAGAACCCGGTGTGGTCGCCGAAGGGCCCCTCGGGCAGCGTCTCGCCCGGCTCCAGCCAGCCCTCCAGGACCACTTCGGCCCGCGCGGGCACCTGGAGCGGGACGCTCACGCAGTCGACCATGTCGATCCGCCTGCCCTGCACGAAACCGGCGAACAGGTACTCGTCGATGTCGCCGGGCAGCGGGGCGGTCGCCGCGTAGGTCACGGCGGGCGGGCAGCCGAAGGCGATGGCGACGGGCAGCCGCTCCCCGCGCCGGGCGGCGACCTGATAGTGGTTGCGGCTGTCCTTGTGGATCTGCCAGTGCATGCCGATGGTGCGCGCGTCGTGGCGCTGGAGCCGGTAGAGGCCGAGGTTGCGCACCCCGGACTCGGGGTCCTTGGTGTGGGTCAGGCCGAGGTTGAAGAAGGAACCGCCGTCCTCGGGCCAGGTGAAGAGGGCCGGCAGCCGGTCCAGGTCGACGTCCTCGCCGCGCAGCACGACCTCCTGGACGGGCGCGTCCTTCACTTTCTTCGGCGGGACGTGCACCATCGAGCCGAGCTTGCCGAAGGCCTCGCGGACGCCGACGAAACCGCTCGGCAGCTCCGGCTTGAGCAGTCCGCCGATCATGTCGCCGATGTCGTCGTAGGACTTCAGGCCGAGCGCCTTGAGCAGCCGCCGGTCCGTCCCGTAGACGTTCATCGCGAGCGGCATCGCCGAGCCCTTGACGTTCTCGAAGAGGAGGGCGGGACCGCCGGCCTTGTTGACCCGGTCGACGATCTCACCGACCTCCAGGTAGGGGTCGACTTCTGCCTTGACGCGCGTGAGGTCGCCGTCGCGTTCCAGGGCCCTCAGCAGCGAGCGGAGATCGTCGTAAGCCATGCGGTCCAGTATCCGGCACCGGATAACCTGGCCGGGTAACGGGGCCCGTACCGGAGGCTCACGCCGCGACCCGCGAAGGAGAGCGCCATGCTCCGGGTGCTGATGATTCTCGTGCCGCTGGCACTGAGCGTTTTCGCGTTCATCGACTGTGTGACGAGCGACGAGAAGGAGATCCGCTACCTGCCGAAGCCGCTGTGGGCGATCCTCGTGCTGCTCTTCCCGCTCGTCGGCTCGGTCTCCTGGCTGATCATCGGCAAGCAGCGCGCCTACGCCGGTCCGGGCGCGGCGCGCGGCGGCTGGGTCGCCCCCGACGACAACCCGGAGTTCCTGAACTCGCTGAAGAAGAACCCGCCGGCCGACACGCCTCCGCCGGCGAAGGCGCCCGGGTCCCCGGAGCCCTCGGAGCCCTTGCAGACCCCGGAGACCCCGGAGACCCCGGAGCCCAGGAAGGGCGACGACCGGCTGGCGAGCTGGGAGGCGGACCTGCGCCGCCGCGAGGAGGAGCTGCGGCGCCGCGAGGCGGGCGAGGAGAACTCCTAGACGGGGCGCGCCCCTCCTGGGTCCCGGGGCCCGCGCGGGTCGCGCCGCGCCCGCCCCTCCCGTCAGCGTGAGCCGAGGCTCGACCACCGGACGACCAGCTCCGGTTGCAGCACCAGCCTGCGGTGCTCGTGGGGTTCGCCGCCGCTGGGCTCGGTCTCCTCCAGCAGGAGTCCGGCGGCCAGCGCGCCCATGGTGACGGCGGGCTGGCGCACGGAGGTCAGCGGCACGGCGGCGGCCGCCGCGAACTCGATGTCGTCGTAGCCGACGATCGCCATGTCCTCGGGGACGCGCACCTTGGCCGCGTACATCGCCTGGAGGACGCCGAGGGCGAGCAGGTCGTTGGCGCAGAACACGGCGGTGGGCCGCTCGGCGAGCCCGAGGAGGCGGGCGCCCGCGTCGCGGCCCGCCGCGACGTCGAGCCGTTCGGTGGGCAGCTCACGCAGCGCCTTTGGCGGCAGCCCCGCCTCCGCGAGGGCCTGGAGGGCGCCCTCCCGCCGGTCCTTGACCTGATTGAGGGCCGGGGGGCCACTGACGTAGGCGATGCGGCGGTGCCCCGCGTCGGCCAGGTGGCGGACGGCGAGCGCGCCGCCCGCGACGTCGTCCACGGAGACGGAGCACTCCGACGTGCCCTCGGCGACCCGGTCGACGAGGACGAACGGGATGCCGTGCCGCCGGAAGGCGTCGATGTTGAGGCCGCTCGCGTCGGCCGGGGTGAGCAGCACGCCCCGCACCCGCTGCTCGGCGAAGAGGGAGAGGTACTCGGCCTCCTCGGCGGGGTTCTGCGCGCTGTTGCACACCATGACGCCGAGCCCCGCGTCGCGTGCGGCCCGCTCGGCGCCGCGCGCGACGTCCACGAAGAAGGGGTTGCCCATGTCCAGGACGAGCAGGCCCATGATGCGGCTGCGCCCGGCGCGCAACTGGCGCGCCGACTCGCTGCGCACGTAGCCGAGCCGGTCGATGGCGGACAGCACGCGCGAGCGGGTGCCGAAGGCGACGGTGTCCGGGCGGTTGATGACGTTGGAGACCGTGCCGACGGACACGCCGGCGGCGCGGGCTACGTCCTTGATACCCACCGACTGGGCCATCGGGCGGGGACCTCCATGGAGCGAGGACTGGCGGGAGGGGTCAGATTACCCGTGCGCGCGCCGGTGACGTCGTGGGCCGGGCACCGTGCGGGGTGCCCGGCGGCGGGCCGGTCAGAAGTGGTAGTCGTCGATGTTCTCGCCGGTGAAGACGGTGGGCTTGCCCAGGTCGATCACGCCCTCCTTGCCGACGGTGAAGGTACCGAGGTCACCGGCCTCGAAGGTCTCGCCCGCCTTCCCGGTGATCTGCCCCGAGGACAGGGCGACGGCCGTGTGCGCGGCGAGCGCGCCGAGCTTCGCCGGGTCCCACAGCTCGAAGCCCTCGACGGTGCCGTTCTTGACGTACTTGCGCATGTCGTTGGGGGTGCCGAGGCCGGTGAGCGCGACCTTGCCCCGGTACTTGGAGCCGGACAGGTACTGGGCGGCCGCCTTGAGGCCGACGGTGGTCGGCGAGACGATGCCCGCGAGCCGGGGGTGTTCCTGGAGGAGGCCCTGGGTCTGCTGGAAGGACTGCTGGGCGTCGTCGTTGCCGTACGCGACCTTCACCAGCCTCATGTCCTTGTACTTCGGCTTCTTCAGCTCGTCCTTCATGAAGCCGATCCAGATGTTCTGGTTCGTCGCGGTCTGGGCCGCGGACAGGATCGCGATGTCGCCCTTGTAGCCGAGCTGTTCGCCCAGGAGCTGGACCTGGCTGCGGCCGAGCGCCTCGGCGCTGGACTGCGAGACGAAGGCGTTGCGGCACTCGGGCCTGGTGTCCGAGTCGTAGGTGACGACCTTGATGCCGTTCTTCATGGCCTGCTTGAGGGCGGTGCACAGGGCGCCGGGGTCCTGCGCGGACACGGCCATCGCGTCGACCTGCTGCTGGGTGAGCGTGTTGACGTAACTGACCTGGCCGCTGGTGTCGGTGGCGCTGTTGGGGCCGGTCTCCTTGTAGGTGGAGCCGAGCGACTTCACGGCCTTCTCGCCGCCCTTGTCGGCGACCGTGAAGTACGGGTTGTTGACCTGCTTGGGCAGGAAGGCGACGTCGAGGCCCTTCTTGGTGGCGGCCCCGGGGTCGGCCTCGGCGTTCGAGGACGCGGCGGAGTCGTCCTTCTTGGCCGAGTCCTTCGTGGTGCCGCCGCAGGCCGCGGCGGCGAGGGTGAGCGAGGTGACGGCGGCGAGCGCGGCACAGGCGCGGCGGAGCGCGGGCGAGGACATCGTGGGCCCCTTTCGGGCGGTACGTGAGGTCAGAGGGAGGAGGTGGCGGCGCGGCGGCCGGCCCGTGCGGTGGCGATCTGCCGGGCGGTGCGGGGCCCGAGGACGGACACCACCAGGAGGACGCCGGTGACGACGATCTGGGACTGCGCGGAGACGTTGAGCAGACTCATCGCGTTCTGCAGGGCGCCGAGCAGGAACACCCCGGCGACCGCGCCGCCGAGCGTGCCCTTGCCGCCGTCGAAGTCGATGCCGCCGAGCAGGACGGCGGCGACGACGGACAGTTCGAGGCCGGTGGCGTTGTCGTAGCGGGCGCTCGCGTAGTGCAGCGCCCAGAAGACGCCGGTGAGGGAGGCGAACAGCCCGGTCAGGACGAACAGCCACAGCCTGTGGCGCTTGACGCGGACGCCGGCGAAGCGGGCGGCCTCCTCGTTCGCGCCGATCGCGAACAGGGAGCGGCCGAAGGGCGTCGCGTGCAGGACGATGACGGCGATCGCTAGCAGGGCCAGGAACGGCAGGAACGCGTACGGGACGAAGGTGCCGCCGATGCGTCCCGCCGCGAAGTCCAGGTACTGGGTGGGGAAGTCGGTGACCGCGTCCGAGCCGAGGACGATCTGCGCGATCCCCCGGTAGGCGGCCATGGTGCCGATGGTGACGGCGAGCGAGGGCAGCCCCAGCCGGGTCACGAGGAGGCCGTTCACCAGCCCGCACACGACGCCGAGGAGCAGGCACAGCGGGATGATCGTCTCGATGGACAGGCCCGCGTTCCACAGGGAGCCCATCACCGCCCCGGACAGCCCGGCCGTGGAGGCCACGGACAGGTCGATCTCGCCGGAGATCACGAGGAGCGTCATCGGGAGCGCGATCAGCGCGATGGGCAGCGTGTTGCCGATCAGGAACGACAGGTTGAGGGCGTTGCCGAAACCGTCGACGAACGAGAAGGACAGCAGCAGGAGGACGACCAGCAGGGCGCCCACCACGGTGTCCCAGCGGACGGCGCGGGTGAGGGACGAGTCAGCCATGGCGGGCGTTCCTCTTCTTCAGGGCCTTGGCGACGCGCAGGGCGACGACCCGGTCGACGGCGATGGCGAGGACGAGCAGGACACCGTTGATGGCGAGCACCCATACGGAGCTGACGCCCAGGGCGGGCAGCACGCTGTTGATCGAGGTCAGCAGCAGCGCGCCGAGCGCCGCCCCGTAGACGCTGCCGGAGCCGCCCGTGAAGGCGACGCCGCCGACCACGACGGCGCTGACGACGGTGAGTTCGTAGCCGTTGCCGGTGGCGGAGTCGACGTTGCCGAAGCGGGCGAGGTACAGCGCGCCCGCGAGTCCGGCGAGCGCCCCGCACGCGGTGTACGCGGCGAGAATCCGCCTGCGCACCGGGATGCCGGCCAGGCGGGCGGCCTCCGGGTTCGAGCCGAGCGCGTACAGCTCGCGGCCGCCACCGAAGTGCCGCAGGTAGGAGGCGACGAGGACGAGCACGCCGAGGGCGATCAGCGCGAGGTAGGGGACGGCGGAGATCCCGCCGGAGCCGAAGTCCACGAAACCGCCCGGCAGGTCGGCCGCGGTGATCTGGCGGGAGCCGACCCAGACCGAGTCGAGGCCGCGGATGACGTACAGCGTGCCGAGGGTGACGACGAGCGCGGGGACCTGGCCGAGGCTGACGAGCGCGCCGTTGAGGAGACCGCAGCCGACGCCGAGGGCCACGGCGAGCAGGATCGCGAGGGCCGGGTTCCCGCCGCCCTGGAGGAAGTCGCCCGCGGCGAAGGCGGTGATACCGAGCGTCGAGCCGACCGACAGGTCGACGTTCCTCGTCACGACGACGAGGGCCTGCCCGGTGGCGACCAGGACGAGGATGGTGGCGTTGAGGAGCAGGTCCTTGAAGCCCTGTTCCGAGAGGAACTCGCTGTTGCCGGCCTGCGTCACCCCGATCATCACCAGGAAGACCAGCAGGATGGCGAGTTCACGCATCTTGAAGACGCGCTCGACGAGGCGGGTGCCGCCCGCCTTCTCGGGGTCGACGGCCGGTGCGGGCGGCCGCGTGGTGACGGTCATGCCGTCCTCCTTCCGGGGTAACGCGCCCCGGAGGGGCACGGGGAACTGCGCGGGGGGCCGGGGCGCGGCCGCGCGGGCCGGCGCCGCGCGGGCCCGGTGGAGGCGCGGGCGGGAGGTGTCGGCCCGTTCATCACGCCGCCCTGCCCGTCGCCGCCGCCATCACGGACTCCTCCGTGGCCTCCGCGCGCGGGATCTCGGCGGTGAGACGTCCCTCGTGCATGACGAGCACGCGGTCCGCCATGCCGAGGATCTCCGGCAGGTCGGACGAGATCATCAGGACCGCGACGCCCTCCGCGGCGAGCCCGGAGAGCAGCCGGTGCACCTCGGCCTTGGTGCCCACGTCGATACCGCGGGTCGGCTCGTCGACGATCAGCACCCGGGGCCCGGTGGCGAGCCACTTGGCGAGGACGACCTTCTGCTGGTTGCCGCCGGAGAGCGTGCCGACGGCGTCGGCGATACGGGCGTACTTGACCTGGAGCCGTACGGCCCAGTCCAGGGAGCGGCTGCGTTCGGCGCCGCGGTCCATGATCCCGGCGCGCGCGCTCGCGCGCAGCCCGGTGAGCCCGATGTTGCGCTCGATGGACATGTCCATCACGAGGCCCTGGGCGCGCCGGTCCTCCGGTACGAGGGCGAGCCCGGCCGCCATGGCGGTGCTGGGGGCGCCGTTGACGAGGACCCGCCCCTCGACCTCGACGGTTCCCCCGTCCCAGCGGTCGACGCCGAACACGGCGCGGGCGACCTCGCTGCGGCCGGCCCCGACGAGCCCGGCCAGACCCACGATCTCGCCGCGGCGCACCTCGAACGACACGTCGGTGAAGACGCCTTCGCGGGTCAGCCGCCGCACGCTCAGCGCGACCTCGCCGATCTCCGTGTCCTGTTTGGGGTACAGCTCGTCGAGGTCGCGGCCGACCATGCGGCGTACCAGATCGTCCTCGCTGAGCCCCGCGACCGGTTCGCTGGAGATCAGGGTCCCGTCGCGCAGCGTCGTGACGCGCTGGCAGAGCGCGAAGATCTCCTCCAGGCGGTGGGAGATGAAGAGGATCGCGGCGCCCTGTTCGCGCAGGGTGCGCACCACGGTGAAGAGACGGGCCACCTCGCTGCCGGTGAGCGCGGCCGTCGGCTCGTCCATGATCAGTACGCGGGCGTCGAAGGAGAGCGCCTTGGCGATCTCCACGATCTGCTGGTCCGCGATGGACAGTCCGCGCGCGGGCTGATCGGGGTCGAGGTCGACGCCGAGCCGCGAGAACAGCGCGGCGGCGGCCGCGCGCACGGCCCGGTGGTCGATCCGGCCGAGGGAGCGGCGCGGCTGACGCCCCATGAAGATGTTCTCGGCGACCGAGAGGTCGGGGAAGAGCGTGGGTTCCTGGTAGATGACCGCGACTCCGGCGTCGCGGGCGTCCCCGGGCCCGTGCAGGACGACGGGCTCGCCGTCGATCAGAACGGTTCCGGCGTCCGGCCGGTGGACCCCGGCGAGCGTCTTGATGAGGGTGGACTTCCCTGCGCCGTTCTCACCGGCGAGGGCGTGCGCCTCACCTGCGTGGAGCTCCAGGGAGACGCCGTGGAGGGCGCGCACGGCCCCGAAGGACTTCTCAAGTCCCTGCACGGCCAGGACGGGGGGCTCTCTCATGGGGTAGCACCGATCGGGTCTGAAGGGGCGACTGAGAAAATGGGCCGGACGAAGGCACGGCCGCGTATGAAAGGTTTCATACAGATTGCACGGAAGCTAGCCCCGCATCAATAGCGGCGTCAATGGCCCGGACGTGGAAATCCGCAATCCCTTTGCGGCCCCGTCCGAAACTCTTGACAGGCCACTTACCCCACTCTAGCTTCCATCCCTGAAACGATTCATCGTCGAGTCGTAGGGAGCCGAGTGTGATCAGCAGAAGACGACTGCTCAGCACGACCGCGACGGCGGCCCTGGGGACGGCTGTCGCCTCCGCCGCGTCGGGCACCGCCCAGGCGTCGCCGTCGTCCCCGGCCAATACACCGGCGGCCAGGAGGGCCGTCCGCGTCAGCGGCCCCACCGTCGAGTACGTGAGCCATCCGCTGGGTCTCGACGTCGCCCGCCCCCGGCTGAGCTGGCCGCTGGCGTCCGAGGAGCCGGGACAGCGGCAGAGCGCCTATCAGATACGCGTGGCCAGCACCCCGGGCCGGCTCAGGAAGCCCGACGTGTGGGACAGCGGCAAGGTCACCTCGGCGGAGTCCGTCCTGGTGCCGTACGCGGGCCCCGCCCTCGCCTCCCGTACCCGCTACCACTGGTCGGTGCGGGTCTGGAACGAGAGCGGCAAGGTCTCCGCGTGGAGCGAGCCCTCCTGGTGGGAGACCGGTCTGACGGCCGCCTCCGACTGGTCCGCCCGGTGGATCGGCGCCCCCGCCGCCCTGGTCGGCGCCCCCGCGCTCGACGCGGCCTCGTGGATCTGGTTCCCCGAGGGCGACCCGGCCGCCGGGGCGCCCGCCGGAAACCGTTACTTCCGGGGCGTCGCGGACATCCCCGAGGGGGTGAAGCGGGCCCGGCTGGTCATGACCGCCGACGACGGCTTCACCGCGTACGTGAACGGGACGCGGGTGGCCGGGGTCGAGGCGGACGGCCCGGCCGACGGCTGGCGCCGGCCCGTCCTCGTCGACGTGACCTCCGCGCTGCGTCCGGGCCGCGCGGTCGTCGCCGTGTCCGCGACGAACGCCTCGGCCAGTCCCGCGGGGCTGCTCGGGCTCCTGGAGCTGACGACCGCCGACGGAGTGCGCGCCTTCGCCACCGGCGCCGGGTGGAAGGCCGCCGACGAGGAGCCCGCCGGGGACTGGCGTTCCGCTCAGTACGACGACAGCTCCTGGCCGGCCGCGAAGGACGTCGCCCGGTGGGGCGCGGGACCCTGGGGCAAGGTGACGCCCTCCTCCTCCCCCGCCGCCCAGCTCCGTCACGAGTTCCGCCTCAAGCGCACCCGCGTGACCCGCGCGCGGCTCTACTCCACCGCCCTCGGCCTGTACGAGGCGCGGATCAACGGCCGGCGGGTCGGCGAGGACCGGCTCGCACCGGGCTGGACGGACTACCGCAAGCGGGTGCAGTACCAGACCTACGACGTCACCGGACTGGTCACGTCCGGGGCCAACGCGCTCGGCGTGACCCTCGCCGCCGGCTGGTACGCGGGCAACGTGGGCATGTTCGGCCCGCACCAGTACGGCGAACAACCGGCCTTCCTCGCCCAGTTGGAGGTCACCTACGCCGACGGGTCGACCGAGCGGGTGGTGTCCGGCACCGACTGGCGGGCCGCGCTCGGCCCCCTCAGGAGCGCGGACATCATGTCGGGCGAGGAGTACGACGCGCGGCTGGAGACGGACGGCTGGACCCGCGCCGGGTTCGACGACTCCTCGTGGGTCGCGGCCGCCTCCGTCGACAAGGTGAGCCCCGAGCTGGTCGCCGAGGCCGGTGGCCCCACGCGGGTGGAGCGCGAGCTGACCGCCCGGAAGGTGACCGAGCCGAAGCCCGGCGTCTTCGTGTACGACCTCGGCCAGAACATGGTCGGCGCCGTCCGCCTCACCGTCTCGGGCGAGGCGGGCACCACCGTCACCCTGCGCCACGCGGAGGTCCTCAACCCGGACGGCACCCTCTACACGGCCAATCTGCGCACCGCCCGCGCCACCGACACCTACACCCTCAAGGGCGGCGGCAAGGAGACGTACGAGCCGCGCTTCACCTTCCACGGCTTCCGCTACGTCGAGGTCACGGGCTATCCCGGCAAGCCGCCGCTGAACGCCGTCGTCGGGCGGGTCATCCACACCGACGCGCCCTTCACGATGGACTTCTCCACCAACGTGCCGCTGCTCAACCAGTTGCACAGCAACATCACGTGGGGCCAGCGCGGCAACTTCGTCTCCGTCCCCACCGACACCCCCGCGCGCGACGAGCGGCTCGGCTGGACCGGTGACATCAACGTCTTCGCCCCGACGGCCACGTACAACATGGAGTCGGGCCGCTTCCTCACCAAGTGGCTCCGCGACCTGCGGGACGGGCAGAGCGAGGACGGGTCCCTGCCCCACGTCGCGCCCGATGTCGCCGACGTCGGGAGCGGCTCGGCGGGCTGGGGTGACGCGGGGGTGACCGTCCCCTGGGCGCTCTACCAGGCGTACGGCGACACCCGGGTCCTGGAGCAGTCCTGGCCCTCGATGGTGCGGTGGATCGACTGGCTGGAGAAGCACAGCGAGGGCCTCCTGCGCCCGGCCGACGGTTTCGGCGACTGGCTCAACGTCCAGGACGACACACCAAAGGACGTCATCTCCACGGCGTACTTCGCGCACGTGGCCGACCTCACGGCCCGGACGGCCGAGGTCGTCGGAGAGGACCCGGCGCCCTACCGCTCGCTCTTCGCCGGGGTGCGGGACGCCTTCCGCGCCGCCTACGTGAGCAGCGGCGGCAAGGTGAAGGGCGACACGCAGACCGCCTACGTCCTGGCCCTGTCCATGGACCTGCTGGCCGAGGCCGACCGCGCACCGGCGGCCGACCGCCTCGTCGCGCTCATCAAGGCCAGGGACTGGCACCTGTCGACCGGCTTCCTCGGCACCCCGCGCCTGCTGCCCGTACTGACGGCGACCGGGCACACCGATGTCGCCTACCGGCTGCTCGTGCGGCGCACCTTCCCCAGCTGGGGGTACCAGATCGACCGGGGCGCCACGACGATGTGGGAGCGCTGGGACTCCGTCACACCCGACGGCGGCTTCCAGGACGCCGGGATGAACTCCTTCAACCACTACGCGTACGGGTCCGTGGGCGAGTGGATGTACGCGAACATCGCGGGGATCGCTCCGGCGGCGCCGGGTTTCCGCGAGATCCTCGTGCGGCCCCGTCCCGGCGGCGGTGTCACCGAGGCCCAGGGGCGCTACGACTCGGTGCACGGCCCCATCGCCACCCGCTGGAGCCTGAGCGGCGGCACCTTCCGCCTCACCGTCACCGTTCCGGCCAACACCACGGCCGAGGTGTGGATACCGGCCGGCCGGCGGAGTCAGGTGGCGCACGGAGCGGCCAGGTTCCTGCGCATGGAGGAAGGCTGCGCCGTGTTCGCCACGGGGTCGGGCACCCACCGGTTCTCCAACTGACGCCCTCCACAGGCCAGGGGCGAAGCCGGCACCACATCGACGCAACCGCGCTCCGGGACGGCGCGCGGAGGGAGGCACGCAGACGTGACGGACGAGGAGAAGAAAGCACCGGGGCCCAGCCGCCGGACGGTGCTCGAAGCGGGGGCCGGCGCGGCGGTGCTGGCCGCGGCCGCCGGGCTGCCCGTGGCGGCGGCCCCGGCGGCCGCGGCCGCCGGGCGGGGCCACGCGGCGGCCGGGGCCTGGAAGCGGTACGTGCGCGGACCGGCCGGACGGACGGTGCGCCCCGTGCGCGTCGTCCGCTCGGCCGGGGCGGTGACGCGGCCCGACGCCCTGCTGAAGCCGGGCGGCCGGGTCACCGTGCTGCGGCGCGCGCAGCCGCCGCGGGCACCGCGCTGGCCCGAGGGCACCACCGCCGAGGCGTCCTCGACACACGCGGGCAACAACGGGAACGGCGACGCGCCGCGCACCTACGAGGCGAAAAACGCCGTCGACGGCGACCTCAGCACCTTCTGGAACGACGACACCGAGCACGAGTTCCCCGACACGCTGACCCTCACCACGCCCGCGGCGCGCGAGCTGTCCGGGGTGACGGTGGTGTCCAGCGCGGACGGCGTGCCCACCGCGTTCACGGTGGCCGTCCGGGCGGACGGGGACTGGCGGACGGTCGGCACCGTCACCGGCAACACCGCCGTGCAGCGCGCCGTCCGCTTCGACGCGCCCGTCTCCACGGACCGCGTACGGATCACGGTGACCGCCGCGCAGGACCTCGGCCGGGGCGTGTTCACCCGTGTCAACGAGGTGTGGCCCGAGGCCGTGGACCCGGTCGTGGCGCCCAGCGTGACGCTCGACTTCGGCCAGGTCGTCGTCGGGTACCCCCGGGTGGACTTCGCCTGGGCCTCCGCCAACCGGCCCGGGGTGCGCCTCGCCTTCTCCGAGACGCTCCAGTTCCTCACCGAGCGCTCCGACTTCACCCGCGCCGACCAGGCGGGCGGCGCCGGACAGGGCACCGACCAGTACGCCGTACCGGCGCGTGGTGCCTCCTGGACGGACCGGAAGGGGTACGGCGCCGACGGCGACAAGCTGTACGCCGACGGGCTGCACGGCTTCCGCTACCTCAGGATCACCCTGGACGCCCTGCCGTCCGACGCCCCCGCCGCCCAGCCCTGGGGCACCGTGGCCGTCGACTCCGTGTCCCTCGACTTCACCGCCTACCTGGGCACACCCGGCTCCTACCGGGGCTGGTTCCTCAGCTCCGACGAGGAGTTGAATCGTTACTGGTACGGGGCCTCCTACACGAACGAGCTGGTCGTCGACACCTTCCGCGAGGACGACGTGGACCCCAGGGGCGCCTTCAGCGCCTCGCTCGACGGCAAGCTGGTCCTGCACGACGGGCCCAAGCGCGACCGCGACCCCTACGTCGGCGACCTCGCGGTCTCGGGGCGCACCCTCTACCTCACCCACGACGACGCGGCGGTGGCGGCGCGCAACGTCCTGGCCGACCTCGCCGAACACCAGCGGGCCGACGGCTGGATACCGCCCGCCTCGATCAACGACTACACCCTCCCCCTGTTCGACTACCCGCTGTGGTGGGTGACGTGCAGCTGGGACTACCTGCTGTACACCGGCGACCGCGACTACGCCGCGCGCTACTACCCGCAGCTGGTCAAGGTCCTCGACAACTGGTACCCGAGCGTGACGGACGAGGCGGGACTGCTCAGCAAGGGGCTCAACGGCACGTCCGGCTACGGCGACTACGCCTTCCTCGGCCGCACCGGCCGGGTCACCTACTACAACGCCAACTACGTCCAGGCCCTGGGCGACGCGGCGCGCGTCGCGGAGCACCTGGGCCACGGCGCGGACGCCCGGCGCTGGCGGGAGCGGGCCGGGAAGGTCGCGCAGGCGGTCAACACGCACCTGTGGGACGAGGCGGCGGGCGCCTACCTGGACTCCGCGACCGGCGCGGTCCGGCACGCCCAGGACGGCAACGCCCTCGCCATCACCTCGGGCCTCGCCGGCCCGGACCGGGCCGCCTCGGCACTGGCCCACCTCGACAGGACGACGAAGCGCCGGTACGGCAACGCCTTCATGGACAACGACACCCTGTTCGGCGGCGCCTCGCAGCGCGTGTACGCCTTCACCTCGTACCCGGAGCTGGTGGCGCGCTTCGAGACGGGCCTGGCGGACTCGGCGATCGACCAGATCAAGCGCACCTACGGGTGGATGGACGGCCACGACCCCGGCACCACCCACTGGGAGGGCATCGGCCCGGACGGCTCGCTGTACGAGGGCGCCTACACGAGCACGGCGCACGGCTGGTCCACCGGCGTCCTGCCCGCGCTCACCCACCAACTGCTCGGCGCGAAGCCGGTGTCACCCGGCTACGCGACCTGGGAGGTGCGCCCTCATCCCGGCTCGGTGACCTGGGCGCAGGGTGAACTGCCCACACCCCACGGCCCCTTGCGGGTCGACTGGGTGCGCGAGGGGCGGACCTTCACCCTGACCGTACGGGCCCCTCGGGGCACGGGCGGCACGGTGGCGCTCCCGACGGACGGCCACCGGGTCACCGTGCGCGGCGGCGGCCGGACGCTCTGGGGGAACGGCCGGGCGGGCGCGCCCGGGGTGCGCCTGGACGGCGGCCACGTCACGCTCACGGGCCTCACCCACGGCACCCACCGGTTCACCCTGACGCGGGAGGGCTGAGCCCGGCGCGCTCGCGGTACGCCGGTGCCCCGGAGACCCCGGGCCGCCGGCGCACCCGCGCGCGTCTCGCCCCGAACGTCCCCGAAACGCCCTCCGACCAGCCCGGGACGGGGCGGGCCACGGCCCGGACAAGGCCGTGCGATCCGTTGACAAGCGCCGCACGAGCCGTTTAGCGTCAGCTCATTGAATCGTTTCACACCCTTCGTTTCACACCTCTCGTTTCACACCTCTCGTTTCACCACAGCGTTTCGGCGATCGTTCACAGGAGAGACATGACCGGGTCCACAGCACACGAGGAGCGGACCGCCGCCGCCAGGGCGGTCCTGAGGCGCCAGGCCGTCGAGACACCGTCCTGGGCGTACGGCAACTCGGGAACGCGCTTCAAGGTGTTCGCCCAGGCCGGTGTCCCCCGGAGCCCGCGCGAGAAGATCGAGGACGCCGCGAAGGTCCACGAGTTCACGGGCGCCGCGCCGACCGTGGCGCTGCACATCCCGTGGGACAGGGTCGAGGCCCCGGACGGTTACGAGGCCCTCGCCCGGTACGCCGAGGAGCGCGGCGTCCGGGTGGGCACGATCAACTCCAACGTCTTCCAGGACGACGACTACAAGCTGGGCAGCGTCACCAACCCGGACCCGGCGGTGCGCCGCAAGGCCGTCGGGCACCTGCTGGAGTGCGTCGACGTCATGGACGCGACCGGCTCGCGCGACCTCAAGCTGTGGTTCTCCGACGGCACCAACTACCCGGGCCAGGACGACATCCGCGCCCGTCAGGACCGGCTCGCCGAAGCGCTGCACACGGTGTACGAGCGGCTGGGCGAGGACCAGCGGATGGTGCTGGAGTACAAGCTCTTCGAGCCCGCCTTCTACGCGACCGACGTGCCGGACTGGGGCACCTCGTACGCGCACTGCCTCAAGCTGGGCGAGAAGGCGCAGGTGTGCGTGGACACCGGGCACCACGCCCCGGGCACCAACATCGAGTTCATCGTCGCGTTCCTGCTGCGGGAGGGGAAGCTCGGCGCCTTCGACTTCAACTCGCGCTTCTACGCGGACGACGACCTGATGGCGGGCGCCGCCGACCCCTTCCAGCTCTTCCGCATCATGTACGAGGTGCGGCGCGGCGGCGGCCTGGACGCGGACTCCGGGATCGCGTTCATGCTCGACCAGTGCCACAACCTGGAGGCCAAGATCCCGGCCGTCATCCGCTCCGTGATGAACGTGCAGGAGGCCACGGCGAAGGTGCTGCTGGTCGACGAGGAGGCCCTCGCGGCGGCCCAGCGCTCCGGTGACGTACTCGCGGCCAACGCGGTGCTCATGGACGCGTACAACACCGATGTGCGGCCGCTGCTGGCCGAGGTGCGCGAGGAGCGGGGGCTCGCCCCCGACCCCGTCGCCGCGTACCACGCGTCCGGCTGGGCGCGGCGGATCACCGAGGAGCGCGTCGGCGGGCAGCAGGCCGGCTGGGGCGCGTGACAGCGCGTCACACCGGGCCGCCTCGCACCGGACCGCCGCCTCGCGCCGTCCCGGCCGTGTCCGGGGGCCGGGCCGTCCCGGCCCCCGTCCCACCCGGGCGGCGGCACGGGTTTCTCGCGGGCCCGAGCGCTTCGCGGCCCGCGGAGCGCGTGACCTGCCGCCCCACCCTTCTCCCCCTCCTCGTCTTCGTTAAGGACTGAGAACACCATGGCACCCCACCCCGAAGCCGCCGCCCTGCTGGCCCGTTCGCACCGGCTCGGCGCCGATCCGCGCACCACCAACTACGCGGGGGGCAACGCCTCCGCGAAGGGCACCGCGACCGACCCGGTGACCGGCGGCGAGGTCGAGCTGATGTGGGTCAAGGGTTCGGGCGGCGACCTGGGAACCCTCACCGAGGGCGGGCTCGCCGTCCTGCGGCTCGACCGGCTGCGCGCCCTCAAGGAGGTGTACCCGGGGGTGGAGCGCGAAGACGAGATGGTCGCCGCGTTCGACTTCTGCCTGCACGGCAAGGGGGGCGCGGCGCCGTCCATCGACACGGCGATGCACGGCCTCGTGGACGCGGCGCACGTCGACCACCTGCACCCCGACTCGGGGATCGCGCTCGCCTGCGCGGCGGACGGCGAGAGGCTGACGGCCGAGTGCTTCGGCGACAGCGTGGTGTGGGTGCCGTGGCGGCGCCCCGGCTTCCAGCTGGGCCTGGACATCGCCGCGGTGAAGGAGGCCAACCCGCGGGCGATCGGCTGCGTCCTGGGCGGTCACGGCATCACGGCGTGGGGCGCGACGGCCGAGGAGTGCGAGCGGCGTTCCCTGCACATCATCCGTACCGCGGAGGCCTTCCTCGCCGAGCACGGGAAGGCCGAGCCCTTCGGCCCGCCGATCGACGGGTACGCGCCGCTCGACGCGGCCGGGCGCAGGGAGCGCGCCGCCGCCCTGGCCCCGGTGATCAGGGGCCTCGCCTCGCAGGACCGGCCGCAGGTGGGCCACTTCGACGACTCCGGGGCCGTCCTCGACTTCCTGGCGTCCGCCGGGCACCCGCGACTCGCGGCGCTCGGCACGTCCTGCCCCGACCACTTCCTGCGGACGAAGGTCAGGCCGCTGGTCCTCGACCTGCCGCCGTCGGCGCCGCTGGACGAGGCCGTCGCCCGCCTCCAGGAGCTGCACGCCGAGTACCGCGAGCAGTACGCCGCCTACTACGCCCGGCACGCCGACGCCGGCTCGCCGGCGATGCGCGGCGCCGACCCGGCGATCGTGCTCGTCCCCGGGGTCGGCATGTTCAGCTTCGGCAAGGACAAGCAGACGGCGCGGGTCGCGGGCGAGTTCTACGTCAACGCGATCAACGTCATGCGGGGCGCCGAGGCCGTGTCCTCGTACGCGCCGATCGAGGAGTCCGAGAAGTTCCGCATCGAGTACTGGGCGCTGGAGGAGGCCAAGCTCCGGCGCGCGCCGGAGCCCCGGCCGCTCGCCTCCCGCGTCGCGCTGGTCACGGGCGCGGGCAGCGGCATCGGCAAGGCGATCGCGCACCGGCTGGTGGCGGAGGGCGCGTGTGTGGTGGTCGCGGACCTGAACGGGCCGAACGCCGAGGCGGTCGCCGAGGAGCTGGGCGGACCGGACAAGGCGGTCGCGGTGCCGGTCGACGTGACCTCGCAGGAGCAGGTCGCCGCCGCCTTCGCCGCGGCCGCCCTGGCGTTCGGCGGGGTCGACCTCGTGGTCAACAACGCGGGCATCTCCCTCTCGAAGCCGCTCCTGGAGACGACGGCGGAGGACTGGGACCTCCAGCACGCCGTCATGGCGCGCGGCTCCTTCCTCGTCTCGCGCGAGGCGGCCCGGCTGATGCGGGCGCAGAGGCTCGGCGGCGACATCGTGTACATCGCCTCGAAGAACGCGGTGTTCGCGGGCCCGAACAACATCGCCTACTCGGCGACCAAGGCCGACCAGGCCCATCAGGTGCGCCTGCTGGCCGTCGAGCTGGGCGAGCACGGCATCCGGGTCAACGGCGTCAACCCGGACGGAGTCGTGCGCGGCTCGGGGATCTTCGCGGGCGGCTGGGGGGCGCAGCGGGCGGCGACGTACGGGATCGAGGAGGAGAAGCTCGGCGAGTTCTACGCGCAGCGCACCCTCCTCAAGCGCGAGGTGCTGCCCGAGCACGTGGCCAACGCGGTGTTCGCGCTGACCGGCGGGGACCTCTCGCACACGACGGGCCTGCACATCCCCGTGGACGCGGGTGTGGCGGCGGCCTTCCTGCGCTGACCGCACCGCCCGTCCGCCGCCCGCCCCCTTTCCGTACTCCCGCTTCCGTACTCCCGACTCCCGACTCCCGCTTCCGTACTCCCGCTTCCGAGGACACCGTGCCCAGCAGCCCCTCCCTCCTCTTCGCCGCCGCGGACCTCGGCGCCTCCAGCGGGCGGGTGATGACCGCCCGGGTCGGCCCGGACACGCTCGACCTGACGGAGGCCCACCGCTTCCCGAACCGGCCGGTCCGGGCGGGCACGACCCTGCGGTGGGACATCCTGAACCTGTACGCGGGTGTCCTCGACGGGCTGCGCGCGGCCGGGCAGGTGGCCTCCGTCGGCATCGACAGCTGGGCGGTGGACTACGGACTGCTCGACGCCGACGGGGCGCTCCTCGGCAATCCGGTGCACTACCGGGACGGGCGGACGGAGGGCGTCGCGGAGAAGGTGTGGGCGACGGTGCCGCCCGCCGAGCTGTACGCGACGACGGGCCTCCAGTACGCCCCGTTCAACACCCTGTACCAGCTCGCCGCCGCCCGGGGTTCGAGCCAACTGGCGGCGGCGAAGCGCCTGTTGCTCATCCCGGACCTGTTGACGTACTGGCTGACCGGCGAGGAGGGCACCGAGCTGACCAACGCGTCGACGACGCAGCTCCTCGACCCCCGCACGGGCGGTTGGGCGCACGGGATCGCCGGGCGCCTGGGGATCGACCTCGGTCTCTTCGCCCCCCTGCGCGCGCCCGGTGACGCGGCGGGGCACCTGCTCCCGCACGTCCTGGACGAGACGGGGCTGAGAGGACCGGTCCCGGTGACCGCGGTGGGCTCCCACGACACCGCGTCCGCCGTCGCCGCCGTACCCGCGACGGGCACCGGCGCGTTCGCGTACATCTGCACCGGCACTTGGTCCCTCGCGGGCCTGGAACTCGACGCGCCCGTGCTGAGCGAGGCGAGCCGCGCCGCCAACTTCACCAACGAGCTGGGCCTGGACGGCACGGTCCGCTACCTGCGCAACATCATGGGCCTGTGGCTGCTCCAGGAGTGCCTGCGGACGTGGGGCGACCCCGGGCTCCCGGCGCTGTTGCGGGAGGCGGGCCGGGTGCCCTCGCTGCGTTCGGTGGTGGACGCGGGGGACGAGGCGTTCCTCGCCCCCGGCGGGATGCCGGGGCGTATCGCCCAGGCGTGCCGGGCCACGGGACAGCCCGTCCCGCGCACCCCGGCCGAGACGACGCGCTGCATCCTCGACTCCCTCGCCCTCGCGCACCGCAGGGCGATCGCCGACGCGGCCCGGCTCGCGGACCGCGCGGTCGACGTCGTGCACGTCGTGGGCGGCGGCGCCCGCAACGCGCTGCTGTGCCAGCTGACCGCCGACGCCTGCGGCCTGCCCGTCGTCGCGGGGCCCGCCGAAGCGGCCGCGCTCGGCAACGTACTGGTCCAGGCACGCGCCCACGGCCTCGTCGGCGACCGGACCGCGATGCGCGAACTGCTCACCCGCACCCAGCCACTCGCCCGCTACGCACCCCGCGGAACCACCACCGCGTGGCGCTCGGCCGAACAGCGGTTCGCGAAGGGGTGACGGGCGAGCGGCACACCGGGGACTCCGTCGCCGGCACCCCCTGTTCGGCTCCGCGCCGGCCGCCGCGCGTCTCGCGGATGCGTGTCCGGAGCCGCTCGCCGCCGGTTCCCCCCTGCTCGTGGGCGTTCGCGGGCCTCGGAACCACCGTGGGCCTCACGGGCGGGCCCGGCCGGATCGACCGGCGCGACACGCTCACTCTTTGCGCATCCTTGATCACTTTGCGATAACTTGATGTGCCGTTCACGTAAGTTCATCCAACTGCCCTGATCCCCTTTCCCCGGCGCCGGGTTCAGTGTTCGACGGCCCCCGGCCACCGTTCGCAACAGCCCCCGTACGTCAAGGGAAGTGGGACAGCCATGCCCGGAATGACCCGTCGCGGATTCCTCGGTTCGGCCGCCGCCGCGACCGGCGGTGCCGCCGCGCTCAGCCTGCTGCCGCCCAGCGTCCAGGAGGCCGTGGCCGCCGGGCCCCGGCCCGGCGGCTCGCTGGACGACGTCGAGCACGTCGTGATGCTCATGCAGGAGAACCGGTCCTTCGACCACTACTTCGGCACGATGCGCGGGGTGCGCGGCTTCTCCGACCCCCGCGCCCTGCGCCTGGACACCGGGAGGTCCGTGTTCCACCAGCCGGACGCGGTGAACCCGGACGGCTACACGCTGCCCTTCCACCTCGACACGCACACCACGAGCGCGCAGGCCATCCCCTCCACCAGCCACGCCTGGGCCGTGCAGCACGAGGCGTGGAACGGCGGGAAGATGGACAACTGGATGCCCGCGCACCGCAAGGCGGACGGCGTGAACGGGCCGTACGTCATGGGGTACTACACGCGGGAGGACATCCCGTTCCAGTTCGCGCTGGCCGAGGCGTTCACCGTGTGCGACAACTACTTCTGCTCGGTCATGGGCCCGACCTGGCCCAACCGCATGTACTGGATGACCGGCACCCTCGACCCGGACGGGCGGCACGGCGGCCCGATCCTCAACAACACCGCCCCGGCCGGCGGCTACACCTGGACCACCTACGCGGAGCGCCTGGAGGCGGCCGGGGTGAGCTGGAAGGTGTACCAGCAGGACGACGACTACGGCTGCAACATGCTGGAGAACTTCGCGAACTTCCGGAACGCGAAGCCCGGCGAGCCGCTGTACGAGAAGGGGGTGCGGTCCCAGCCCGAGGGCACCTTCGAGGCCGACGCCCGCGCCGGGAGGCTGCCCGCGGTGTCCTGGATCATCTGCACGGGCGAGCAGTCCGAGCACCCCGACTACCTGCCGGCGGCCGGCGCCGACTACGTCGCCTCGAAGATCGAGGCCATCGCCTCGAACCCGGAGCTGTGGCGCAAGACCGCGTTCATCCTCAACTACGACGAGAACGACGGCCTCTTCGACCACGTCGTTCCGCCCACCCCGCGCGCGGGGACCCCCGAGGAGTTCGTGCGGGGTCTGCCGGTCGGCGGTGGTTTCCGGGTGCCGTGCGTGATCGTCTCGCCGTGGACCGTGGGCGGTTTCGTGGCCGGCGAGTCCTTCGACCACACCTCCGTACTCCAGTTCCTGGAGCGGGTCACCGGGGTGGCCGAGCCCAACATCAGCCAGTGGCGCCGCCGTACCTTCGGCGACCTGACCTCGGCCTTCGGCTTCCGCGAGGCCGCGCTCCGGCCGCCCCGGCTGCCCGAGGACACCGCCGAGCAGCTCGCCGAGGCCGAGCGCGAGGTCGCGACCCTCCCGAAGCCCTCCCTGCCCGGTGGCGGCCAGCGCCCGCCCCGCCAGGAGCCCGGACACCGTCCGCGCCGCTGAGGACGCCGAGGCCGCCGAAGCCGCCGAAGAGCGCCTCCCCGTACGACAAGGCGCCGCCCGGCCCCTCCTGCGGGGGCCGGGCGGCGCCTCGTGTCCGTACTCGGGTCCGCCGGCTCAGACGCCCGCGTACGAGTGCTTGCCGGTCACGAAGATGTTGACGCCGTAGTAGTTGAACAGCCAGCAGGCGAAGGCGATGAGGGCCAGGTAGGCGGCCTTGCGGCCCTTCCAGCCCGCGGTGGCCCTGGCGTGCAGGTAGCAGGCGTAGGCGACCCAGGTGATGAAGGACCACGTCTCCTTCGGGTCCCAGCCCCAGTAGCGTCCCCACGCGTCGCCGGCCCAGATCGCGCCCGCGATGATCGTGAAGGTCCACAGCGGGAAGATCGCCGCGTTGACCCGGTACGAGAACTTGTCGAGGGTCGAGGCCGCGGGCAGCCGGGACAGCACGGACTGCGCGAACCTGCCCGGGGTGCCGCCGGTGGCCAGCTTGTTCTCGTAGCTGTCGCGGAACAGGTAGAGCGCCGTGGCGACGGCGGCGACGTAGAAGGCGGCCCCGCAGAAGATCGCGGTGGAGACGTGAATCCACAGCCAGTACGAGTGCAGCGCCGGGACGAGCTGGTCGCTGGAGGTGTAGAGCACCGTCGTCGCGAGCCCGAGGTCCAGCAGGACGGTGGTGACCAGGGGCAGCCCCAGCCAGCGCACGTTGGTCTTGGCGATCAGCAGGCCGAGGAACACCGCGACGGCGACCGCCGAGAAGGTGATCGAGAACTCGTACATGTTGCCCCACGGCGCGCGCTGCACCGAGAGGGCGCGGGTGAGGACACCGCCGACGTGGACGGCGAAGGCGAGGGAGATGAACGAGACGGCGATCCGGCCGTAGACGTCGCCCTTCTCGCTCCCGCCGGCCGCGCCCGGCCCGTCCGGCACGTCCCGGGTGCCGGCCGCCGAGCGGGTGACGACCTTCGGACGGTCCAGTACGGCCGTCGAGCCGGCCTTGCGGACGGTCACCGCCGGGGCGGCGGCCACGGACTCCTCGGTGACGGCGGCGGCGGTACGGCCGACCCGGCTGCGGCTGCCGAAGATCCACTCGGCGATGCTCGCGAAGAAGGCGAGCATGTACACGGCCATCGCCGAGTAGATGAGCACGTTGCTGGTGTGCGCCAGGCTCTCGTTGGTTCCGGCGGCGAGATTCACTTCTCAGCCCCTTCGGCTTCGGCTGGGGTTACTGCGGGGGTACCGGCTCGCGGCGTCGGGCCGGCCACCGGATCGGTTCCGGACGGCGCGGGCGCCTGGGGCTGCCCGTCCGCCTCCGGATCGGGGCCGGGGGCCGTGGGCGCCCGGTCGTGGAGGGTGCCCACGAGAGCGGACAGCTCCTGAGGGAGTTTCGCCGACTCGCTGCGGCCGAGGCCGGCCATCTCGACGACGGTCACTCCGTCCGCCCCGGTCCTGGCCCGCACCCAGACGCGGCGGCGCTGGATGAACAGCGATCCGGCCAGTCCGGCGATCGCGGCGATCGCGCCGCCGAGCGCGAGTCCCGCGCCGGGCTGCTGGCTGATCTGGAAGCTGGCCCATTCCTTGATGTCCTTCTCGAAGGTCACCGAACCGGCGCCCCCGGGGAGCTTCATGGTCTCGCCCGGCAGGAGCAGCTTCTTGTACAGCTGGCCCTTGGAGTCCTTGAACTCCTTCAGCTTCGTCTTGTCGAGCTGGTAGACGTTCTGCGCGATGCCGGAGTCGATGCCGAGGTCACCGTGGTACGCGGACAGGGCGAGCACGGGGTAGCCGAGGCCGGGGAAGGTGGACAGCATCCCGGTGTTCCGGCCGAAGGTCGGCACGAAGAAGGCGTTGAAGCCGAGCTGTTCCGGCTTGCCCCGCTTGTCGGTGTAGCCGTCGGCGACCTTGATGGCGCCCTGCGCGGTGCCGTTCGCGTCGAGCGGCAGCAGCGCCGAGGCCCCGTGGTAGATGACCTTGCCGGCGCGGTCGCGGACGGTGACGACGGGCGCGTAGCCGTGCCCGTTGAGGAAGACCTTGGAGCCGTCCACGTCCAGCGGGTGGTTGGGCGAGATGGTCTGCCGGTGCTCCTTGCCGTCGGCGCCCTTGCTCCACGTGACGTCGGCGGTGTAGACGCGCGGGGTGCCCTTGTTCGGCCCGGTGGTCTCGTACGTGCCGGTGAACTTGTCGAGCGTGAAGTGGTACGGCGCGAGGTCGTCGTCGCTGAACAGGCTGCCCGACTTGAAGTCGTCGTACTGGGTGCGGGTGTTGGAGAACCCGTCCCCCTCGATGACGAGCTTCCCGCCCTCGGACTTGAACAGGGAGCCGGTGGCGAAGGCCACGAGCATCACGATGAGCGCGACGTGGAAGACGAGGTTCCCGGCCTCGCGCAGATAGCCCTTCTCGGCGGCGACGGCCCCGCCGTCCCGGCCCGTCCCGTAGGCGTCGGCCCGGTAGCGGCGCTTGCGCAGCAGCGAGCGGGCCCAGTCCTGGACCTGCTCGGGCGTGGCCTCGGTGCGCCAGGTCGTGTACGCGGGCATCCGGTCCAGGCGCCCCGGCGCGCGCGGCGGGCGGCCCCGCAACTGGCCGACGAACTGCCAGGTGCGCGGGATGATGCAGCCGATGAGGGAGACGAACAGCAGGATGTAGATCGCGGAGAACCACACCGAGCTGTAGACGTGGAACAGGCCGAGCTTGTCGTAGAGCGGCCCGAGGGTCGTGTGGACCTTCCTGAAGTCGGCGACCTTGAGTTCGTCGGAGCCCTGCTGCGGGATGAGCGATCCGGGGACGGCGCCCAGCGAGAGCAGGAACAGCAGGATCAGCGCGACCCGCATCGAGGTGAGCTGCCGCCAGAACCAGCGCACCCAGCCGGTCAGCTCCCGCCAGGTCCAGGCGAGCGCCCCGCCGAACCCGGCCCGCCGCACCCCGCCGAAGGAACCGGGGACGGCCTTGTCGACGGGGGCGGTGGACAGTTGGGCTCCGGCGGCGCCGAGATCCTGTTCCTCGGCGTTCGCGGCGCGGGTGTCCTCGTGCTGCTGTGTACCGCTCATGGTTCAGATCCCCACCGTGAAGCCGTTGGCCCAGCCCTGCATGTGCTGAATCCAGGTGTTCCAGACCCCGGTGACCAGCAGGACCCCGGTCGCGATCATCATGACCCCGCCGATCCGCATGACCCAGACGTAGTGCCGCTTGACCCACGAGAAGGCGCCGAGGGCCTTGCGGAAGGCGATGGCGGCGAGCACGAAGGGGACGCCGAGGCCCAGGCAGTACGCGAAGGACAGCAGCGCTCCCCGGCCCGCGTCGGCCTGGGTCAGAGACAGGGTCTGCACGGAGGCGAGGGTCGGTCCGACGCAGGGCGTCCAGCCCACGGCGAACAGGGCGCCCAGTATCGGCGCGCTCACCAGCCCGGCGGTGGGCCGCCTGTGCAGGCGGAACTCGCGCTGCGTCATCCAGGGCATGAGCCCCATGAAGAAGAAGCCGAGCAGGATCATCAGTCCGCCGAGCACGCGGGAGATCGTGGACTGGTACGTCAGGAGTTCGCGGCCGAAGTAGCCGAACAGCGCGCCGGTGGACACGAAGACCACGGTGAACCCCAGCACGAACAGCGAGGCCCCCGTGACCATCCGGCCCCGCTTGGCCTCGGCCAGGTCCGTACCGCTGACCCCGGTGACGTAACTCAGGTAACCGGGGACGAGCGGCAGCACGCACGGCGAGAAGAACGAGACGAGCCCGCCGAGCACGGCGACCGGGAGCGCGAGCAGCAGGGCCCCGCTCAGCACGGTCTCGTTGTACCCGGGGGCGGCCAGCGCGCTCACCGCACTCATCACTTCTCCGCGATCAACGGGTCGATCATCTTGCGCATCTTCTTGTCGTCGAGCGCCATGAGCGCGCGGGCGGCGATCCGTCCGTCCCGGTCCAGTACGAGGGTGGACGGGATCGCCTGCGGGTTGAGGCTCCCCTTGGGGAAGCGCAGCATCAGCTTGCCGCTCGGGTCGTACAGGCTCGGGTACTCCACGCCGAACCGCTTCTCGAACTGCCGGGCCGGGCTGCGGTCGGGGTCGCGGGTGTTGATGCCGACGAAGCGCACGCCCTTGTCGCGCAGCTCCTTCTCGACCTTGACGAGGTAGGGGGCCTCGGCCCGGCAGGGCGCGCACCACGAGCCCCACACGTTGACGACGACGACCTGGCCCTTGTAGTCGGACAGGTCGAGCCGCTTGCCTTCGAGGGTCTTGCCGCCGATGTCCGGGGCCGGCTTGCGGTCGGCCGCCTTGACGGTGGAGACGCCGCCCGTACCGGTGGCGAAGTTGGTGCCGTCCGAACCGCTGGAGCTGCCCGAACCGCACGCGGTCAGCAGCAGCGCGCCGGCCGCCGCACCGGCCGGCAGCAGTGCGGCGCGGCGGCGGGGGAAGCGGAGTGGGGCGCGGTTGCCCTGGGCGGAGCGAGCACTCATGTGAAAAGTTTCGCATGTCTGTCCCAGGGATCTTCCGCACCCCCCTCCGCAGGGGAAAACCCCATTTCAGGCAGTGTTCACCGAACTGCCGGAAGGGGTCGGGGACGCCCCGTTACGCGGCTGTGCGGCACCTGCGAGGTAGCTGTGCCAGCCCCCGGCGGGGCGCTCCCCGACCCCGAGGGCGCGCAGCCGTTCCAGGACCCCCGGGTCCTGCGCGTCGAGCCAGTCGGTGAGCTGGCGGAAGGAGACGAGGCGTACGTCCTTGTGCCCGGCGATGCCCTTCAGCGCCTCCTCCACGGCGTCCATGTAGATGCCGCCGTTCCACTCCTCGAAGTGGTTGCCGATGAACAGCGGGGCCCGGTTGGTCTCGTAGGCGCGCCGGAAGCCGTTCAGGTAGGCGCCGGCGGCCTGCGCTCTCCAGCCCGGGTAGTGGACGGGCGGGGCCTTCGTGGAGTTGCGGGACTGGTTGAAGAGGATGTTGTAGTCCATCGACAGCGGCTCGAAGGAGTGCCCGGGGAAGGGCACGGCCTGGAGCGGGTAGTCCCACAGGCCGAGCTTCTTGCCGGGCCAGACCTGGAGGCCGCCGGGGCTGGAGGCGTCGTAACGCCAGCCCTTGGCGCGGGCGGCGGGCAGCAGGTTCTCCTGGCCGAGCAGGCAGGGGGTGCGGCCGCCGACGAGTTCCTGCCCGTAGTCGAAGGGCAGCGGCGGCAGCTCGTGCCAGCCGCTGTGGGTGCGCCACGTGGTGACGAAGCTCTCGGCCTGCTCGATCTCGCTGGCCCACTGCGCGGTGCTCCAGTTCGCCACGGAACCGGACCCCGCGCAGAAGTGCCCGTTGAAGTGGGTCCCGATCTCGTGGCCGTCGAGCCAGGCCGTACGGACGTACTTCAGGGTCTCCTGGATGTGGCCGTCCGTCAGGTAGCCGATGTCGGAGGCGCCGACCGGGTTCCCGGGCGGCCGGTAGACGTGCTTCTTCCCCTCGGGCAGCAGGTAGAGGCCGGACAGGAAGAAGGTCATGTGCGCGCCGTGGTCCTTGGCGAGCTTGAGGAAGCGGGGGAACAGACCGTTGCCGACCTCACCGGCGCCGTCCCAGGAGAAGACGACGAACTGCGGCGGGGTCTCGCCCGGCTCCAGGCGTACGGGCGCGGCGGGCTGATGGGGCTGGAGCCCGGTGAAGGCGGTCGACCCGTCGCCGATCAGGCGCAGCGGACGCGCGCCGCCCTGCCCGCCGGTGCCCGGCTCCGCCGTCCCGTGCGCGGACGGGCGCGGGGTGCCGCGCGAGGTGTCCGTGCCCTCGCTTGCCCCGCACGCGGCGAGGACCGGGGCGGCCAGCGCGCCCGCGCCCAGCCCGATCAGCTTCCGCCGCGACAGGCGGCCCTCGCCGGCGGGGGCGGGCTGTGCGTCGCCGCCCGGGGAGGGCTGAGCGCGAGCCGTGTGCGCGCCGTTCGCGTCCGTCGTGCCCCCGCCGCCCACGGCGTTCGTCGTTCCGGTCATGCCAGATACCGCCTTTCCTGTGAGTGCCCCACCAGGAAAGACCGATTAATACGATAAAGCGATTATGACACGAAAGGAGAAGGAGATCTCGAACCGACTCTTTACCGTCGGCGGCAGCGGGAACGGCCGGTCACGGCCGCCGGAACGGCCCGCCGCGGGGACGGGAAGCCGCCGGTCACGGGGCAGGCGGCGGCCGGGCCCGGGGGCGGGCGGCGGCCTGTCACGGGCACGGGCGGCGACCGGGCCCGGACACGGCGAGAGGCCCTCCGGACTGGCCGGAGGGCCTCTCGCCGTACCGCCCCGGAAGGCGCCGACCGCGCGGCTACGCGCCGAACGCCTTCGACTGACCGGCCCCGCCCGAGGTCTTCGCGGGCCTGGCCCCGGCCCGCAGGTGGGCCGGTACGAGGTCGATGGCGGGCTCCGAGTAGCCGACGGACACGATCGTGTCGCCCCGGAAGGTGAAGCTGGTGAGCGAGGCGAGCGTGCACTGCCGCTTGCGCGGGTCGTGCCACAGCCGCCGCCGCTCGACGAAGCTGCGCAGCATCCACACGGGCAGCTGGTGGCTCACGCAGACCGCCTCGTGGCCGCGCGCCGCGTCCTTCGCGCTCTCCAGCGCCCCGCGCATCCGCACGACCTGCTCGACGTACGGCTCGCCCCAGGACGGCTTCATGGGGTTGACGAGGTACTTCCAGTTCTGCGGGCTCTTCAGGGCGCCGTCGCCGACCCCGAAGGTCTTGCCCTCGAAGATGTTGGTCGCCTCGATGAGCCTGCGGTCCGTCGCGAGGTCGAGGCCGTGGCTCTTCGCGATGGGCGTGGCCGTCTCCTGCGCCCGCTCCAGCGGGGAGGCCACGACGTGCGTGATGTCACGGGAGGCGAGGTGCTCGGCGACCCGGTCGGCCATCTCGCGGCCGAGCGCCGACAGGTGGTAGCCCGGCAGCCGCCCGTAGAGCACGCCCTGCGGGTTCTCCACCTCTCCGTGCCGCATCACGTGGACGACGGTGATCTCCCCGTCTCTGCTGCTGCTCTCGCCCTTCACACCCACACCCGTCTCCGTCGGTACTGCCGGCCGCGCCGGTCCGCTTCCGGTCACCGGGCATTCTCCGGGGTGGCCGCGGCGGCGGCGCGGGCGGCCACCGGAAGGGCGGCCGCCACGCGCTCCATCGCCTGCTCGTCGAGGGCCGTGGACACGAACCAGCACTCGAAGGCGGACGGCGGCAGGTACACGCCCTCGGCCAGCATCGCCTGGAAGAACGCGGTGTAGCGGAAGGAGTCCTGGGACTTGGCGTCCTCGTAGTTCCGCACCTCGCGGTCGGTGAAGAACACCGAGAACATGCTGGAGGCGCTCTGCACGCGGTGCGCGACGCCCTCCTTGGTCAGCGCCTCGCTCGCGAGGGCCCGCAGCCGCGTGGAGACGGAGCCGAGGGTGTCGTAGGCCGCCTCGTCGAGCAGCCGCAGCTGGGCGACGCCCGCCGCGGTCGCGACCGGGTTCCCGGACAGCGTCCCGGCCTGGTAGACGGGCCCGACCGGCGCGAGGTACCGCATGACGTCCGCGCGCCCGCCGAAGGCCGCCGTCGGGAAGCCGCCGCCCATGACCTTGCCGAAGGTCATGAGGTCGGGCACCACGCCGTCCACCCCGAACCAGCCGGCCCGGCTCGTGCGGAAACCGGTCATGACCTCGTCGGAGATGTAGAGGGCGCCGTGGTCGGCGCACAGCCGCTTGAGGCCCGCATTGAACCCGTCGAGCGGCGGGACGATGCCCATGTTGCCGGGGGACGCCTCGGTGATGACGCAGGCGATCTCACCCGGATGCGCGGCGAACGCGGCCCGCACCGCCTCCAGGTCGTTGTACGGCAGGACCAGCGTGTCCCCCGTCTGCGCGCCCGTGACGCCCGGCGTGTCGGGCAGCCCGAAGGTCGCGAGACCCGAACCGGCGGCGGCCAGCAGGGCGTCCACGTGGCCGTGGTAGCAGCCGGCGAACTTCACGACCTTCGCCCGGCCGGTGAAGCCGCGCGCGAGCCGGATCGCCGACATCGTCGCCTCGGTGCCGGAGGACACCAGACGCACCTGCTCGACGGGGGCGACGCGGGAGACGATCTCCTCGGCCAGCTCGACCTCCCCGCGCACCGGCGTACCGAAGGAGGTGCCGTTCCCGACGGCCTCCCGCACGGCCGCGAGCACCTCGGGGTGGGCGTGGCCGAGGATCATCGGGCCCCAGGAGCACACGAGGTCCACGTACTCCCGGCCGTCCACGTCCGTCAGGTACGCGCCGCGCCCCGAGGCCATGAAGCGGGGGGTACCGCCCACGGCGCCGAAGGCCCGCACCGGGGAGTTCACGCCGCCGGGGGTGACCCGGGAGGCGCGGTCGAAGAGGCCCTGCGAGACGGGGGCTTCGTAGCTGTAAGGCACTTTGGTCACGTCGGTCACTTCGATCACTCGGTCGCTTCGCTTCTGACCTGCGAAAACTTCGGGGTGTAGGGCCGCGGGCGGCTCCGGCGGGAGCGGCCGGGGAAGGAACTGCGCATCCCTGTCCCAGGTCCGCTCCACAGGCCCCCCGCGTCTGCGAAACTGGGGGCTCGTACGGAACAGCTCACACCGGCCATGGTGTCAGAGCCCGCCGCCAAGGCGTCGACGCGCCCGGCGGCGGGGCCTGGATCACGGTTGTGGCCCACACCGCGACACACGTTTCGGCGGGCTGACGTGGGGGAGGTCAACTGACACGATGATCGGGTTGTACGGCGAGGCCGTACGACGCTGAGGGCAATCGGGTGGAAATATGCAACGCGGTGGCGGACTGGGCGAGGGGACCGGTGACCTCGGGCCTCGGCGCGCCCGGCGGGGACGGCACCGGCGCGAGACGGAAGAGCAGTGGCCCGAAGGGGCGGCCGGCGGCGGCCCCCGAGCGCCCGCGCCGGACGGATCAGTGGCACGGACGGGGAGTGGCCGCGTGGGGGTGACCTACAAGTACTTCGGCGCGCCCGACGGGGCCACGGCCGCCCGGGTACCGGTGTCGATGCGGCCGGAGGAGCTGGGCGGCGACGAACTCGGCACGGGCGGCATGTTCACCAAGATCAAGCCGGAGACGATGGCCGCGATGGTCCTCACCGGCATCGAGGGCGTCCCCCTCTACCGCGTCCCGCCCCTCGAACTGGTCGTCCTGCACCCCGACTACGCGGTCGTGAAACTCCCCATGACGGTGGTCGACCCCCTGCGCGGCGTCGGCGAGGAATCAGTGGGCGCGGCCGCCTTCATCTGGTCCACGGTCCCCGACCGCGGCGGCCCCCGCGACGCCTTCGACATCTACCGGCTGCTCCACGAGTGGCAGGACTTCTCCCACCGGCTGCACGAGGCGGGGCACCAGCCGTACTGCCTGGTGTGGCCGTGAGGCGGGGCTGAGCGGGGACGGGCGGCGGAACGCTCAGTCGTAGTACCCCTCGAACACCGCGCGTACCTCGGCGAGCAGCGCCGGGCCGTGCTGCGGGACCGGCGGGCGGCCGTCGCCGGGTCTGATGTCCAGGAGCTGGGCGTTGGACAGGGCGTACACCACCCGTCCCAGTCCGGCCTGCCGGATGGCCGCCTCGCACATTCCGCACGGCTGGCAGCTGGTGTACAGCGTGGTGTGCGCCGCCGTGGCCGGGTCCAGTTCGCGCGCGGCCCACCTCGCGAGCTTCAGTTCCGGATGGGCCGTGATGTCCCGGTCGGTGAGCGTCGTGTTGTGCTCCTCCGCGAGCACCGTGCCTGCCGGGTCCGCCAGGAGCGAGCCGAACGGCGGGTCGCCGCCCGTACGGGCCTCGGCGGCGAGCGCGACGGCCCGCCTCAGGAGGGCGTGCTCGTCCGGTGTGCTCATGGCCGCTCCGTCGTGGTGCGGGGCGGGTGGAAGTGCGCCGCCACCGCGGCGAGGGCCTGCCAGGCCGTCTGCGGGTGGCGTGTCTCGCCCGGGTCGCCGTGGTAGTGGTCGAGGACGACGGTGTCGGCTCCCAGCAGCCGCAGCTGGTCGAGATCGTCCATGATCTGCTCGATCGTTCCCTCCCCGGCGAGCCGGCTCGGTCCGCTGATCGGGGTTTTCGTGACCCGGAGCGCGATCCGGGGGGCCAGGGCGGGCACGGGGAGGTGCTGTTCCTCCGCGGTCGCCCTGAGCCTGACGGCGGCTTCGCGCAGCCACGGCAGGGTGTTGCGCAGCGGGTGCCAGGCGTCCCCGAGCCGCACGGCACGGCGCAGCCCGGCGTCGCTGTTGCCACCGACCCACAGCGGAATCCTCCGCTTCCCGTAGTCGGCGGTGTCCGCCCAGGCCGCGCGTACGTCCCGCAGGTGGTCCTCCGTCAGGCGCCCCCGGCGTTCGAAGGGGATGCCAAGGGCGGCGAACTCCTGCCGCGCCCAGCCCACCCCCACGCCCAGCACCAGCCGGCCGCCGCTCAGCTCGTCCAGGTTGGCCGCCATCCGGGCGGTCAGCAGCGGGTGCCGGTAGGGGGCGATGAGGACCGTCGTGCCGAGCCGGACCCGGGTGGTGAGGCCGGCCAGCCAGGACAGGGTGGTGAAGGCCTCGTAGAAGGGCGCCGGGTACTGCTCGGCGACGTCGGGCGTGACGGCGATGTGGTCCGAGACCATCAGCAGGTCGAAGCCGAGGTCCTCCACGGTCTGGGCCCAGTCGCGGAGGACTCCCGGGTCGGTGCCGGGGCCGAAGTTGAGAGCGTTGACTCCGATCTTCATGCAGGTCAGCCTAGCCAGGCACTACGGCCCTCCTGAAGGGATTCCTACCGGTCCGGGCGCGGTTTCGCCGTGGATCCACCGGTAATCTGAGCGGATGACCGAGAATCTTGATCCGACGGACTGGGCGATCCTGGACGAGCTCCAGCGGGACGGCCGGATCGCGTTCACGGAGCTGGCCCGGCGGGTGAACCTGAGCGCCTCGGCGACGACGGAGCGGGTGCGGCGCCTGGAGGAGGCCGGGGTGATCACGGGCTACCGGGCGCAGGTGCATCTGGAGCGGACCGGGTACGCGGTGCTGGCCGTGGTCCGGCTGAAGTACCCGGGCAACCGGCACGAGCCGCTGCGGAGGCTGCTGGAGGAGCGGCCGGAGATCCTGGAGTGCCTGCGCACCACCGGGGACGACTGCTACGTCCTGAAGGTGGCGGCCACCTCGATGTCCCACCTGGAGGAGATCATCGACGCGCTGGCCGAGTTCGGGAGCACGACCACCAACCTCGTCCTCAGCCGGACGCTGCCGCCGCGCGGTCCGCGGGAGCCCCAGGCGAGGACCCGGGCCGCCCCCTGAGCGGTCGGGGCGTCACACCGAGCGGCCCGGCCCCAGTCCCCCGGTGCCCGGCCGGGGGGCCGTCCCCGGCTGGTAGCGCGGCGCCTCCTCGTAGTTCAGCGCCTCGGCCATCGAGACGGTCAGCAGGACCACCGCGTCGTTGACCGCCTTGAGGCCGTGGAAGACCCTGGGCACGAGCAGGATCTCGCCCATGTCGACGACGAGATCGCCCTCAAGGCTGTTGGGCCGGGTGAGCTTCACGCGGCCCTTCAGCACCTGGAGCGTGGCCTCGTCGGGGCCCTCGTGGTCGGAGAGGTCCGTACCGGCGAGCAGCGAGATGACGGTCTGGCGCAGGGCGTGGCCGGTGCCGCCGTGCAGGGTCCTGGCGGCGCGCCTGGAGGGGGCCGCGAGGGCTTCGAGGTGCAGCTCGTTCGCGACCGTGTCCAGCGAGAGGGGCTCCATCGGGTCCATGCGACCAGCCTGGCGCAGACGCGCCGCACCCGCACGGCGAGACGTCCGTGCGGGTACCGGAGGCGCGGGGGGGCGTCGCCGGGCCCCGGTCCGCGCCCCGGCCCGTCCGCACGGGCGCCGTAGCCCCCCGCTCACTCCTCGCGCAGGGCCGCGAGCTGGTCGGCGAAGGGGACGAGGTCCTCGTAGGCGTCGGGTGCGCGCCCGCCCCCGCCCGCGCCGGTCAGGAGCGCCGCGAGTTCGCCGGCCGCCCGCGCGGTACGGGCCGCGAGCGGTCCGCCGCTGCCCTCGGCGCCGGTGCCCCAGTCCTCCGAGGCCGCGTACACGGCGGTCGGCACGACCACGGCCCGCAGGTACGCGAAGAGCGGGCGCAGCGCGTGTTCC
This sequence comes from Streptomyces sp. NPDC007088, assembly GCF_042869355.1. Lineage (NCBI taxonomy): Bacteria > Bacillati > Actinomycetota > Actinomycetes > Kitasatosporales > Streptomycetaceae > Streptomyces > Streptomyces sp. NPDC007088. Next base: position 214,810 of record NZ_JBIAFO010000007.1, read on the forward strand.
AGGGCCAGCGAGTGGCGGGGCGAGCCGCCGGTCGCCGCGATCAGCACCGGCTTCCCGGTCAGCGCCTCCGGCTCGACGACGTCGAAGAACGACTTGAACAACCCGCTGTACGAGGCGGAGAAGATCGGCGTGACGACGATCAGGCCGTCCGCGCCGGTCACCTTCTCCAGCGCCGCGTCCAGCTCGGGCGGCGGGAAACCGGTCACGAGGTTGTTCGCGATGTCCTTCGCGAGGTCGCGCAGTTCGATCACGTCGAGCCGCACCTCCCCGGCCGGCCCGCCGCTCTCCAGCGCCTTGACGGTGGCCTCGCCGAGCCGGTCCGCGAGCAGCCGCGTCGAGGAGGGGACGCTCAGGCCCGCCGAGACCACGGCCAGCCGCAGCGGCCGGGCCGCGCCCCGCCCGGCCGGGCCCGCCGCCGTACCCGTCACCGTGTTCATCGTCCGATCGCCTCCGTCGTCTCCGTCGTCTCGTCCTTCTCGTCCTTCGCGCCGTTCGCGCCGTTCTCCGCGTTCGCGCGCCGCGCGGCGGCCACGAGGGAGGAGTGGGTCGGCGCGTCCGGCACCTCGGCCGGGCGGCCCTTGGCGAACTCCTCGCGCAGGACCGGCACGACCTCCTCGCCGAGGAGGTCGAGCTGTTCCAGGACCGTCTTGAGCGGCAGCCCCGCGTGGTCCATCAGGAACAACTGGCGCTGGTAGTCGCCGACGTCCTCGCGGAAGGACAGGGTCCGCTCGATGACCTGCTGCGGGGAGCCCACGGTCAGCGGGGTCTGCGCGGTGAACTCCTCCAGCGAGGGGCCGTGCCCGTAGACCGGCGCGTTGTCGAAGTACGGGCGGAACTCCCGTACCGCGTCCTGCGAGTTCTTCCGCATGAACACCTGGCCGCCGAGCCCCACGACGGCCTGCGCCTCGGTGCCGTGGCCGTAGTGGGCGAAGCGGTTGCGGTACAGCCGGATCATGCGCTTGGTGTGGTGCATGGGCCAGAAGATGTTGTTGTGGAAGAAGCCGTCGCCGTAGTACGCGGCCTCCTCGGCGATCTCCGGCGAGCGGATCGAGCCGTGCCACACGAAGGGCGCGACCCCGTCCAGCGGGCGCGGCGTCGAGGTGAAGGACTCCAGCGGGGTGCGGAACTTCCCGGCCCAGTCGACGACCTCCTCGTGCCACAGCTTGTGCAGCAGCGCGTAGTTCTCGATGGCCAGCGGGATGCCCTCGCGGATGTCCTTGCCGAACCAGGGGTAGACCGGCCCGGTGTTGCCGCGGCCGAGCATGACGTCGGTGCGGCCGTCCGCGATGTGCTGGAGCATCGCGAAGTCCTCGGCGATCTTCACCGGGTCGTTGGTGGTGATGAGCGTCGTGGACGTCGACAGGATCAGCGAGGACGTCTGCGCGGCGAGGTAGCCGAGCATCGTGGTCGGCGAGGAGGGGACGAAGGGCGGGTTGTGGTGCTCGCCCGTCGCGAAGACGTCGAGACCCACCTCCTCGGCCTTGCGCGCGATGGTGAGCATCGCCTTGATCCGCTCACCCTCACTGGGGGTCCGTCCGTTCGTCGGGTCCGTGGTGACGTCGCCGACGCTGAAGATCCCGAACTGCATACCCATGGTGCGGTCACCTCTCCGCGCTGCGTGGTGCGGTGCGACCGGGCCGTCGTGGACGGTCCGGCGGCGCCCCGCCTGAGTCGGGCCGGACAGTCGCCGTTTTAGTTGACTGTTCAACCACACTCGCCCTAACGGCCTCCCCCACCCGTCTATTCCACGCCTCTGCGCACCCGCCCGCACCTGGGGGAGCGGTGGCGCGGGCGCCCGCCGCCGCGCTGCCGCCCCGCCCCTCTACGCGCCGCCGCCCTCCTACTTCCCCGCCCGCCTACGCGCCGCCGCCCGGCGGCGTCCACCCCGGGTCACGGCCCGTCTCCGCGAGCAGTCGGTCCAGCGGGGAGGCGTCCGCGGCGACCGCCACCGGCTCCCCGAAGGCGCCCATCCTCCGGCCCGTCGGCCCCATCCGCGCCATGAACGCGCGCAGCGCCTCGACACCCACCGGATCGGGCGTGAACGCCTGGCCGGTGGCGCGCGCGAGGTCCCAGGCGTGCACCGTGAGGTCGACGAGCGCGAGCGTCCCGACGGTCCGCGCGGGCAGCCCCATCGACCCGGCCGTCCCCTCCTCCGCGCCCGGTGCCGCCCACGCCTGAACCAGCCCCCGGGCCTCCTTCTCGAACCCGGGCCGCCAGTCCTCCCGGGTGCGGTCGGGCGCGGGCGTCGCGAGGTCGACGTCCCGCCGGGCGGCCATGTCCTGGAAGTCCACCGTCACGCGGTACAGGTGGTTCAGCAGGCCCCGCACGTCGTAGTCCCGGCACGGCGTCGGGTCCGGCAGCCGCGCCTCCTCGATCCCGCGCACCACGGGCACCGCCCGCTCGACGGCCCGCGCGAGCAGATCGCTCACGGGCGAGTCCACGGTGTACGGCTCCCGCGTGTACGGGTCTCCGGCCCCGGCTTCTTCTGTCGTGTCGTCCATGCCGTCACGGTAGGGCGGGAGGGCGGGCCCCGAGGGGAGGCACACGGGAGACGGCGGGAGACGCGGGGAGGGCCGGGCGGGCGCGCGCCCCCGCCGGGACGCGGCCGCCTCTCCTCCCCGCCCCGCCCGGTGGACCGGACGGCCATGACAGGCTCTCCCCCATGTCCGTAGCGCGTTCCGTCCTGCTCTTCGTCCTCGCCGCCCTCTTCGAGATCGGCGGTGCCTGGCTCGTGTGGCAGGGCGTGCGCGAGCATCGCGGATGGGTGTGGATCGGGGCCGGGGTGCTCGCGCTCGGCGTGTACGGCTTCGTCGCGACCCTTCAGCCCGACGGCGAGTTCGGGCGGATTCTGGCCGCGTACGGCGGGGTCTTCGTCGCCGGGTCGATCGCCTGGGGCGTCCTCGCCGACGGGTACCGGCCGGACCGCTGGGACATCACCGGGGCCCTGGTCTGCCTGGCCGGAATGGCCGTGATCATGTACGCGCCGCGCGGACACTGACGCGGGCGGGTCCGGCCCCGAGGACACCGGCGCGGCCAGGTCCACCCACGCGGACACAGGTGCGGCCGGGCCCACCCCGAGGGCACCGTCCCGGCCAAGCGCCCGCGGGCCCCTCGCGTACCCACCCGGTCGAGTCCGCCCCCGGGTCGAGTCCGCCCCCCCGGGTCGAGTCCCCCCGGGACCCCTGGCCCGTCCGTGCCCCGGCGTGCCTATCCTGAAAGTCCCGGCGACGTCCGGCCGGGACCACCACCAGGAGGACCGCACATGACCGCCGCCGCCCCGACCGCCGTCGTCACCGGAGCGAGCGGGGGCATCGGCGCCGCCACCGCGCGGCAGCTCGCCGGGGCCGGGTACGACGTCGTGCTCACGGCCCGCCGCAAGGACCGCGTCGAGGCGCTGGCCGCCGAACTGCGCGCGGCCGGGCACCGCGCCGAGGCACACGCGCTGGACGTCACCGACCGTGCCGCCGTCGACGCCTTCGCCACCGCGCTCAGCGCCGCCCGCCCCTCCGTGGACGTCCTGGTCAACAACGCGGGCGGGGCGCTCGGCGCCGACCCCGTCGCGAGCGGCGACCCCGACGAGTGGCGCGCGATGTACGAGGTCAACGTCCTCGGCACCCTCCACGTGACCCAGGCCCTGCTGCCCGCCCTCACCGCGAGCGGCGCCGGCACCGTCGTCGTCCTCACCTCGACCGCGGGCCACGGCACCTACGAGGGCGGCGCCGGGTACGTGGCCGCCAAGCACGCCGAGCACGTCCTCGCCGAGACCCTGCGCCTGGAGATCGTCGGCACCCCCGTCCGCGTCATCGAGATCGCCCCCGGCATGGTGCGGACCGAGGGCTTCGCGCTGACCCGTTTCCACGGCGACGAGGAGAAGGCCGCCAAGGTCTACGCGGGCGTGGCCGAACCCCTCACCGCCGAGGACGTCGCCGACACGATCGCCTTCGCGGTCACCCGCCCCGCGCACGTCAACATCGACCTGCTCGTGGTCCGTCCCCGCGCCCAGGCCTCCAACACCAAGGTCCACCGGGAGCAGTGATCCGCCCATGACGCCCACCGACCCGCCCGCCGGGAACGCCGGGAACACCGGGAACGCCGGGAACACCGGGAACACCGGCGCCGGGGACCCGCTCTCCGACCCTCTCGTCCGCCTCTCCAAGGAGTACGACGACGCGCGTCTCGCCGAGGAGACGAAGAACGAGCGCTACATGTGGTGGTACCTCGCGTACTTCCTCTTCGGCATCCACCTCGTCGCCTTCGTCATGATCCTCGCGATCGAGCACGCGAAGTGAGCGGCGCGTGACGTGAGGGGCGCGTGACGGGAGGGGCGCCTGACGTGAGCGCCGCCCGGCATCAGGTGCCGGGTCGCGCGCGCACCGCCCGGACGCGGCCTCAGGAGGCCCCCACGGTCGCCGGGACGGTGCCCGCGACCGGCTCGCCCTCGCCGGAGAGGTCCTTGCCCGCGCTCTCCCGGTAGCCGAACAGCACGGCGAAGAAGGAGATGACGGCGAGCCCGCCCAGGTAGCACCAGACCGAGTAGAGCGAACCCGTCCAGTCGACGAGGGCCGTGGAGATCAGCGGGGCGGTGCCCGAGAAGAGGGCGAAGGGCACGTTGAAGCCGAGCGCCGTCGCCGTGACCCTGACCCGGGTGGGCACCATCTCGGGCAGGCTCGCGGTCGCCGGTACGGCGATACAGAACTCGGGCACCAGATAGACGAGTTGCGCGAGCACCGCCCAGCCCCAGGTGCCGTTCTGGGCGAGGCGGAACGAGAGCGGTACGAGGACGACGCAGGCGACGCAGCCGGCGAGCAGCATCGGTTTGCGGCCCACCCGGTCGCTCAGCAGCCCGGCGAGGACGAGCAGGGGCAGGTACGCGGCGAGCGAGAGCATGTTGCTGGAGAACGCCGCCGAGCGGCTGAGCCCGCCCTCGTCGCTGAGCCACTGCGGCAGGTAGGTGACCCAGACGAACGAGAGCACCGCGTTGGTCATGGCGTACCCGCTGAAGGTGAGCAGCGGGCGCCAGTAGCGGCGGATCGTCTCCATGACGGGCGACTCCTCGGGCACCGCGTCCCCCTCGATCGCCGCGAGGAACGCGGGCGTCTCGGCGACCCGGCGGCGCAGCAGGAGGCCCCCGGCGGCGAGCGGGAGGGCGACCAGGAAGGGCAGTCGCCAGCCCCAGGAGGACATCTGGTCCTCGGTGAGCAGCGCGGAGACGAGGGAGGAGAGCGCGGCGCCGACGAGCAGCCCGCCGAAGACGCCCATCGAGGCGTAGCCCATGAACAGTCCGCGCCTGCGCCGGGGCGCGTACTCGATGATGAAGGTGAGCGCCCCGCCGTACTCGCCGCCGTGCACGATGCCCTGCACCACCCGGATCAGGAGCAGCAGCACGGGCGCCGCCACGCCGACCTGATCCCAGGTGGGCAGGATTCCGACGCAGGCGGTGAACAGGCCCATCAGGCTGATGGTGAGGGTGAGCATGGCCCTGCGGCCCACGCGGTCCCCGATCCGCCCGAAGAAGACCCCGCCCAGCGGCTGCACGAGGATGCCGATCGCGAAGGTCGCGTAGGTGCTGAGCAGCGAGAGCGTGTGGTTGCCCGACGGGAAGAAGGAGTCGGCCATGACCGGGGCGAGGAAGCCGTAGAGGCCGAGGTCGATCTGCTCGACGAAGTTGCCGATGCAGCCGGCCACCACCGCCCGGGACATGCCCTGCGGGGGCGGGTCTTCGGCCTTGACGGCGAGGGGCGCTGGAGGGGCCATCGTTCTCTCCTACGGGAGGGAGGGGGGAGGGACGGGACGCGACCGCGGGGCGTGGAGACGGGAGCGCGGATCGCGCCGGGGCCCGCCGGGGCGTCGGCGAGCGGGACGGGAAGGCAGGCTCCGGCAGGCGGGGGGCCTCCCCGGAGCACTGTCCGGTTCAGGGCGTGCATGCGTATGCACCGAGCCGTCAAGCTAGACCCGGGCTGCCCGCACGTCAACATTTCTGACCAGAGGTGCCCGTTCTTGACCGAAAGTCTTGCCGGAGCGCCCGGGGCGGGCGTACGTTCCTCGGTGAGTCCCGCATCCGGCGAGCCGCGCCGGGGTGCGGTCCGGTCCTTTTTCCGTACGGGGCCGCCGGACCCGGTTGTCCGGCCCCGGCGGCCACCGCCCGGGAGGTCCGCACGGGCCCGCCCGGCGTGGCTCGCGCGACCGCTCCGGGGCGGTTCCCGCCGGTTGGCCGGGAGATCGCCCGGCCGGTCCCGTCCCCCCTTTGAAGGAGTGCACCCCATGAAGGAACCCGAGCCGCGGCCCGCGCCGGCGGCCGACGCGGTCGACGCGGCAGAGCGCGGCCGGGCGAGCACCGGGGCCCAGGAGCGGGACGAGTCCCGGCCGCAGGCCCCGGGGACCGAGTCCCGGCCGCCGTCCCCGGGGGCCGGTGGCCCCTTCGCCGGGGCCGGGCGGGTTCCGGCCGCCCGGCGCCACATGCCGTCCGACTTCTCCCTCGCCCTCTCCCCCGGCCGGGGCGCCGACCTCCCCGGGCGGCGGGGGCCCGAGCCGATACCGGGCGACCGGGAGCGCCGGCAGTCGCTGCGCGGCTTCGAGGAGGGCTACAGCGACATCGTGGACTGGATCGTCCGGATCACCCACCGCATCTGGGAGGACCAGGACGTCGGCTACATCTACGACACGTACGCGCCCGGCGCGCGCATCCACGACGACACCGGGCTGAAGACCGGCGTCGAGCAGCTCATCGGCAGCACGCTGCAACGCATCCACGCCTTCCCGGACTGCCGTCACTACGCGGACGACGTGATCTGGGCGGGCGACGACGAACAGGGCTTCGTGACCTCGCACCGCGATGTCAACGTCGGCCACCACACCGGCCGCTGGAACTGGGGCGAGCCCACCGGCCGGCGGCTGGACACCTGGGTGATCGCCAACTGCGTGGTGCGCGAGAACGAGATCTACGAGGAGTGGGTGCTCTACAACACCGGCTCCATCCTGCGCCAGACGGGCTTCGACGTCCGCGAGGCGGCCCGCGCGCACGGCAACGCGCTCACCGGCCCCGTCCTCGACGACCGGCAGGCGGGCGAGGCGGAGCGGCTGCTCGGCGGGCGCAAACCCCTGCCGTACCCGCCGGCGCCCCGGGGCTCGGGCTTCGACGTCGAGCACACCGTGCGCGCCCTGTTCCACCAGCTCTTCAACCGCCGCGACCTCAGCACCGTGGACCGGGCCTACGCGCCGACCGTGCGCTGGTACGGGGCCTCGGACCGTACGGCCTACGGGCGCGGCGAGGTCCGGGCCTGGTTCCGTTCGCTCGTCTCGACCTTCCCCGACCTCGGGGCGCAGGTGGACGAGGTGTACTGGATGGGCAACGACCGGGACGGTTACCGCGTGTCGGTGCGCTGGTCGGCGGTGGGCACCCACCGCGGCTGGGCGCTCTACGGCGAGCCGACCGGGCGGCGGGTCCACCTGTGGGGCATCTCGCAGCTGTACTTCGTGGACGGGCTGATCGTGGAGGAGTGGAACCTCTTCAACGAGTTCGCGGTGCTCGGCCAGTTGCTCCGGGACGAGCCGGGGAAGCTGACCGGCTGAGGCGCGGCGCGAGGGCGGCGGCGGGCGCTGACGCGGACGCGACGGCGGCGGGCGCGCGGTACGGCGGCGGGCGCGGGCGGGCTCCGGGAGACCGGGGCGCCCGCGCCCGCCGCCGTACCGCGCCCGCCGCCGTCCGCCGTACCGCGCCCGGGGCCGCGCGCCCCGCCGTACCGCCCGCGGGGCCCCGCTTGACCAGGGGCGGGGGGCGGCACACAGTTGCCGTCGGAAGCAGTCAGGAGCAGTCACGGCCACGGAAGGAGCGCGAGCAGCGCGATGTTGCCCGCCGAGCGTCACCAGCGGATCGCCGCCGCCCTGCGGCAGACGGGGATGATCAGCACCGAGGAACTGACCGAGCGGCTCGGGGTGTCCGCGGAGACGGTGCGCAGGGATCTCGGGCTCATGGAGCGCGAGGGGCTGCTGCGCCGGGTGCGCGGGGGCGCGGCGACGCCGGGCGCGGTCCGTGACCCGGCCGGTGAGGAGCCCTCGTTCTCGGAGCGTTCGCAGGCCCGGCAGACGGCGAAGCACGCGATCGGGCGGGCGGCGGCGCGGCTGGTGGAGCCCGGGATGACCCTCGTCATCGACGTGGGGACCACGGCCGAACAGGTCGCGCGCTGCCTGCCGGAGGACTTCCGCGGCTTCGTGGCGACGCCCTCGCTGCTGGTGGCGGGGCTGCTGTCCGGGCGCGCGGAGATCGAGGTGATGGTGCCCGGGGGCCGGGTGCGCGCGGGTGATCAGGTGTGCAGCGGCCCGGGGACGGTGGCCTTCTTCGAGGACCTGCACCCCGACGTGGCCTTCATCGGTTCGGGCGGCGTGGACGCGACGGCCGGGGTGACGGACTTCCACTTCGCCGAGGTCGCCACGAAACGCGCGATGGCCGCCCGCGCCGCGCGCTGCTGGGTGCTCGCGGACACGGCGAAGCTCCAGTCCGTCGCCCCGCACCGGGTGTGTTCCCTGGACGAGGTGACGGGTGTGCTCACGGACGCCGCCCCCGCCGAGCCGCTGGCGCGGGCGGTACGCGAGGCGGGGGCGGAGCTGGTGGTGGCGCCGGAGGGCTGAGGGCCCGCCGCGGCGCCGGGCCGGCCCCGCCCCCGCGCGTACCGCTCAGTCCAGTCCGACCGTGACCGGCCCCGCGTCCGGGCGGGCGCCGGCGACGAGGGACCAGGGGAGGCGGAAGACGCGGCCGGGGGCGGCGGGCCAGGGCAGGGTGCGGCGGTTGAGGACGCGGCCGTCCTGGCGGGCCGTCACCTTCGGCGTGGCCACGAAGGTGTCCGTCCACAGCGAGAGGCGCTTGCGCGGGGGCGCCGGGTCGCCGGGGCGCAGCAGTCCGGGCGCGATCCAGCGCAGCGGGGCCTCGGCGAGCAGCCGCACACCGTCCCCCTCGGGCGCCCCGGCCCCCGTGCGCAGCCACTCCTCGACCCGGTCGGCGACGTGCGCGCCGTCGAGGGCGGCGATGTCGGCGGTGTCGACGGGGTGCAGCAGGTTGCCCGCGGCGAACACGCCGGGCGCGCTGGTGCGCAGCGCGGTGTCCACGAGCGGGGCGCGACTGGCCGGGTCCATGGTGAGACCGGCCAGGCGGGCGAGTTCGTGGTCGGGAATCCAGTCACCCGTGAAGACGACGGTGTCGCAGGCCACGCGGGTACGGGCGCCGGTGTCGAGGTGGGTGAGTTCCACGGCCTCGACCCGCCCCTTGCCGATGACGCGGCTGACCTTGGCGCGCCGGGCGACGGGCAGGTTCAGCACGGTGCGCCCGGCGAGGTTGAACACGCCGTAGGACTCGGGCCTCGGGTGCGAGCTGACCATGAGCGCGGTGCGGCAGCCCGCCTCGCGCAGGGTCAGCGCCGCCGAGTAGCTGACGAGTTCGGCGCCGACGACGACGGCCCGTTCGCCCACCGGCTGGTGGTGGAGGTGGACGAGGTTCTGCAACTGCCCGGTGGTGAGCACCCCGTGCGGGCGGTCGCCGGGTACGAGGCGGGCGCTGCGCGGGCGTTCGCGGGCGCCGGTGGCCAGGACGACGGCGTCGGCGGTGACGCGCGCGCGTCCCTGCGGGCCGGTGATCTCGACGGTGCGGGGCCCGGCCCAGCCGGTCACGGTGGTGGCGGTGCGCAGGACGGCCCCGGCGGCGGTGGCGCGGTCGGCCAGGAGACGGGCGTAGGCGGGGCCGCGCAGCACGCGGCGCAGGTCGCGCAGCCCGTAGCCGGTGTGGTCGCTGTGCCGGGGGATGCCGCCGGGCCGGTGTTCGCGGTCGAGGACGAGGACCTCGCCGGGCAGCCGGCGGGCGAGCCGGGCGGCGGCGGTGAGCCCGGCGGGCCCGGCGCCGATGACGAGGACCTGCGGCGTGTGGACGGGGAGGGGCACGGCGTCCTCGGGCGTGGTCGCGGAGTGGAGGGGCATGGTCACGGAGGTCACCTCTGCTGTGCGGTCCCGGCGGGGCGGGCGGGGGCTGCGGCCTGGGCGGGGCCGGGGTCCGGGGTGGCGAAGCCGGTGGCGTGCGCGGCGGCGGCCGGTACGTAGGGGGCCCGGTCCCCGGCGCTCTCGGCGCCCGCCGCCGCGCAGCGGGCCCGTACCTCGGCCCCGCAGTAGAAGCCCTGGCAGCGGCCGTTCATGGCGCGGGTGCGACGGCGCAGCCCCTCGGGGGTGCGGGCGGGGACCTCGGCGCGGAGCGCGTCGCGGATCTCGCCCTCGGTGACGCGTTCGCAGAAGCAGACGACGGTGCCGTAGGCGGGGTCGGCGGCGATGAGCCCGGCGTCCTGGTAGGGGCGGACGCCCGCCTCGCCGAGGTTCGGCATCCGGGGCGGCTCGGGCAGGTCGGTACGCGGGGTCAGCGGCAGGCCGGTCCCGGCGAGCAGGTCGCGGACGTGTTCGGCGAGGGCCATTCCCGAGGTGAGGCCGGTGGAGCGGATACCGCCGACGAGGACGTACCGCCCGTCGGGCGCGGCCTCGACGAGGTAGTCGGGGTGGTCGACGGCGGCGCGCAGTCCGGCGTAGCTCGCGGTGACCTCTTCCTCCAGCAGGCGCGGCATGAGCTTCCCGCCCTTGCCGAGCAGGAAGGCGAAGCCCTCCTCGGAGGTGCCGGTGGCGCCCCGGTCCGTGAGGTTCTCGGAGGTGGGGCCGAGCATGACGTTGCCGTAGATGGTCGGCGAGACGAGCACGCCCTTGCCGCGTTTGGTGGGCACCGGCAGCACGATGCGCGGGACGAGGGGCCGGGCGAGCTTGTCGTACACGAGGAGTTCGCCGCGCCGGGGGGTGACGGTGAAGCGGTCGTGGCCGAAGAGCCGGTCGACGTGGTCGGCGCCGAGTCCGGCGGCGTTGACGACGCGCCGGGCGTGGACGGGCCCGGCGGGCGTGTCCAGCACGGTGACGCCGCCCTCCTCGGTCCGTACGGCCGTGACCGGGTGGTCCAGGAGCAGCGTGGCCCCGCGGCGGACGGCGTCGGTGGCGAGCGCGAGGTTGGTGGTCCAGGTGCAGATGATCGACTCGTCGGGGACGGTGAGCCCGCCGCGTACGCCCTCGCCGAGGTCGGGCACGAGTTCCCGCACCTCCTCGGCGGAGATGATCCGGCAGCGCTCGTACCCGTTCGCCCCGGCCTTCTCGCGCAGTCCCGGCAGCGCGTCGAGTTCCTCGTCGTTCCAGGCGACGAGGACGGCCCCGGTGCGCTCGACGGGGATGCCGGTCCGCTCGGCGTACGCGGAGAGCAGCTCGTAGCCGCGCCGGACGAGGCGGGCCTCCAGGCTGCCGGGGGACGCGTCGAAACCGGTGTGCAGGATCGCGGTGTTGGCCTTGCTGGTGCCGTCGCCGACGTCGGAGCGGGCCTCCACCAGGGCCACCGTCAGTTCGTGACCGGCGAGTTCGCGGGCGATGGCGCATCCGACGATGCCGCCGCCGACGACGGCGACGTCGTACACGGGTGTGCCGTCCCCCGTGGGGGTGGGCCGGCCGGCCGGGGTGGTGCTCATGCGGTTGCTCCTTGGGCGTACGGGGCGGGGTGCGGGGCGGCGGCCGCGGCGGCCCCGGCGGCGGCCTGCCAGCGGGCGAGGTGGTCGGCGGCGCGGTCGGCGCTCCAGCGCGGGGTGACGACGGCGGAGGGCGGCTTGGCGGGGGCGGCACCGGCGAGGCCGAGTCCCGGTTCGAGGGCGAGCCGGGCGAGCGCGGCGGCGCCGAGCGCGGTGGCGTGCTCGCTGGGGTGCGCCTCGACCGGGATCTGGGCGAGGTCGGCCTGGGCCTGGAGCAGGGCGCGGCTGCGGGTGAGGCCGCCGTCGGCGCGCAGGGCGCCGACCGGGGCGCCGGTGTCCCGGACGACGGTGGCGCACAGGGTCGCGACCTGGGCGGCGATGCCCTCCAGGACGGCGGCGACGAGGTGGCCGGGGCGGGTGGCGAGCGCGAGCCCCTCGAACCGGGCCCCCGCCCCGGGGCTCCACCAGGGCGCGGCGAGCCCGGCGAAGGCGGGCACGCACAGGGCGCCCCCGCTGCCCCCGGCGGCGGCGGTGTCGAGGTCGGCGGCGGAGGCCAGCAGCCCCATGTCGGTGAGCCAGCGCACGGCCGAACCCGCCGTGTACACCTGCCCGTCGAGGCAGTACGCGCTCTCCCCGGCGGTCCGCCAGGCGCAGGAGAGCGCGAGCCCGCCGGAGGAGCGCACCGCCTCGCTCCCGGTGTTCGCGAGGAGGAAGGCGCCGGTGCCGTACGTGCACTTGGCGGTGCCGGGCGTGAGGCAGCCCTCGGCGATCAGGGCCGCCTGCTGGTCCACGACGAGCCCCGCGACGGTGGCGGGCGGCCCGAAGGCGGTGGTGGTGCCGACGGGTTCGTCGCAGCGCACGAGCCGGGGCAGGCGCTCGTCCCCGAGTCCGAAGAGGCCGAGCAGGTCCGTGTCCCAGTCGAGCCGGTCGATGTCGAGGAGCAGCGAGCGGCTCGCGGTGGTGACGTCGGTGACGAAGGCCCCCGTGAGGTGGTGCAGGAGCCAGGAGTCGGTGGTGGTGACGACGCCCTCGGTGGTGACGTGGGCGCGCAGCCAGGCCATCTTCGGCGCCGAGAAGTACGGGTCGAGCGGCAGTCCGGTGCGGGCGGCGACCTCGGCGGCGCGCGGCGCGAGCGGACCGGTCACGCTCCCGGCGCGCCGGTCCTGCCACACGATCGCCGGGGAGAGGGGCCGGCCGGTGTCCGGGTCCCAGGCCAGCACGGTCTCGCCCTGGTTGGCGAGGGCGACGACGTCGGGGGCGCGACCGGCCCTGGCCACCGCCTCCCGCCCGGCGGAGAGCACGGAGTCCAGGAGCGCGGCCGGGTCCTGCTCGACCCCGCCACCGGGCAGGTAGCGGGGGCGTACGTCGTGCAGGGCGACGGCCAGGGGTTCGAGCCGCTCGTCGGTGAGGACGGCCTTCGTCCCGGAGGTGCCCTGGTCGATGCTGAGGATGGTGGTCATGGCCGGGTCCTTCTGCGGTGCGGCGGGTGCGGGTGCGGGGCCGGTGTCCAGGGATCGGCCCGCGCCGGTGCCGCCGGGCGGGGCACCGCCCCGGGGCCGTACCGCCGCGCGCCGAGTGAAGCGCTGACCGTAGATGACCGCTACTGTGGCTTTCTGACCGCACCTGCGTCAAGGGGGCGGGAGGAATTCACACCCACCGGACACCTCACCGGGCACCCCACCGGTCTCTCCCGGGCATCCCCTCGGCGCCCCCACACCACGCCCACGGCACCGGACGACGGCACCGGACGGCCGCACGCCGGACACGCCGAGCGGCGGGGGCCCGCGGCCCCCCCCCCGCCGCCCGGCGGGCGCCCCCGGACCCCCCGGCCCCGCGCGCGCCCCCCCCCCCACCGGGCCCCGCCCCCCCCCCCCCCCGGGGGGCGCGCCCCCCCCCCCCCCGCCCCCCCCCCGGGCCGCCCCGCCCCCCCCGCGCCCCGGGCGGGGGGCGCCCCCCCCCCCCCCCCCGCGCGGGGGGGGGCCCCCCCCCCCCGCGGGGCCCACAGCCGTATGAGGGGACGGGCTCCGCTCAGGGCCGCTGGACGCTGCCGTCCGCGTTCCGCAGCAGCGCCCAGCGGTCGTGCTCCAGCGGAGCGCCGACGGGGTGGGCGCGGGCCGCCGTCTCGTCGAAGTCGACGCCGAGGCCGGGCTCCTGGGAGGGGTACAGGCGGCCCTCGTGCGGGACGGGGGCGCCGGGGAAGACCTCGCGGGTCGCCTCCCTGAAGGCCGCCGCCTCCTGCACCCCGAACGCGGGGGAGCTGATGTCCAGCGCGAGGTTGGCCGCCATGCCCACCGGGCTCACGTCGCCCGGCCCGTGCGGGGCGGTGCGCGCCCCGAACAGCTCGACGGCCGCGACGAGTTTCCTGGCGGGGGTGAGCCCGCCCAGAGTGGGGACGCGGACCCGGGCGAAGTCGACGACCCGCTGTTCCAGCAGCGGCAGGTACATCCCGACGTCGTGGTACAGCTCGCCGACCGCGAGCGGCACCGGCCCGGCCGCGCGCAGTTGCCCGAAGTGCGCGGCGTCCTCCGGGGCGAGGGCGTCCTCCAGGAAGAACAGCCCGGCGTCGGTGACCTCGTGGACCAGCTCGCGGGCCTGCGAGGGCGTCAGCCGCTCGTGCGCGTCGTGCAGCAACTCCACGTCCCAGCCGACGCGTTCGCGCACCTCCCGCAGTACGGGCGGTACGTGCCGCAGATAGCTCAGCGAGTCCCAGGTGCCGGAGCGCAGGGCGCGGCGCCTGGCCTCGGCCTCGTCGCGCGGGGCGGTGCCGTAGGCGTCGGTGCCCTCCACCGCGACCTGCACGCGCACGTGCCGGTAGCCGCGTTCGCGCGCGGCCAGCACCCGTTCGGCGATCTCCCCGGCCTCCCGGCCGTCGACGTGCGTGTACGCCTCGGCCGCCTCCCTGGCCCGGCCGCCGAACAGCTGGTACAGGGGCAGCCCGGCGGCCTTGCCCTTGATGTCCCACAGCGCGACGTCGATGCCGGCCAGCGCGTTCTGCCCGATCGAACCCCCGCGCCAGTATCCGCTGTTGAGCAGCAGCCGGTGCAGGTCCTCGATGTCGGAGGGGTCCCGGCCCAGCAGCATCGGCCCGTAGTAGTCGTCCACCACGGAGCGGATCGCCAGGGTGCGCTGCGGGTCGCTCGCGCAGCCGAGGCCGTACAGGCCGGGCTGGTTGGTCTCCACGCGCACGATCACGTACGGGCAGCCCTGCGGCGCGCACAGGAAGGTGCGGACGGCGGTCACGCGCAGCGCGTCGGCGGCGGAAGAGGCCCACGGGGCGCGGGCGAGCACCTCGTCGCGGGGGCCGGCGGGCGCTGGGGCCGGGGCCGCGCCGGGGGAGGTCGGGGGAGCCTGCGCCGGGCCCTCGGCGGGGTCGGGACGGAGGTGGTCGGTCGAGGCCATGGGGCCCTCCGGAAGGGGGTGTCGGCGGACGGAGTTTTCCGCTGTTTTTCCGTGTGGTTACGACTGTTGACACCGTACATCAACTCGATTTAGATACCACCAACTGCTTCGAGAGAAGCCGGAGGGGCTGAACGAACAGCTCTGGAGAAAGGCGCTGGGAACGTGAAAAGACTCCTCCCGGCCGCACGTCGCTCTTCGCTCCTGGCCACGGTCGCCGCTTTGAGCGTCCTTGTCGCCGGATGCGGTTCCAGCGGCGGCGGAACGGGTTCCGGCCGGGGTGAACTGCGCATGTGGACCTTCAAGCAGTCCCATGTGGCCGCTTTCCGGGCCGCCGCCGAGAAGTTCACGGAGGCGACGGGGACGAAGGTGGACGTCCAGGCGTACACGCCCGACGACGCCTTCCTGACGAAGATCCAGGCGGCCGCGCGGACCAACGACCTGCCCGACGTCATGGAGGTGCACGCCAAGGGGGAGGACTTCGCGCTCGGCGGGGCCGGCCTCCTGGCGGACCTCTCGGACGAGGTGGACGCGGACTGGACGAAGCGCTTCCTGCCGCAGGTGCGCGGGGACGGCGTCGTCACCCCGGTCGACTACGAGAACTCGCTCACCGAGGGCTCCAAGTCCCTCGGCGTGCAGCGCGGCGACCGTTACAGCATCCCGGTCACCGTCGGCACGCAGGGCATGGTCTACCTCAACAAGGAGCGGGCCGCCAAAGTGGGCGTGACCGAACCCCCCGCCACCTGGGAGGAGTTCATCGACGTCCTCGACCGGCTCAAGAAGGAGTACGGCGGGCGGGGCGGGCTGACCATCGGCCTCAAGTCCCCCTCCACCGCCCTGGAGTGGATCATGCAGCCGATGGCCTACGGGCTGCTCGGCAAGGACCGCTTCGAGCAGCTCTTCGGCCGCGACGCCGGCAAGGGCTGGAGCTCCCCCGAGGGGCGGAAGGTCCTGGACACCTACAATCAGGTCACGCCGTACTGGATGCCCGGCAGCCAGTCCAAAACCATCGACGAGGCCGACCTCGCCTTCGCCCAGGGCAAGGCCAGCGTGGACGTCGGCGGCACCTACACCCTCGCCTTCCTCGCCGACAACGGCTACGACGTCGGCAACCTCCTGACCTTCCCGGTGCCGCCGCCCGCCGCCGCGAAGATGCCCGACCTCCAGATGTCGCCCTTCTCCCTGACCGGCCTCGGCATGGTCAAGAAGACGGCCAAGCGCGACGAGGCCCTGGAGTGGATGAGGTTCCTCTCCCGCCCCGAGATCGCCGCGACCTTCGGCAAACAGGCCAACGACGTGCCCCCGAACGATTTCGACGCCGGTCAGGCCAAGGCCCTCGGGCCCGTCCTCAACTCGATGCAGAGCAGCTTCGGCACCGACCCCGAGGGCTACAACCCGAGTGTCACCTCGTACCGCCCCAACCTCTACGACGCGGGCAAGGTCGGCGCGGTCCTCGCGCAGATGACCCCGCTCAAGACGCTCTCCACCAGGAGTACCGGAGCCCGTATGAGTTCCATGATGAAGTCCTACTGGTCGGAGCAGGGCTCATGAGCGCCGGACCGGCCGCGCAGGCGCCCGTCCGCGCCCCGCGCGAGAGCGCGTCCCCGGCCGGCACCGCCGCCCGGCCGCCACGCGCCCGCCTGCGCGAACGGGGCACCGAGGCCGCCTGGGGCTATGCCTTCGTCGCCCCCGCCGTACTCCTCTTCCTGGTCATGGGCGCCTATACCGTGGTCTACGGATTCGGGCTGAGTTTCGCGCAGTGGAACGGCTTCTGGCCCGAATGGCACTGGCGGGGACTCAAGAACTACACGGACCTGCTCGGCGGTTCTCCCACTTACTGGCCCATCGTCAGGAAAGCGGCGACGAACACCCTGTGGGTGGTGATCGGCGTCCCTCTCCTCACCGTGCTCATCGCCTTCCCGCTCGCCATCGTCCTGAATTCGGCGAAACGCTTCCAGGGAATCCTGCGCTCGGTCTATTTCCTGCCGTACGTCACCACCGGAATCGCCGTCTACTTCGCGTGGAACTACATCCTGGAACCCGGCGGCGCGATCAACCTGCTCCTCAAGGCCGTGGGCCTCGGCAGCCTCCAGCAGCCGCAGGGCTGGCTGGGCAACCCCGACACCGCGCTGCCCACCATGATCGTCGTGATGGTCTGGTCGGCCGTCCCGGTCGCGATGCTCCTGTACCTGACCTCGCTCCAGTCCCTGGACACCTCCCTGCTGGAGGCGGCGCAGATCGACGGCGCCGGCTGGCTGCGCTCCACCACGTCCGTCGTCTGGCCGCTCATGAAGCCGATCACCGTCGTGGTGGTCCTGCTCAACGTGCGCGACTCGCTCCAGGGCTTCCAGTCCTTCCTGATCATGACCAACGGCGGCCCCGGCGACTCCACCAGCGTGCTCGGACTGGAGACCTACCGGCTCGCCTTCCTCAACGAGATGTCCCCGACGCTCGGCCTCGCCAGCGCCCTCGGATGGCTCCTGTTCCTCGCGGCGCTCGTCGTCGCCTTCATCAACCAGCGGGCCATGAGGAGGATCGGATGAGCGCCACCACCACCGCCGCCGCGCGGACCGGCCGGCCCGCCCGTACGCGCGGCGGCGAGGCCGCCCGGGGCGGCGGGCGCCCGGTCGGCCGGATCGTCACCAGGACCGTCGTCGGGCTGCTCCTCGCCGCCTACGCGGCCGTCAGCCTCTACCCGTTCCTCTGGATGGTCTCGGCGGCCTTCAAGACCAACGCCGAGGTGCAGGAGGGCGGCCACCTCGTGCCGCACCACCCGACCCTGCACACGCTGACCGACACCTGGAACCGGCTCGACTTCTTCGACTACTTCCTCAACAGCGTCAAGGTCACCGTCCTGACCACGGTCCTGGTCGTGATCATCTACTCGGCCGCCGCCTACGCCTTCTCGACGCTGCGCTTCCCGGGCCGCACGTGGCTCTACCGCCTCTTCCTCGTCCTGCTCTTCGTCCCCGGAGTGGTCACCCTGCTGCCGATCGTGCTGCTGGAGGGCCGGATGGACATCCTGGGCACCCACTGGGGCCTGATCCTGCCCGGCGTCAACGGCACCGCCCCGCTCGCCGTCCTGATGCTGACCAACAGCTTCAACACCGTGCCGGGTGAACTGCGCGAGGCCGCGCGCATGGACGGGGCGGGCGAGCTGCGCATCTTCGGCCGGATCTACCTGCCGCTGGCCCGGCCCGCGCTCGTCACGATCGCGCTCCTCACCGCCATCCCGACCTGGAACGAGTACCAGCTCGCCCGGATCTCGCTCAACGACCCGGGCCGCTACACCCTGCCGATCGCCCTCCAGCAGCTCCAGTCCTCCAACGTCGTGCAGTACAACTCGCTCATGGCGGCCGCCTTGATCATGGTGATCCCGGTGATCATCCTGTTCCTGTGCGCGCAGCGCTACTTCGTGAACGGACTGATGGGGGCGGTCAAGGGATGAACCGGAAGGGAACGGCCAGGACATGAACCCGAAGGGAACGAACAAGGGATGAACGACCGCCAGACGGACCGGGCGGACCGGACGGACGGGACGGACCAGACGGACGGGACGGACCGGACGGGCCGGGGCACCGTCCTCGTGACCGGCGCGGCCGGCGGGATCGGACGGTTCGTCGTGCGGGCGCTGACCGGCGCCGGGTACCGCGTGGTGGGCGCCGACCGGGAACGCGGCGCGGCGGACGACGGCTGCGCGCGCTTCGTGACCGGGGACCTCGCCGACGCCGCCACCGTCACCGCGTGCTTCACGGCCGCCGCCGAGGAGGCCGGGCCCGCCGGGCTCGCCGGGGTCGTCCACCTCGCGGCCTATCCGGCGCCCGGCATCGTCGCCGAGGACGAGACGCTGCGGGCCAACGTCCTCGCCGCGTACCTCGTGTTCCAGGAGGCGGGCCGGCGCGGGGTCCGGCGGATCGTCGCCGCCTCCAGCGCCTCGGCGGTGGGCCTCGCGTGGGCCGACCGCGAACTGCACCCCGTGTACGTGCCCGTGGACGAGGACCACCCGGACCTCACCGTCGACTCGTACGGGCTGTCCAAGGTCATGACCGAGCAGGCCGCCGCCTTCACGACACGCCGCTGGGGCACCGACACCGTCCTGCTGCGCTTCCCCTTCGTCGGCGCGGGGGCGCGGCTGCGCGCCCGCCTCGACGAGGTGCACGCCGACCCGGGCGGCAACAGCAAGGAACTGTGGGGCTGGCTGCACACCGAGGACGCGGCGCGATCCGTGCTGGCGGCGCTCACCGCCGAGCTGAGCGGCCACCACGTCGTCAACATCTGCGCCCCGGACAGCGCCGCCCTCGAACCGAGCCTCGACCTGCTGTCCGCGTACCACCCGGACACCGAGGTGCGCGAGGGCTTCGGCGGCCACGACACCTTCTTCGACACGCGGCGCAGCCGGGAACTGCTCGGTTTCGTGCCGAGTCGCACGTGGCGTTGATCCGAGGGGGCAGGGGGGCCGGGCCGGGCGCGTAGGGACGCGTACTCCGGCCCCGGCGCCCGTGCCCCGCCCCGCCGCCCGTGCCCCGTCCCGCCGCCCGTGCCCCGTCCCGCCGCCCGCGCCCCGACCCGGCGCCCGTGCCCCGCCCCGGCGCCCGTGCCCCGCCCCGGCGCACACGCTGCCGCCGCCCCCCGCCCGCCACCTGCGCGAACCGTGCCCGTGCCGTCCGTCCGGCCCCCCGGCTACAGTCGGGAGCGCGCCACCCGTTCCGAGGGCGATCCCCCCGGCCCCCTGCGGCGCATCCGACACGGCGAAGGCATCCCACCATGAGCGAGCAGCAGCACACCGGGCCCCAGGCCCCGTCCCCGGCAGGCGAGCGGACCACCCCGCGCGGACCCGTCGACTCCTCCCGCGTCCCGCGCTACGCGGGCCCCGCCACCTTCGCGCGGCTGCCCCGCCTCGACGAGGTCGGCCGGGCCGAGGTCGCCGTCGTCGGCGTCCCCTTCGACACCGGGGTCTCCTACCGGCCCGGCGCCCGCTTCGGCGGCAACGCCGTCCGCGAGGCGTCCCGGCTGCTGCGCCCCTACAACCCGGCGCAGGACGCCTCCCCCTTCGCCCTCGCCCAGGTCGCCGACGCGGGCGACATCGCGGTGAACCCCTTCGACATCGGCGAGGCCGTCGAGACGATCGAGGGCGCGGCCGGGGAACTGCTCTCCACCGGCGCCCGGCTCATGACGCTCGGCGGGGACCACACGATCGCCCTGCCGCTGCTGCGGGCCGTCGCCGAGCGGCACGGCCCGGTCGCGCTGCTCCACTTCGACGCGCACCTCGACACCTGGGACACCTACTTCGGCGCCGCCTACACCCACGGCACCCCCTTCCGCCGCGCCGTCGAGGAAGGCATCCTCGACACCTCCGCGCTCTCCCACGTCGGCACCCGGGGCCCGCTCTACGGCAAGCGGGACCTGACCGACGACGCGAAGATGGGCTTCGGCATCGTGACCTCCGCCGACGTCATGCGACGCGGCGTCGACGAGGTCACCGACCAGCTGCGCCAGCGCATCGGCGACCGCCCGCTGTACGTCTCCGTCGACATCGACGTCCTCGACCCCGCGCACGCCCCCGGCACCGGCACCCCCGAGGCCGGCGGTCTCACCTCCCGCGAACTGCTGGAGATCCTGCGCGGGCTCTCCTCCTGCCGGCTCGTCTCCGCCGACGTCGTGGAGGTCGCCCCCGCCTACGACCACGCCGAGATCACCGCCGTCGCCGCCTCCCACACCGCGTACGAACTCACGACGATCATGTCCCGCCAGATCGCCGAAGCCCGGAAGGACCCCGCGAACCAGTGACCCACGACCACGACCTGGAACTGCGCCCCACCGACGAGCAGACCCGGGCCGCGCTCGACCCGCCCGCCGGACGCACCGGCGGCGACCTCGTGGTCGAGACGCTGCGCGGACTCGGCGCCACGACCGTCTTCGGACTGCCCGGACAGCACGCCCTCGGCCTGTTCGACGCGGTGCGCCGCTCCGCGCTCGGCTACGTCGGGCTGCGCGTCGAGAACAACGCGGGCTTCGCCGCCGACGGCTACGGGCGGGTCACCGGGGAGGCCGCGCCGCTCCTGCTGTCCACCGGGCCCGGCGCGCTCACCTCGCTCGCCGCGCTCCAGGAGGCCGCCGCGGGCAGCTCCCCGGTGCTCGCCATCAGCAGCCAGGTCCCGGTCGCCGGGCTCGGCGGGGGCCGCCACGGCTACCTGCACGAACTGCGCGACCAGGAAGCCTCCTTCCGGGGCGTCGTGAAGTCCACCCACACCGTGCGCACCGCCTCCCAGATCCCCTCCGCGATCGCGGCGGCCTGGGAGTCGGCGCTCACCGTCCCGCACGGCCCCGTCTGGGTCGAGATCCCGCAGGACGTCCTCACCGCTGAAACGGTCCTGCCCGAGGTCAACGCGCCCGACGCCTTCCCGCCCGACCTCGTGCCGCGCCCCGAGCTGACCGCGCTCGCCGCGCACTGGCTCGCGCACGCCGAACGGCCCGCCGTCCTCGCCGGGGGCGGCGTCGTCCGCGCCGACGCCGCCGGGAAGCTGCTCGCGCTCGCCGAACACCTCGACCTGCCGGTCGTCACGACGTACGGCGGCAAGGGCGCCTTCCCGTGGGAGCACCCGCTCTCCGGGCAGTCCTGGATCGAGGACCGGCACACCACCGAGTTCCTGGAAGACGCCGACGTGCTGCTCGTCGTCGGCTCCGGGCTCGGTGAACTCTCCTCGAACTACCACAGCTTCGCGCCGCGCGGCCGGATCGTGCAGATCGAGGCCGACCTCGGGAAACTGGAGTCCAACCACCCGGGCCTCGGCATCCACGCGGACGCCCGCCTCGCCCTGACCGCCCTCCTGGAGACCGCCCCGCCCCGCAGCGAACCCGGGGCGCCCGAGCGCGTCGCGAGCCTGCTCGCCAAGGTCCGCGCCCGCATCGACGCGCAGCACCTGACCCTGGAACAGGACCTGCTCGCCGCGATCAGGGCGGCGCTGCCCGACGAGTCGCCGAGCTTCTGGGACATGACGATCCTGTCGTACTGGGCCTGGGCCGCCTTCGACGCCCGCCGCCCCGGCACGATGCACTCGGCGCAGGGCTCCGGCGGGCTCGGCTACGCCTTCCCCGCCGCCCTCGGCGCCGCGAGCGCCGACCCGGCCCGCCCCGTCCTCGCGGTCTCCGGGGACGGCGGCGCGATGTACTCGCTCGCCGAACTCGCGACCGCCAAACAGTACGGGCTGCCGGTGACCTGGCTCATCGTGGACGACGGCGGCTACGGCATCCTGCGCGAGTACATGACCGGAGCCTTCGGCGAGACCACCGGCACCGAACTCGCCCGCCCCGACTTCCCGGCGCTCGCCGCCTCCTTCGGCGTACCGGCGGCCCTGACCACCCCCGAGCGGCTGCGTGAGGACCTGGCCGAGGCGCTCGCCGCACCCGGTCCCTCGGTCGTCGTCCTCCCGGCCGTACCGAGGATGTTCAAGGAGAGCTGAGGGCGGGGGTACGCGGGGGTACGCGGGGTACCGAGGGCGCCCGGCCGGGCGCGGCGCCGGGCCCGGGAGGTTCACCCGGACGGCCCTGGCCCGCTGGCCGCTCCAGGGGCGCCGGGACAGCGTGGGAGCCGTCCCTCGCCACACCCCTCGTACCCCGCCCGCAGGGCGCGCAGCGCGTGTGCCCCGTCGGCCGGCGGTCAGGACCTGGAGGACCGTCCCGTGCCTCACCGCGCCCGTACCGTCCGAGCCGCCCTCGCGTGTGCGACGGGCTCCGTGCTGCTGGCGACCGGCTGCCAGACCGTCGCCGGGTCCCAGGCCGCGCAGCAGGCGGCCACCGCGACCGCGATGCCGACCCCCACGACGACCGCGACCGGCCCGGTCCGCCGGCTGTGCACGAAGGCGACCCGGACCGGCTGCTACACCTTCGACCAGCTCCGGCAGGTGTACGGCGCCAAGGCGCTCAACGCCAAAGGCACCGACGGCGAGGGCACGACGGTGGCCGCGCTCAACGTCGTCGGCTCCCCGCACCTGGCCGAGGACCTGAAGACCTTCAGCTCCGCGATGCGCCTGCCCGCCCCGGACCTGACCGTCGTGCGCCAGTCCCCGGGCAGGGGCCGGCGGGCCGCCCCCTTCGACTGGAAGAACGAGACCATGGTCGCCATGGCCCGCGAGGCCACCCTGGACGTCCAGGCCCTCCACGCCATGGCCCCCAAGGCCGGCCTGCGCTTCTATCAGGTGGACCTGGAGCAGCGGGACGCGGCGAAGGGCATCACCCCGCGCGCCATGGACCTCATCGCGCGGGCCATCCGCACGGCCGTCGCCGAGAACAAGGCCGACGTCCTCTCGCTCAGCTTCGTCTTCCCGGAGACCGGCGACCAGAGCGCCCACGTCGCCCGGCTCTACCGCGACCTGCGCCCGGTGTTCGACGAGGCCGCCGCCAAGGGCATCACCGTCGTCGCCGCGAGCGGCGACGAGGGCGCCGCCCCGGGCGCCGCCGAGGCCGCGAAGGCCGGACGGGAACCGGTGCGCACCGTGTCCTGGCCCGCGAGCGATCCCGGGGTGACGGCCGTCGGCGGCACCCGGCTCACCCTGGACGACCGGGGCCGGCGCCGCAGCCCCGACACCGTGTGGAACGACAAGGGCGGCGCGACGGGCGGCGGCACCTCGGTCCTCGCGGGCCGACCCGACTACCAGGACGGCGTGCGGAAGGTGACCGGGGAGCACCGGGGCGTCCCCGACGTCTCCCTCACCGCGTCCGCGACCGGCTCCACGATGATCTGGTTCACCCACGACCGGACCTCCTCCTGGGCCCCCATGCTCGGCACGAGCCTCTCCGCGCCCCTCTTCGCCGGCCTCACCGCGCTCGCCGCGCAACAGGCCGACAAGCGACTGGGCCCGGTCAACGCGACCCTGTACGGCGCCGTCCAGGCCGCCGACCGCTCCGGGCTCGTCGATGTCGTGAACGGCGTCAACGGCGAGGCCGGCTACCGCGCCGCACCCGGCTACGACCTCGCGAGCGGCCTGGGCACGGTGGACGCCGCCCGACTGGTCCCGGTACTGGCCCAGGGACAGTGACCTGTCAGCCGGCAGCACCCCGGCAACCAGCCCCTCCGGCGCCGACAACCAGCCCCTCCGGCGCCGACAACCAGCCCCTCCGGCGCCGACAACCAGCCCCTCCGGCGCCGACAACCAGCCCCACCGGCGCCGGCAACCAGCCCCTCCGGCGCTTGAGGAGCGGGGTCCGGGGCGGAGCCCCGAGTCGGTTCCCCCCGGCCCGGCGGAGCCCACCGGTGGAGCCCGAACGTAACGGCGGGATGAAATCCGCACGTGAACGCGTTCCCCCTGCGGCGACACAGATCCACAGGAGGCGCGCGTGGCGGCGGGAGAACCCACCCCTATCGGTACGGACATCGGCTCGCGGGACGACAGGACCCCGCCCCCCGCCCCCCGGCAGGCACCCGGCTGGGCCCGGCGGCTCGCCGGCTACGCCTGGCGGTACAAGAGGGATGTCGTCATCTCCCTCGGCGCCTCCCTCGCGGGCATGGCCGTCATGGCCCTCGTCCCGCTCATCACCAAGATCATCATCGATGACGTGATCGGTGACGGCAGCCGCCCCATGGGCACCTGGGCCGGCGCCCTCGTCGGCGCCGCCGTCGTCGTCTACGTCACCGCCTACCTGCGCCGCTTCTACGGCGGCCGGCTCGCGCTCGACGTGCAGTACGACCTGCGCAGCGAGATGTACGCCACCATCACCCGGCTCGACGGCCGCCGCCAGGACGAACTGTCCACCGGCCAGGTCGTCGGCCGCGCGACCAGCGACCTCCAGCTGATCCAGGGCCTGCTGTTCATGCTGCCCATGACCATCGGCAACGTCCTGCTGTTCGTGATGTCCCTGGTCATCATGGCGACGCTGTCGCTCCCGCTGACCCTCGTCGCCCTCGCCGTCGCCCCCGCCCTCTACTTCATCGCCCGCCGCTCCCGCGCCAAACTGCACCCCGCGACTTGGTACGCGCAGGCCCAGGCCGCCGCCGTCGCCTCCGTCGTGGACGGCGCCGTCTCCGGAGTCCGCGTCGTCAAGGGCTTCGGGCAGGAGGAGCAGGAGACGGGGAAGCTGCGCGAGGTCGGCCGCAGGCTGTTCGCGGGCCGGCTGCGCACCATCCGCCTCAACGCCAGGTACACCCCGGCGCTCCAGGCCGTCCCCGCGCTCGGCCAGGTCGCGATGCTCGCGCTCGGCGGCTGGCTCGCCGTGCGCGGCCACATC
Source organism: Streptomyces sp. NPDC007088 (assembly GCF_042869355.1). Taxonomy (NCBI): domain Bacteria; kingdom Bacillati; phylum Actinomycetota; class Actinomycetes; order Kitasatosporales; family Streptomycetaceae; genus Streptomyces; species Streptomyces sp. NPDC007088. The sequence continues at coordinate 239,946 of NZ_JBIAFO010000007.1, forward strand.
ACGCTCGGCACCTTCGTCGCCTTCTCCTCCTACCTCGCGCAGCTCGTCGGCCCCGTACGCATGCTCGCCGTCGTCCTCACCGTGGGCCAGCAGGCCCGCGCGGGCGTCGAACGGGTCCTCGAACTCATCGACACCGAGCCCTCCCTCCAGGACGGCACGAAGGAACTGCCCGCCGACGCGCCCGCCACCGTCGAGTTCGACGACGTCGGCTTCGCGTACGAGGAGGGCCGCCCGGTCCTCGACGGCTTCTCGCTGGAGATCAGCCCCGGCGAGACCGTCGCCCTCGTCGGCTCCTCCGGCAGCGGCAAGTCCACCGTGTCGCTCCTGCTGCCCCGCTTCTACGACGTGTCCCACGGCGCCGTCCTGGTCGGCGGCCACGACGTGCGCGAACTGACCCAGTCCTCGCTGCGCTCCGCGATCGGCCTGGTCCCCGAGGACTCCTTCCTCTTCTCCGACACGATCGGCGCGAACATCGCGTACGGCGTGCCCGGCGCCACCCGGGAGCAGATCGAGACGGCCGCGCGCGCCGCCCAGGCCGACCGCTTCATCCGCGAACTGCCCGAGGGCTACGACACGACCGTCGGCGAACACGGACTGACCCTGTCCGGCGGGCAGCGCCAGCGCGTGGCCCTGGCCCGCGCGATCCTCACCGACCCGCGCCTGCTCGTCCTGGACGACGCGACCTCCGCCGTCGACGCCCGCGTCGAGCACGAGATCCACGAGGCGCTGCGCGGCGTCATGGCGGGCCGTACGACCCTGCTCATCGCGCACCGCCGCTCCACCCTCGGCCTCGCCGACCGCATCGCCGTCCTCGACCGGGGCCGGCTCGCCGCCGTCGGCACGTACGAGGAGCTGGAGGCGGACTCCCCGCTCTTCCGCCGCCTGCTCACCGACCCCGACGAACTCGGCGCCGTCTCGCCCGGCCACCCGCTCCCCGCCGACCTGCCCGAGGACGAGTCGGTCCGCGCCGAACTCGACGCCGAGTACGACGCGGAACGCGGCATCACCCCGCAGCTGTGGACCGGCGACCGCACCCCGCGCGACACCGCCCTCACCGGGATGCCCGCGACCCCCGAACTGCTCGCCCAGGTCGAGGCGCTGCCCCCGGCCGAGGACCTGCCCGGAATCGACGAGGCGCGCGCCGTCGCCCCCGAGGACTCCTACGGGCTGCGCCGGCTGCTGCGCGGCTTCGGCAGGCCGCTGCTGCTCAGCCTCCTGCTGGTCGCCCTCGACGCGGGCCTCGCGCTGGCCCTGCCGGTCCTCATCCGGCACGGCATCGACGACGGCGTCAACCGGCTCGCGCTCGGCGCCGTGTGGACGGCGGCGGGCCTGGGCCTGGCCGCCGTACTCGTGCAGTGGGCCGCGCAGATCGGCGAGAACCGCATGATGGGCCGCACCGGCGAACGCATGCTGTACGCGCTGCGCCTGAAGATCTTCGCGCACCTCCAGCGGCTCGGCCTCGACTACTACGAGCGCGAGCTGACCGGCCGCATCATGACGCGCATGACGACGGACGTCGACGCCCTGTCCTCGTTCCTCCAGACCGGACTGGTCACCGCCTTCGTGTCGGTCGTCACCTTCTTCGGCATCATGGCCGCGCTGCTCGTCATCGACGTCGAACTCGCCCTCGTCGTCTTCGCGACGCTGCCCGTCCTGATCCTCGGCACCGTCGTCTTCCGGCGCCGCAGCGTCAAGGCGTACAAGCTGGCCCGCGAACGCATCTCGGTCGTCAACTCCAGCCTCCAGGAGATGGTCGCGGGACTGCGCGTCGTCCAGGCCTTCCGCCGCGAGGACACCGGCTACGAGACCTTCCAGAAGGACGCCCGCGCCTACCGCAACGCCCGCATCCGGGGCCAGTGGCTCATCTCGGTCTACTTCCCCTTCGTCCAGCTCCTGTCCACGGTCGCGACCGCGCTGGTCCTGATCGTCGGCTCGCACCGCGTCGACGCGGGCACGCTGACGACGGGAGCGCTGGTCGCCTACCTCCTCTACATCGACCTGTTCTTCTCCCCCGTCCAGCAGTTGTCGCAGGTCTTCGACGGCTACCAGCAGGCCACCGTCTCACTGGGCCGCGTCCAGGAACTCCTGGTCGAGCCGACCTCCACGGCGAGCGCGCAGCGGCCCGAACCGGTCGGCGAACTGCGCGGCGAACTCGCCTTCGAGCACGTCGCCTTCGCGTACGGCGAGGAGACCGCGCTGCACGACGTGGACCTGCGCATTCCGGCCGGGCAGACCGTCGCCTTCGTCGGTGAGACGGGCGCGGGCAAGTCCACGCTCGTCAAGCTCGTCGCCCGCTTCTACGACCCGACCTCCGGCGCCGTCACGGTCGACGGCCGCGACCTGCGCGACCTCGACCTGGCCGGGTACCGGCACCAACTCGGCGTCGTACCCCAGGAGTCGTACCTGTTCGCGGGCACCGTGCGGGACGCCATCGCGTACGGCAGGCCCGAGGCGAGCGACGCCGAGGTGGAGGCGGCGGCCCGCGCGGTCGGCGCGCACGACATGATCGCGACCCTGGACGGCGGCTACCTCCACGAGGTCACCGAACGCGGCCGCAACCTCTCGGCCGGACAGCGCCAGCTCATCGCCCTGGCCCGCGCCGAACTCGTCGACCCCCGCGTCCTGCTGCTCGACGAGGCCACGGCCGCGCTCGACCTCGCGAGCGAGGCCCAGGTCACGCAGGCCACGGAACGCGTCGCGGGCCGCCGCACGACCCTCGTCGTCGCCCACCGCCTCACCACGGCGGCCCGCGCCGACCGCGTCGTCGTCATGGACCACGGCCGCGTCGCCGAGGACGGCACCCACGACGAACTCCTCGCCCTGAACGGTACGTACGCCCGCCTGTGGCGCACGTTCACCGGGGAGGGCGAGCCGGTGGACCTGATCAAGCCGAGTGGCCCCGGCGACCCGAGCGACCCGGAGGAGCCGGTGGCCGTGCGGTGAGGTGAGGCGGGCCGGGCCGGGCCGGGCGGGGGCGGGTCGGCGGGGCGGGTCAGGGGGCCGGGGTCACAGCTCCCTCCGCAGGAGAACGCACATCGTCTCGTGGCGGCGGACCGACCCGTCGGGCCCCTCCTCGTCCCAGGCGTCGGGCTCGCGGCCGTACGCGACGTAGCCGAGCCGCTCGTACAGGGCGCGGGCCCGGGGGTTGTCCTCCTCCACGGCCAGCTCGGCGGTGCGCAGACCGCGCTCCCGGACACGCTGTTCGGCGGCGCGCACGAGCAGCGTCCCGAGGCCCCGGGACCGCAGCGCCGGGAGCACGGCGAGCTGCCACAGCGTCCCGGCCCCCTCGGACGCCTGATAGTCGACACCGCCGATCGCCACCGGCAGGCCGACGGGGGTGCACACGGCCAGGTAGTCCACCTCACCGGCGGCGGCCCGCGCCAACTCCCGCTCCACGTGGCGCAGATGGGTGGCCGATCCGGACCAGGCACACGCGGGGAGGTCCTGCGGCCGCAGATCGCGCACGCTGACGGGCAGGACGAGGGTGGCGTCGGTACGGCTGCTGCTCTCCTGAGTCGTCACACCCGAAGCATGCTGCCCGCGCCCCGGACACGGCAACGCGTTTCCGGGCGACTTGGAGGCGTCACAGAAGCCTCGGGCGATCGATGTGACTGCCGGCTGGGCTGCTCCGTCGGGCTGCTCGCTGGGCTGCGGAAGATATAAGCCCGTCAGGGCTTCCGGCTCGACGGTTCGCTCGTGGAGTGCGCGTTCTGCTCCAGTCCGGTGGTGGCGGACCAGCCGGCGAGCAGCTTCAGGCCGTCCTCGGCGGCGGTATCGGGGGGCGCGCTGTAGACGACCACGCTCAGGCCGCTGTCGTCCGGCAGGCTCATGGTCTCCTGATCGAGTTCCAGGTCGCCGACGAACGGATGGCTGAGGCGTTTGGTGCTCTCGCGGAAGACATGCACGTCGTGAGATCCCCACATCACGCGGAAGGCGTCGCTGCGGGTGGACAGTTCACCGATCAGGTTCGACAGTTCCCGGTCGTAGGGGCTCTTTCCCGCCTCGACGCGCAGCGCGCCCACGGCGAAGCGGGCCATACGCTCCCAGTCGGTGTAGAACCGCCTGGCCGCTGGATTCAGGAACGCGAACCGGGCGACGTTCGCCCCGCAGGCCGGGTCGGCGTACATCTCCGAGTACAGGGCCCGGCCCAGTGGGTTGGCGGCCAGCGTATCGAGGCGGTTGTTCATCACGTACGCCGGCATCCCCGGCATGCCTTCGACGATCCGCGCCACGCTCGGCCTCACCGCCGGGCGGACCTCCCGCTGCCTCGCCCGCGCCCCCGGCCCGGCGGCGCGGGCGAGGTCGTACAGGTACACGCGCTCGGTGGCGTCCAGCCGCAGGGCGCGAGCCAGGGCGTCCAGCACGCTGTCGGAGACACCTTTGAGGTTGCCGCGCTCCAGGCGCGTGTAGTACTCGACGCTCACCCCGGCGAGCGTGGCGACCTCTCCCCTGCGCAGTCCGGGCACCCGCCGCTGACCGTAGGCCGGCAGACCCGCCCGCTCGGGGGTGATCTTGTCGCGTCGGGAGCGGAGGAAAGCGCTGACTGCGTCCCGGTTGTCCATGACGACAGGGTAGGCAGGCCACACGAGCGCTGGGGGACCCTGCCAGTACCCCTCACAGCGGAAACTCCCCCGTCACGCGCCCGTGCCGTTGCATGGTGCTCGCCCCGGTCCTCCGGGGCCCGACCGGTGCGAGGGCACATGCGCCCCGGGCCGGCCGACCTTTCCGGTACCGGAACAAAACTGAAGGGCACCAAGATGAGCAACCAGACGAAGACGCCGGCGGAGAGCCCCGCGCAGGTCGTGCGAGGGCTGTATGACGCGCTGAGCAAGGGCGACGTGCCGGGTGTCCTGGCCAGGCTCGCCCCCGAGGTGATCATCGACGAACCGATCCAGCTCCCCTACGGCGGCGTGCACCAGGGCCGCGAGGTGTTCGCGCAGTCGATCCTGGGCGCGATGGCGGGCTACGCCAACGTCGCCATCACCGATGCCGAGGTGTTCGAAGGCCCGGCCGGCGTCGTCGGAAGGCTCACCGGAACGCTGACGGCCCACACCACTGGTGAGGACTTCCCGCTGACCATGGTCGAGATCCACCAGATCGAGGACGGCACGGTGCGCAAGATCGACGTCTACACCAAGAACCCCCACGAACTCGCCGCCTTCTACGCGCGCGCCGAGGCGGGCACCCGCTGACGACGACACGGTTCACAGCCGGGCCGAGTCGCCTCACGGCGGCGCGAGCAACCCGGCCGACTCACGCTCGGGCTCTCGTCCTCGGGCTCTCGTCCAGCCGCGGCCGCGCCGGCGTGCGCGCGGAGGGCCGAGCGCGAAGGGTGGCCCAACCCCCGGATCACGCGTCACGCATAACAGGTGAGTGGTGGGTGCTTGCCGGGCAGCCACAATGACCGGGACTCGTAGTCGGCGGATGGCTGTCCGATACGCGCAGGTCACAGGCGCGTGGAGGAGACGCGCTGGCGAATCCCGAGAGGGCCGGCTGGCGGATCACGCCCTGTCCGGAGCCGGTGGAGCCGCCGTCGTGGCGGGGGAGCAGCTCGCACGTCGCCCACCACGCCTGAGCGGGTATCCCGAATCCGGCACCCTGTCCACAGGTGAGTTCTCCTGGCTTTGCCGTGGGCCGGCCGCATTCCGCCCCTGGTGAAGACCGGCCCACTCGGGCAGGCGCGTCACTACAGTCCGGACTCATGACGACGACGGTCACGACGCGCACAGTCACCTACCCGGCCGACGGTCTGACGATGACCGGCCACCTCGCCCTCCCCACCGGTACCGGCCGCCGCCCCGCGGTCCTGATCGGGCCCGAGGGGATGGGGCCCAGCGACATCGAGCGCCGCCGGGCCGAGGCCCTGGCCGGACTGGGCTACGTGGCGCTGGCCTTCGACCTGCACGGCGGGCGCTATCTGGACGACCCGGAGGAGATGCTGGCCCGCTGCCTGCCGCTGCTCGCCGCCCCCGACCGGATGCGGGACATCGGCCACGCCGCCCTCGACGTCCTGCTCGCCGAACCACGGACCGATCCCGGCCGGGTCGCCGCCATCGGCTACGGCACCGGGGGCGCGATCGCGCTGGAACTCGGGCGCGCGGGGGTCGACCTGCGCGCGATCGGCACGGTCAACGGCCTGACCACGGGCCGGCCGGGCGAGGCGGCCCGCATCCGCTGCCCGGTGTGGGCCGGAGTCGGATCGGAGGACCCGATCATGTCCGCCGCCCAACGTGACGCCTACGCGGCCGAGATGCGGGCCGGGGACGTCGACTGGCGCCTCGTGACCTACGGCGGCGCCCTGCACGCCTTCCACCACCCACCGGTCGACCACGCCACGCCCCCCGGCGTCGGCCACCACCCGCGGCACGCGCGACGCGCCTGGCGCGACATCCTCGACCTCCTCGCCGAGTGCCTGCCGGTGACGGGGGCGGGGTGAGGCGGACGCCGGGGCCGACGCCGTCGTGACACGGCATCGGGCAGGACGACAAGGGGCCCGGGAACCGACGCGCGGGACCCTCAAGCGGTGCCGCGCCCCGCGGCGTCCAGGACGGGACGCCGACGAGGACACGCCACGGCGTCCGCGGGGACGGCAGGAGTGACGACGCCCCCGTGGGCCCTCGTCGCCGGCGGGCGGCTACGGGGCGGCAAGAGGACGGCCGTCCTCCGGCGCAACCGCCGACCCACCCGCCCGCGTCCCCCACCTCGTACATCCGTACGGTGGTGGGGGATGTGAAGGAAGGGGCGGGAGTGACAAGAAGTGGTGACCGGGGAAGGGCGGGAGCGCGCACCCTGCTGACCGCCGTCCTCGCCCTGAGCACGCTCCTGGTCCTGCTGCTCACGCCCACCGCGGCGACCGCCGCGACCGGCCACTGCCGGGGCCACCTCGTCCGCACCCTGCGCTTCCCGACGGGCACCCTGACCGTCCACCGCTCCGGCCCCTACGTGTGCGCCCAGACGCAGGCGCGCAGCACCCGCACCCGCACCACGATGTCCGTGACCCTCCAGGCCCGGGGCAGCCGCCAGGTCGGCAGGAAGGCCCGCTACACGGCCCGCACCCCACCCGTCACCGTCCACGCGGGAGGCCGCTCGATCCGGGTGAGCGGGGCAGTGGGCCGGGGCTCGGCGCACAGCGGCTGGTTCGAGGGCTGAGACACCGGCGGACCGGTGCGGTGCCTCTCTTGTACTGTCCCGGTGTCCCACGCCGAGGAGGCCGATCCATGGACGTCATCCCTGCCCGCGCGGGCCGGCCGGTCGACCTGCCCGTCCTGCTGGTCGCGGTGGTCTGGGGCTCCAGCTACCTGGCGGCCAAGGGGGTCACCACCGCGCACACGGTCGTGGCGGTCCTGGTCCTGCGCTTCGCCGTGGCGCTTCCCGTCCTGGTGCTCGCCGGGTGGCGGCGCCTGCGCGCGCTGAGCGCCGTACAGGTACGCGGGGCGCTCCGGCTCGGCCTGATCCTGGCCGTGATCTTCCTGCTGGAGACGTACGGGGTCGTGCACACCTCGGCGACCAACGCGGGCCTGATCATCAGCCTCACCATGGTGTTCACGCCGCTCGCCGAGAGCCGGCTGAGCGGCACCCGGCTGCCCGGCCCCTTCCTCGCGGCCGCCGCGCTCTCGGTACTGGGCGTCGCCCTGCTGACGCAGGGCGCGGGGTTCACGAGCCCCTCGGCGGGCGATCTGCTCATGCTGGGGGCAGCGGTCGCCCGTACCGCGCACGTCCTGGTCATGGCGCGTTCCCGGTCGGTACGGGGAGCGGACGCGCTGTCGCTGACGACGCTCCAACTCGGCGGCGCGGTAGCCGTGTTCTGCGTCCTGTCGGCCGTCCCCGGCACCGGTGCCTCCCCTTGGGCGACGGCCTCCGGCTTCGGCGCGGGGGACTGGCTCGGACTCCTCTACCTCTCCGCCTTCTGCACGCTGCTGGCGTTCTTCGTCCAGATGTGGGCGGTCCGCCGTACCTCGCCCTCCCGCGTCAGCCTGCTCCTGGGCACCGAGCCGCTGTGGGCGGCGGTCATCGGCATCGCGGCGGCCGGCGACCGGCCGGGCTGGCCGGGCCTCGCGGGCGCCCTCCTGGTCCTCGTCGGCACGGCGTGGGGGCGGACGGTGACGGGGCGGCCGGCCCGCGAACACCCCGCCGAGCCGCTGAGCGCCCCGGCCCCCACTCCGGCCGCCGACGCCGCGACGCGGGCGGAGTAGGACCCGTCGTCCCGGGGGACAGGAGCGGTTCGCCAGCTCGAAGGCCGGGACCGCAGGGGCATGGTCCGCACGCGGTCGCATTTACCGAGCCGGTCCTGTGCCGCACGGTGGTCGGCCGGTGACGGAGGCATGAGGCGAGGAAACCTGACGGGAGCCCGGTGCCGCGCACTGCGGTGCCCCTCCTGCTTCCTTCGGGCTTCGGGCTTCGCGCTTGGGGCTCCGGGTAAGGCGGGGTCGTACGCACCGGAGCGCCGGGCGGCGGGTTTCCTGCATCAGGGGCCGGGGCGCCCTCCCCGTTCCCACTCGCTACTCCTCACCTGCCCCGGGCGCCGAACGATCGCCGGTCGGCGCCTCGTTGAAGGTGATCGCGACCGGCGCGTTCGCCTCCGCCCGTGCGCGGGCCGACGCCGCCGCGACCTCCTCGTAGGTCCATTCCCGGTACAGGCGCTCCCCGTGGGCGTCGGTGATGTCGATGACCACGCTGGTCCACTCCTCGGCGGGCTCCTCGGGGACGAGTCCCAGCTCGTACGTGGCGTCCCGGAGGAGGGACTCGGTGACGCGTACGCCGGTGAGTCTCTCGGCCAGAGCGAGGACCGCCGCCTTCTCGTCGACGTCCGGGGCGCTCGCGTCGTGTTCTCCCCCGGCGGTCAGCGGGAAGCCGACTTCCCGCAGCAGCGGCACCAGTTCGTCGGGGGTGTCGCCGTCGCGCGACGAGGGGCCCTCGAACGTCGTACGCAGCTCACCGTCCTCGAACCAGTGGAAGAGGTCGATGGGCTTGCCGCCGTTGGTCGAGTGCGCCACGACCCGGCCGCCCCTCGACAGCGTCTCCACGCACGGCGCGGTGATCCCCAGGCCCCCGTCGATGCCGAGGACGAGTGTCCAGTCGCCGTCCTCGCCCGGAGCGCTGAAGGCGCCCGCGACGTAGGACTCGTCCCAGGAGTCGTCCACCTCGTCGCGGTGGGCGCCGGCCGCCTCGATCAGCCCGGCCGCTCCCTCCCCGGTACCGCGTGGCTCCGCCCTCATCGCGCGCAGCACCTCTCGCGGGGGCCACCCCTGAATCAGCGTCAGCGTGTACCCGCTGTCCCGCATGAGGCCGAAGAGCGGTGAGGTGCGGATCCAGGCGTAGTCGTGCGCGGTCACGGAGTTCATACGGCGCAGTGTGCCTGACGCCTCCGACAACGCCCGGTGCGAGCCGTTTCCTGCCGCCGTCCGTTCCGCGGCGGGGGCGGCCCGCCTAACTCCCGCTGGGCGCCCGGCTCACATCGACCACGCAGAAGATGTTGTCGTCCGGGTCGGCGAGGACGACGAAGTCGGGGTCCTGCGGATAGGAGTCCCAGTCGACCGCCTTCGCTCCCAGGGCGACGAGGCGGTCCACCTCCGCCGCCTGCTCGCTCGCCGTCTCGGTGAAGAGGTCGAGGTGGACGCGGGGGTGGGACTGCGCCGGGGAGTCGCTGACCATCAGGCCGAGCGCGCGGCCCGAGCCGTCGGCGTGGAGCAGGGTCTGCCAGGTGTCGCTGCTCCACTCCCGTGCCGCCACCAGATTCAGGGCCGAGGTCCAGAAGGCCACCGCGCGGTCGAGGTCCGTCACGCCGAGGACGGTGATGCCGAGTTTCAGCACGAGTGCTCCCAAGCCGGTGAGAAGGTGCCTGTCGTTGTCAGAACGTTACTTCACCGGTTTCGAAGCGGGTGCCTTCTCGCTGACCTGCCGATACGCGAGCGGTGCGTTTGCTTAATTCCATGAGTGCGCATATTGCTAAACTCTGTCAAGAATTACGGCAAGTCAGGAACTGCTAGCGTCCTCGCATGGACCTCATGTCGATGCCGTTCGGCGCGGGAGTGAGCGTGCTCCTCTCGCTGTTCTCTACCGTGGTGCTCATTGCTGTGGCGCACCCTGATCCGGGAATGCGTGACCGCGCGTTCCGGGTTCTCCGTATCCTTTTCTCGTGAAACGTTATGCGCATCGCCCCGCCCGGGTGTCCTGAGGTGATCTCACCCTTTGCGCGCCGCGTCGCGGGGTATGGGCGTGGAAAGGGTTCGGGATCAGTGCGCGGGCACTGATCCCGATGTCCTCGAACCGAGTACCCGCGGTGAGTGCCACGCGGTCAATACGCGCGCTGAATGCGTGCGGCGTGAAGGAGAGCAGGAAGGCGCGGTGTCCGGTGTCGCCGCCGCCCGGGAGCGCGCGGGCGCCTTACGGGGTGTAGGAGCCGGGCCGGGTCGGCACCGTCACCGTGTCCTCGTCCCCAGCAGCGACCGCCAGCGGGGCAGTTCGGTGAACGGCACGATCAGGCACAGCAGGGTCACGGGCGCGGCGATCCACGTCGGCCACAGCGCCCAGGCGGCCACCGTCGCCGCCGCGAGCTGGAGCAGGAGCAGGAGGATGGTGACGATGCCGGGGACCGCGACGGGGGAGTCGCCGCCGGGCCGGTCCCCCGGGGTGGAGAAGACCGCGGGCAGCCCGATCAGCAGCACGTCGGCGCCGATGGCCAGGAGCGCGGAGTGCGGCCACAGGGCCCAGGGGACGGCCACCCAGGCGATCAGCTCCGTGGCGAAGCGCAGACCGCCCCGGACGTAGGTGTGTCCGGGCTTTTTCGTGGCGATCGCGTGGCTAGACATCGACACGGTCCGCCAGGAAGCGGGTGACGAGGGCGGCGACCTGCGCGGGGCACTCCGCGTGGAGGTAGTGGCCGGCGCCGTCGATGATCTCCAGGCTGCCGACGCCCGCCGGCAGGGCGGCGACGATCGCCGCGCCCTCGGCCGCGGGGTCCGGGAAGTCCGGGTCGGCCGAACCCATGACGATCAGCGCCGGGCAGGCCACGTGGGGCAGTTGGGCCTCCGCGTCGGAGCCGTTGGTCTTCATGGTCTTCAGGAACTGTTCCATCCGGCCCGGCTCGGACAGCTTGGCGCGCAGCACGGCGGTGTAGTCGGCCCAGTCGGCGGGCTTGCCGGGGTAGGCGGTGTCGAGGTAGCGCAGCCACACGCGCAGGCTGCGGAAGGCGACGGTGGCGCCCATCAGCAGCCCCCCGCGCCGGTAGCGGCCCACCCGCAGCATCGCGCCGAGGTCCGTCTTGGGCACGCGGGTGAAGGGGTTGAGCTCCACGACCGCCCGGACCAGCCCGGGTGCCTGGGCGGCGGCGATCGTGGCCGCACCGCCGGAGAGCGACTGGCCGACGACGACGGCGGGGCCGCCGAGATGGCGGATGAGCGCGAGCAGGTCGGAGGCGACGTCGGCTCGGGAGATCGACGGCCAGCCGGTGCTGGAGTCGCCGTGCCCGCGCAGGTCCGCGGAGACGACGCGGTAACCGGCCTCCGCCAGGAGCGGCGCGAGGAAGCGGTAGGACTGGCGCAGGTCGCCGATGCCGTGCGACAGCACGATCAGGGGCCCGTCGCCCACTGATTCGTAGGCGATACGGCCGGTGCCGACGGTCAGGAAGGAGACGCCGGGTGCGGAGGGGGAGCTGGTGCTGCCGGAGTCGGGGAGAGCGTGCGTGGTCATGGTGTGTCTTCCCTCGGAGGGGCCGGCCCTCGGGGCGAGGGCATGGCAGACGGGGAGCGCGCTAGGGTAGACCGGAGTGCAGAAGCTAGATGCCAGTCCAATTTCTGGACTCCCGTCCAGCGAAGTAGAGCACACCTTGCCATCCGCGGGAAAGTAAAGAATCGGTAATGCCTGACAGCCCCAGTACCCCTGACTCCTCGCCGGCCCCTCCGGGCGGCCCCCCCGCCTCCGGCGGCGGGCGGCGTGCGCGCCAGCGCGAGCGGCGGCGCGCCGAGATCTACGACGTCGCGATCGAGTTGTTCGTCGAGAGGACCTTCGAGGGGACCACGATGGAGGACATCGCCGAACGCGCCGACGTGGCTCGGGCGACGGTGTTCAACTACTTCCCGCGCAAGGTGGCCTTCCTGCAGGAGTGGGCCGTCCGGCGTCGCGCGCTCGCCACGAAGGCCGCCTACGCGGGAGACGAGGGTGCCTCGTCCCTGCGGGGCGTGCTCGTGCGCTACTTCACCGAGATGGGGCGTCTCGCCGACGCGTCACGGCCCGTGAGCGTCGCGGTGATCATCGGTTCAGTGCACACGACCGACATCTGGCGCAAGTCGCCCATCGCCGCCGAACTGGCCGAGGTGGCGCACAAGGCGCGGGAGGGGGGCGAGATCGCGCCGCACGTGGACACCGACCGCGTCGGCCTGCTCCTGTCGGCCGCGTACTACGTCATCCTCACCGCGTGGGCCAGCGAGGAACCCGCCCCGTTCGACCTCACCGAGGAGCTGATCTCCATGGTCGACACCATCCTGTACGGCATCCTCCCGAGACAGGACACCCAGGGCGCCTAGGACACCTAGGGCATCTGGGGCCGGAACGGGCCCGGAGCGCGACGGTGTTCAGCCCCCGCCCCCGGGTGCCACCCATACCGTCAGGCCCGTCCCCGGCACCCGTACCGGTCGCCAGTCCCGGGCGTACGGCGGGGGTCCGTGGCGGGTCGCGGCCACGGCGGCCGTGGGGAGGCGGGCCGCCTTCGCGGTGAGCCGGGCGCGGGTCAGGTTGCGGTTGTTGCCGGCGAGGTTGCCCGAGGCGCAGCCCGCGGAGTAGCCGATCGGCGGGGCCTGGGCGCCCGTCACCAGGCAGGGCGGCCTGATGCCGTGCGCGTTCAGGTAGGCCGCGACCTTCGCGTAGCGGGCGGTCGTCTCCCGGGCCACGTGGAGGTTGTGCCGGAAGGGGCCGGCCTGGGTCGCGAGGTGCAGGCACAGGACGGCGGCCACCGCCCCGGCCGCGTACCGGGGGCCGTGGCCGGCCACCGCGTCCAGGAGGCCCGCGGCCAGGGGCAGCGCCAGCAGGGCGTACGCGGGCAGGAGGAAGCGGGGCGCCGAGTAGCCCAGGGCCAGGAGGTACGGGGCGCTCAGGGCGGCGGCGCAGCCCACCGGGAGCCAGGTGGTGATCCGCCGCCCGCGCCGGGCCCGTACGCACACCGCCGCCGCGAGCGGCGGCAGCGCGAGCCACCACCACGTCAGCCACGGCTGGGCGGGTTCCACCGTGCACGGGCGGCACAGCAGCGGCCCGTTGAGGCTGCGCCACGCGTCGCCGCCCGCCCAGCGCAGGCCCATGTCGCCCTGCACCGCGCTCGACACCCGCAGCCGCCCGGCGATCCCGCCCCACCGCGCGTACGCCTCCCCGACCCACGGCGCCGCGCCCGCCGCGAGGCCGCCCGCCACCGCCGCGAAGGGGCCCGGCGCGCGCAGCGGGCGGTGCAGGACGCTCGCGAGGAGCAGGGGCAGGGCCAGCCAGCAGCCGTCCGGGAAGCGCAGCAGCGTCGCGCCCGTCACCGTGCCCGCGACACCCAGCAGCAGCGCCCGGCGCGCCGGACCGGTGGCGGCCGCCGCGCGCAGCAGGCAGCCCGAGGCGGCCACCGCGCACAGGGCGACCCACAGGTTCGGCATCGCCTGCGGCCCGTACAGCAGCGTCGACCACACCGCCGCGAACAGCCCCGCCGCCAAGGCGCAGCGACCGGCCCCCAGCAGCGGCCGCCACACCGCGAACGCGCCGTACAGCGCCGCCGCCGCGAGCAGCCCGAGCCACAGGTGGACGGCCGGGGGCCAGTGCGTGAGCCACAGCACGGGGGCGGCGAGGTAGCTGATGCCCCGTGAGCGCGGCGCGCTGAAGTAGGCGGCGGGCCGGTGCGGGTCCACCTGCGACACGTACACCGTCTCGTCCCAGCCCAGACCCAGCCAGGGCACCACCCCGGCGAGCTGCGCGAGCCCGTACGCGAGCGCCACCAGTCCGAGCGCCGGCAGCGCGCGCGGGCGCGGGGGTGCCGCCGGGCGGGGGAGGGCGGGGGGAGTCAGGGCGGCGGGGACGGTCATCGGCGGAACCCTCCACAACGGCTCAGAGCTGATCGTCCCCCGCGCTCCACCCTCGCCCAGCCCCGCGCCGCCCTCCCCCCACGACGCGCCGGAACGCCCCTGTACGAGGGGGTTTCGCGGTGAATTCACCCTTCGCACGTGGCCCTCTGGCGTCGCTCCGTCCCGTCCGCTACGTTCCGTCCGTTGCCGGTCGCCGTGCGCGTGACGGACGTCGGCCGGTCCGTCGACGACAAGGAGGCCCGGTGGCCGGGAAGACGCTCAGGGGGCTGCTCGCCCTGCTGCTGCTCGTGGTCGGGGCGGTGGGCCTGGGTACCAGCGCCGCCGTCGCCCAAGGGGGAGCGGCGCGGGACACGACCGACATCAAGGAACGGCTGCTGTCCGTTCCCGGGGTGAGTCTCATCGAGGAGAAGCCGTACGAGGGGTACCGCTACTTCGTCCTCGGCTACCGGCAGCCCGTGGACCACCGGCACCCCTCGCGGGGCAGCTTCACGCAGCGCTTCACCGTGCTGCACAAGGACACCGCGCGGCCCACCGTGTTCTACACCGGCGGCTACAACGTCTCCACCAGCCCGAGCCGCTCCGAGCCCACCCGCATCGTGAACGGCAACCAGATCTCCCTGGAGTACCGGTACTTCACGCCCTCACGGCCCGCCAACGCCGACTGGTCCAAGCTCGACATCTGGCAGGCCGCGAGCGACCAGCACCGCCTGTACGAGGCGCTCAAGCCCGTCTACGGCAAGAACTGGCTGGCCACCGGCGGCTCGAAGGGCGGTATGACCGCCACGTACTACGAGCGCTACTACCCGAAGGACATGGACGGCGTCGTCGCCTACGTCGCCCCCAACGACGTCGTGAACGGCGAGGACTCCGCGTACGACCGCTTCTTCGAGCACGTCGGCACCGCCGGGTGCCGCGACAAGCTCAACGCCGTGCAGCGCGAGGCGCTGATCCGCCGCAAGCCGCTGGAGCGGAAGTACGCCGACCTCTCCGCCGCCCAGAAGTACACCTTCACGACCATCGGCAGCCTCGACAAGGCGTACGAGGCCGTCGTCCTCGACCTCGTGTGGGGCTTCTGGCAGTACTCCGGCGAGGCCGACTGCGCCGACGTGCCCGACGCGCGCACCGTGAGCGACCAGGACCTCTTCGCCTACGTCGACGAGATCTCCGGCTGGTCCTTCTACACCGACCAGGGCCTTGAGCCCTACACGCCGTACTACTACCAGGCCGGCACCCAGCTCGGGGCGCCCACCATCGCCCTCCCGCACCTCAAGGGCCTCACCCGCTACGGCTACCAGCCGCCCCGGAACTTCGTGCCGCGCTCCATCCCCATGCGCTTCGACTCCCGGGCCATCCCGCGGGTGGACGACTGGGTCAGGCACCACGCCCGGCACATGCTCTTCGTCTACGGCGAGAACGACCCGTGGGGCGCCGAACGGTTCTCCGTCGGCCGGGGCGCCAAGGACTCGTACGTCTACACCGCGCCCGGCGCCAACCACGGGGCCAACGTGGCCGGACTCGTCCCCGCCGAACGCGACAGGGCCACCGCCCGCATCCTCGACTGGGCCGGCGTCGCGACCGCCGCGACGGCCGCCGACCCCTCCACCGCCGCACCCCTCGCGCGCTACGACGCGGCCCTCGACCGCGGCCACCAGGAACGGGAGATGACCCTGCGGCCCTGAACCGCCCGGACGGCCCGAAAGGCCCCGCCCGTACGGAGAACCGTTCCGTACGGGCGGGGCCTTCGCGGTGGTGCGGGCACTCAGCGCGCGTAACGGCTGCTCCACAGGCGGCGCAGCACGAGGAGCACCGCGCCCGCACCGAGGGCGAGGAGCGCCGCGAGCCACAGCGGCAGCGGGGACCGGCCGTCCGCGTCCGCCACGGGCGCGGACGAGGGCGAGGGCGTCCGCTTCTCCGCCGCGCCCCCCGCGTGCGTGGCGCCCGGCCCGGGGCGACCGGCCGCCGGACCGGACCCCGAGGGGGAGGGGGACGCCGACGGTGACGCGGAAGCGGAGGCCGAAGGGCTCGTGCTCGCCGGGGTGGCTCCCCCGGCGGACTTCTCCGCCTTTCCGTCCGTCGCGGCGTCCTTTCCGGCGTCCCTTCCGGCGCCCTTTCCGGCGTCCTTCCCAGCGCCCTGCCGGGCGTCCGTTCCATGGGGATTCCCGGCGTCCGTCCCGCTCCTCGTGGCCGCGCCGGCCGGCGGTTGTGCCGTGTGCCGCGGTCCCGCCGGCGCGCCCGCCGCCGTCCCCGGCCCGCTCCGCCCGTGCGCGCAGTTGCCGCCGGTCGTGGTGC
Source organism: Streptomyces sp. NPDC007088 (assembly GCF_042869355.1). Lineage (NCBI taxonomy): Bacteria > Bacillati > Actinomycetota > Actinomycetes > Kitasatosporales > Streptomycetaceae > Streptomyces > Streptomyces sp. NPDC007088. The sequence goes on from NZ_JBIAFO010000007.1 coordinate 256,280, forward strand.
GCCACGTGAGCTTCAGGTAGCCGTCGCCGGTACGGGCGCCGCCCACGTAGTGCGTGCCCTCGGGGCCGGTGCTCGATCCGCCGCCCCCGCCGCCTCCCGGGAACGCGCCCGCCCCGCTCGGCCCGGCCCCGCCGCCCCCGCCGACGAGACCCGCCCCGCCGCCCCCTCCGTTGCCGTGGCGCGGGGTGACGGGGCCCCAGCCCGCGTCCCCGCCGCGCAGCCGGCTGCCGTCGCCGCCCGGGGTGCCGTACGGTCCGGCGGGCGCGGTGCCCGCGACGCCGCCCCGGCCGCCCTCCGCCCCGCCCCGCCCGCCGCGACCGTCCGCCGCGTGGACGCCCGTACCGCCGGGTGAGCCCCTCCAGCCGCCATTGCCGCCCGCGACCGCGCCGTCCCCGGCCGCGTTCCCGCCTCCCGCGCCGCCCCCGCCGGCCGCGATCACCAAGGGCCGGGCGCCCCGGCTGAGGACCGTCGCGCCGCCACCCCCGCCGCCGAGCCGGCCCGCGCTCACCCCGTGCGGCGGGGTCCCGGCCCCGCGCCCGCCGCCGCCGTGGCCGCCCTTCCCCGCCGCCGTACGGGTCGCGTCGCCGCCCCGGCCCGCGACGTCCACCGTCAGCACCTCGCCCGGAGTGACCCGTACGGGGGCGAGGACCTCGGCGCCCCGGCCGCCCAGGACGTTGCCGGAGGCGGAGCGCGCGTGGCCGCCCTGCGCGCCGAACGCGTCCACGGCCAGCTCGCACACCCCGGCCGGGACGGTGAACCGCCGCGCGGAACCGGTGAACGGGAAGGCCGTCGATCCGGCCGAGGCCCGGGAGAGGGGGGTGCCGGAGGTGAGCGGTGACGCCGACTGCGCGGCGCCGGACAGCGCCGCGACCAGGGCGCCGGCGGACACCAGCGTCACCGCGTAGCGCGCCGACAGTGTTCTGAGAGGCCCGAAGGTCATACATGCGGTCATAAGGGAAAAATTAACCGAGCATCATCGTATCTTCGGGAAGTTCCGTGACCCTGCGTGTTGCGGGTGTCGCCACCCGGTGACCCCCGGCTGACACGGCCTCAGGCCCCCGCGCCCCGCGCCCGGACGATGCATTTACCGGGCGCGGGTGCGTCGCGCGGGCGCTCAGCGCCCCCGGTACGTCAGCCCGTACCCGACCGGGTACAGCTCCTTCGCCGGATCGTCGGCGCGCGCCACCGGGACCGGCAGCCTGCCGCGCGGCGCCGTGCGGCCGGCCAGGACCCGGGCCGCCGCCCGCACCTCGACGTCCGTCCAGCCGTACGAGGCCAGCAACGCCCCTACGCCGTCGGGGAGATGGGCGGCGTCGTACGGGTTGCGCAGCGCCACCGCGACGACCGGGACGCCGGTCGCGACGAGCGCCGAGAGCAGCGCCCGTTGCGGGCTCGTGGCGGTCAGGTTGTACGTCCCGACCACCACGGCGTCCTTGCCGGAGGCGGCGGCCACCGCCGCGTCCACGGCCGCCCGGCCGGGCGCCGTCCCGGTCGCCAGGACCTGCGTACGGAAACCGAGCCCGGCCAGTTCGGCGCCGAGGACCCGGGTCGGCGGGCCGTCCGAGCCCGAGGGCGAGGCGGCGTCGGCGCCGACCACCAGCAGTTCGCGGTGGGAGCGGCGCGAGAGCGGGAGCAGGCCCCGCTCGTTGACGAGCAGCGTGGTCGTGCGCTCCGCGATCCGGTCGGCGGCGGCCAGGTGGGCGCGCGTGCCGACCGCCCGGCCCACCGCCCGGTCCCGGACGTACGGATCGTCGAACAGGCCCCGGCGGCGCTTGAGTTCGAGGATGCGCGAGACGGACACGTCGATCCGCTCCTCGGTCAGCTCGCCGGAGCGCACCGCCGCGAGGACCGAGCGGTACGCGAGGCCGATGTCCGGCGGGTCCAGCAGCTGGTCCACCCCCGCCCTCAGCGCGAGCACCGGCACCCGGTCGTCGCCGTACTTCGTGCGCACCCCCTCCATGCGCAGCGAGTCGGTCACCACCACGCCCTCGTAACCGAGCTCCTCCCGCAGGATGCCCGTCACGATCGGCCGCGACAGGGTGGCCGGGTCGCCCGAGTCGTCGAGCGCGGGCACCATGATGTGCGCCGTCATGATGACGTCGATCCCGGCGGCCACGGCCGCCCTGAACGGCGGGGCGTCCAGCTGCTCCCACTGCGCGCGGGTGTGCCCGATGACGGGGAATCCGTAGTGGCTGTCGGTCGCGGTGTCGCCGTGACCGGGGAAGTGCTTCGCGGCCGAGGCCACGCCCGCGTCCCGCTGGTACCCCTTGACCTGCGCCGCGACCAGACGCGCGACGGACCGCGGCCGCGAGCCGAAGGAACGTACGCCGATCACCGGGTTGGCGGGGTTCACGTTGACGTCGGCGTCCGGGGCGAAGTCCTGCCGGATGCCGAGGGCGGCCAGTTCCGCGCCCGAGATCCGCGCGGCTTCCCGGGTGTCGGCGACCGAACCGCCCGCGCCCAGCGCCATCGCGCCCGGCAACTGCGTGGCCGGCTTCCCGATCCGGGCGACCGCCCCGTGCTCCTGGTCGGTCGAGACGAGCAGCGGCACCGGGACGCGCAGCGCGAGGCCCGCGCGCTGGATGCCGTTGGAGAGGCCGGCCGTCTGCTCCGGATCGCGCACGTTGTGCGCCCACGTGAAGTAGATGATCCCGCCGAGGTGGTACTTCGCGACGAGTTCGGCGGGCGTGCGCACGCCGATCTCCTTGAGGTTCGCGTCGATGTCCGCCTGGTCCGGTTCGGTCGCCGAGTGGCCGTAGACCCGCATCACGAAGAGCTGGCCGACCTTCTCCTCCAGCGTCATCCGCTCCAGCAGCCGCCGGGTCGAGCGGCCCGAGAGCGGCGCCGTGCCCGTGCCCGTCCCGGCTTCCACGCCTCGCGAGCGGCCGGCCTCGCCCGCGGTCTCCGTACCGGTCCGGGGCCCGGCCGCCGTCGCCGTGCCGCCGCCGAGCACGGCCTGCGCCCCGAGGACCGTCGCCCCCGCCGCGAGCACCCGGCGCCTGGCCGGGCCGGGACCGTCCCCTCCGGCCCCCTCTTCCCGCCCGGCCCGCTCGTCCTGTCGCCCGTCCGCCTGCTGCTGCCTCTTCCGCACCCGCGTTCCCTTCGTGTGCCCGCCGTGGCCGCCGCGCCGTACCGCCAGTACGTCTGGAGGCAAATACGCCTGTCTGATGATCTGAAAGAAACTTTCGAAGACTTACGGATAACCTGAAGGTAACTACCAGTCAAGAGGGCGTGCGCGGACGCGTCCGGACGGAGCACAGAGCTGCCTCGGACGGGGAGGCGTGCGGGGCGCGCCGGGATGCGGGGTGTGCGGGACGCGCGCGGGCTCGCGGAACGCGGCGGCACGGACGGCGGCTGTACGGAACGCCGCTGTACGGAAGGCGGCTGTACGGAGCGCGGCTGCACGGAAGGCGGGGGAGGCGTGGGGCGCGCGGCCCTGGAGCCTGGGGAGGGCCGCGAAGGGCCGGGGGGGCAAGGCCGCGAAGAGGCCGGAGGGGAGCGCCGCCGTCGGCGCCGGAGAAGGGCGCGCCGACGGCGACAGGCCGCCCTCCGTGTACCCGAAGGCCGTGTACGTCCGAAGGGGCCGTGTGCGTCCGGAAGGGACCGTACGTGTCCGAAGGGGCCCGGCTCGCGGGCCGGGCGCGCGGCCGGGCCCACAGGCGAAGGCGTTGCTCAGAAGAGGGCGCCCGGCCCTGGTCCGCCGGACGGCGACGCGGTGGAACGACGGCGCGGTGGAACGACGGCACCACGGAAACCCCGGCGTCCCAGCCCCGCCCCCGCCTCGCCCGGGTCCCCGTCCGCCAGGTCTCCGTCCACCCGGGTCCCCGTCCACCGGGGCGCGTTCCGCCCCGCTCGCGTCCGCCCCGCTCGCGTCAGGCCGACTCGCGTCAGGCCGACTCGCTCAGCAGCCGTCCCAGGTAGAACGCGCCCCCGGCCAGTCGCTCCGGCAGCGGGGCCGCCTCCGGGTACCAGCGCTGCTCGTACTCCCAGCACAGCCAGCCGTCCCAGCCCTCACGGGTCAGGGTCTCCACGACCTCCGTCAGCGGCAGGACGCCCGCGCCGAGGGCCAGCGGGGTCGTGTCCTCGGCCGAGGCGATGTCCTTGACCTGCACGTACCCCAGGTACGGGGCGAGCGCGAGATAGGAGTCGGCGGGCTGCTCGCCGCCGAGCCAGGTGTGCATGACGTCCCACAGGGCGCCCGCCGACTTGTGGCCCACCGTGCCGAGGACCCGCGTGGCCGCCGCCCCCGTGCGGTGCGAGTCGTGCGTCTCCAGCAGGATGCGGACGCCCAGCTCAGCCGCGTACTCCGCGCCGACGCCCAGCCGCCGCGCCGCCGTCGCGTCCGCCTCCTCCTCGCTCTGGCCGGTGCCGCCGCCGGGGAAGACCCGGACGAAGGGGGCGCCGAGGTCCCGGGCCAGTTCGAGGAGGGCGCGCAGCTCCTGGACGCGGGGCTCGTCCTCGCCCGGCTCGGCCACCCGGACATAGCCCGCGACACCGACGATCTCGATCCCGGCCGCCGCGAACTCGCTGACGGCGGCGGTCCGTTCCTCCGCCCCGACGCCCGGGTGCAGCGGCTCCTCGGGGTGGGCGCGCAGCTCCACGCCGTGATAGCCGTTGTCGGCGGCCAGCCGGACCACCTCGGGAATCGGCATCCCGGGCACGCCCAGGGTGGAGAACGCCAGTTTCATGCCACAGCTCCTCGCTCGTTCCATGTCCGGCCGGCTGTCCGGCCGGCCGCCCACTGCTGAACACCGACCTGCCGACCGGCTCGCCGGCACCGCGCCCGACCCTTCCGGGGACCGCGCCGACCCCCTCACGGGGCCGCGCGCACGTCACCCTACGGGCAGGTCACAAGCGTCCGGGCCCCATCGGGCCCACCCGCTCCACGTGTCAGTCCCCTGCCCTCGGCGGCGCCGTCGAACCACGTACCGTCAGCTCGCCCCCCGACAGGGCGACCCCGCCCTCCGGCGGGGTCTCGCGGCCCGTCGCGATCCGGCCCGCCCGCGCCCCCGCCTCGTGCAGCGGCAGCCGTACGGTCGTGAGCGCCGGGACCGCGTCGACGCTGAACGGGAGATCGTCGAAGCCCGCGACCGACACGTCCGCCGGGATGCTCAGCCCGCGCTCGCGCAGAGCCGCGCACGCGCCGAGCGCGACCGTGTCGTTGGCCGCGACGACCGCCGTCATCCGGTCCGTCCGCCCGGCCGCCGCCCCCTCCCGCGAACGGTCCAGCAGTTCCAGCGCGGCCCGGTGGCCCGAGGCGCGGTCGTACGGGCCGTGCAGCAGGAGCGCGGGATCGTCGGCGAGGCCCGCGGCGGCCAGCGCCTCGCGGTGGCCCTCAAGGCGGTGCCGCGTCGTCGTGCGCTCCCGCGGGCCCGCGATGTAGCCGATGCGCCGGTGCCCCAGGCCGATCAGGTGTTCCGTGAGGGCGCGGGCCCCGTCGCGGTTGCCGAAGGTCAGGGCGGTCAGGAGTCCGGGCGCCTCGGGCACGCCGTCCGCCCCGGCGGCGGGCAGCGGCGGACGGCCCAGCAGCACCACCCGCGTCCCGGCCGCGACCAGTTTGCGCAGCTTCCCCGCCACGGCGTCCCCGTGCTCGGCGGACTCGACCGCGCCGCCCGTGAGCACGACCGCCGCCGCCCGCTGCCGCTGGAGCAGCGTCAGGTACGTCAGTTCGCGCTCCGGGGAGCCGCCCGTGTTGCACACCACGGCCAGCCGCTCGCCCCCGGCCCGGCCGCCCGGACCGCCGATCTCCGACTGCACCGCGCTCGCCAGGATGCCGAAGAAGGGGTCGGCGATGTCGTTGACCAGCACCCCGACCAGATCGGAGGTGGCCGCCGCCAGGGCGCTCGCGGGCCCGTTGAGCACGTAGTCCAGCTCGTCGACCGCGCGCAGCACCCGGTCCCTGGTGCTCGCGGCGACCGGGTAATTCCCGTTCAGCACACGGGAGACGGTCGCGGGGGAGACCCGCGCGCGGGCCGCCACGTCCGACAGGGTCACGGTCATCTCGTCCTCCTGGCCATCAGGAGGCCAGTCATACCAGGCATCGCCCGGGGTGTTGCCCGCGGAGCCGTCCAGAGGTTAGCTTCGGAGCGCGTAGAAAGCGCTTGCTATCCCTCTGCCCCTCTGCCCCTCTGTCCGCCTGCCCCTCTATCGCTCAATCCCTCTACCGCTCAACCCCTCCAGCACGCCTCGCCGCCCGGCCCGGAGACCGGCGCCGGCCGGGGCCCCGGGAAAGGACCTTCATGGAACGCAGGACGGTGCACATCGCCATGAACGGGGTGACGGGGCGCATGGGCCACCGTCAGCACCTCGTCCGCTCGATCCTCGCGCTGCGCGAGGAGGGCGGGCTCGACCTCGGCGACGGCACGGTGCTGTGGCCCGAACCGGTGCTGGTGGGACGGCGCGAGGACGCCCTGCGCGCGCTCGCCGAACGGCACGGCCTCACGCGCTGGTCGACCGACCTCGACGCGGTGCTCGCCGACGACAGCGTCGAGATCTACTTCGACGCGCAGGTCACCTCCGCCCGCGAGGAGGCCCTGAAGAAGGCGATCGCCGCCGGAAAGCACATCTACACGGAGAAGCCCACGGCGACCGGCCTGGACGGGGCGCTGGAACTCGCCCGGCTCGCGCGGGCGGCCGGAATCCGGCACGGCGTCGTCCAGGACAAGCTGTTCCTGCCGGGCCTGCGCAAGCTCAAACGGCTCGTCGACGGCGGCTTCTTCGGCCAGATCCTGTCCGTGCGCGGGGAGTTCGGCTACTGGGTCTTCGAGGGCGACTGGCAGTCCGCGCAGCGCCCGAGCTGGAACTACCGGCGCGAGGACGGGGGCGGCATCGTCGTCGACATGTTCCCCCACTGGGAGTACGTCCTGCACGAACTGTTCGGCCGCGTCACCTCCGTCCAGGCGCTCACCGCGACCCACCTGCCGCGCCGCTGGGACGAGCAGGGCAAGCCCTACACCGCGACCGCCGACGACGCGGCGTACGGCGTCTTCGAGCTGGAGGGCGGCGCGGTCGCCCAGATCAACTCCTCGTGGGCGGTACGCGTGCACCGCGAGGAACTCGTCGAGTTCCAGGTCGACGGCACCGAGGGCTCCGCCGTCGCGGGACTGCGCGAGTGCCGTGTCCAGCACCGCTCGGCGACCCCGAAACCGGTGTGGAACCCGGACCTCCCCGCCACCGAGGCGTTCCGCGAACAGTGGCAGAAGGTCCCGGACAACGGGGAGTTCGACAACGGCTTCAAGGCGCAGTGGGAACTCTTCCTGCGCCACGTCCACACCGGGGCGCCCTACCACTGGGACCTGCTGGCCGGGGCGCGCGGCGTGCAGCTCGCCGAACTGGGCCTGCGCTCCTCCGCCGAGGGCCGCCGCCTCGCCGTGCCGGAGGTGACCCTGTGACCGGCACCCCGCCGAGCGTCCTGCGCCTCCCGGGCGCGGACGGCACGCTGCGCCCGCACACGCCCGGCGCCGGGGCGCGCACCGCCCCTCCGGCCCCGGGGGCGGCGCCGCTCGCCTCCCGTACCGTCTTCTCCGCCGCCCACGTCGTCGCCGACCCCTACGCGGACATCAGCGCCGACGACCCGGCCGCCGTCGACTGGGACGCGACCCTCGCCTTCCGCCGCCACCTGTGGGCGCACGGGCTCGCGGTCGCGGAGGCCATGGACACCGCACAGCGGGGCATGGGCCTGGACTGGCCGGCCGCCGCCGAACTCGTACGCCGCTCGGGGGCGGAGGCGCGCGCGGTGGGCGGCCGGATCGCGGCCGGCGCCGGAACCGACCAACTCGCCCCGCGCGCCGGCGCGTCACTGACCCTGGCCGGAATCCGGGCCGCCTACGAGGAACAGCTGGAGGTCGTGGAGGGGGCCGGAGCCCAGCCGATCCTGATGGCCTCGCGTGCCCTCGCGGCCGTCGCGAAGGGCCCGGAGGACTACCTGTCCACCTACGCCCACCTGCTGCGGCAGTCCACGGCGCCGGTGATCCTGCACTGGCTCGGCCCGATGTTCGACCCGGCGCTGAGCGGTTACTGGGGCGCCGACGACCTGGACGCGGCCACCGACACCTTCCTCCAGGTCGTCGCCGAGCACCCGGACAAGGTGGACGGCGTCAAGATCTCCCTGCTGGACGCGGACCGCGAGGTCGACGTACGGCGCCGGCTGCCCAGCGGGGTGCGCTGCTACACGGGCGACGACTTCCACTACCCGGAGCTGATCGCCGGGGACGCGCGCGGCTTCAGCCACGCCCTGCTCGGCGTCTTCGACCCGCTCGGACCACTCGCCGCCCAGGCCGTACGGGTCCTGGACACCGGCGACGCCGAGGGGTTCCGGGCCCTGCTCGACCCGACCGTCGCACTCGCCCGGCACCTGTTCCAGCGCCCGACCCGCTTCTACAAGACCGGAGTGGTCTTCCTGGCCTGGCTCGCGGGACACCAGGAGCACTTCGCGATGGTCGGCGGCCTCCAGTCGGCGCGCTCACTGCCGCACCTGGCCCGCGCCTACGAACTCGCGGACGGGCTGGGCCTGTTCCCCGACCCGGAGCTGGCCGCGTCCCGGATGCGCTCGCTCCTCGGCGTGTACGGGGTGGCGGGATGACGCGCGCGACGGACGGTGCGCCGCTCCGGGCGCACGAGCGGTTCAGCATCAACCAGATGACCGTCAGGCAGCTCTCGCTCCCCGAACTCGTCTCCGCGTGCCGCACGTTGGGGGTGCGCGGCGTCGGCCTGTGGCGCGAACCGGTCCAGGCGTACGGGGTCGAGGCGGCGGCAGGACTCGTACGCGACGCGGGACTTGAGGTCACGTCGCTGTGCCGGGGCGGATTCCTCACCGCGCGCGAGGCGAGCGCCCGGAAGGCGGCGCTCGCCGACAACCGGACGGCGATCGAGGAGGCCGCGACGCTCGGCACGAAGGTCCTCGTCCTGGTCAGCGGCGGACTGCCCGAAGGGGACAAGGACCTCGCCGCCGCCCGCGAACGGATCGCCGAGTCCCTGACCGAACTCGCCCCGTACGCGGCCCGGTACGGGGTGCGACTGGCGATCGAACCCCTGCACCCCATGTTCGCCTCGGACCGCTGCGTCGTCTCGACCCTGACGCAGGCCCTCGACCTCGCCGCGCACTTCCCGGCCGAGCAGGTCGGCGTCTGCGTCGACACGTACCACGTGTGGTGGGACGACCGGGCACCCGGGCAGATCGACCGGGCCGGACGCGAGGGCCGGATCTGCGCCTTCCAGCTCGCCGACTGGACCACCCCCCTGCCCGCCGGAGTCCTCAACGGGCGGGGCCAGATCGGCGACGGCTCGATCGACATGCGCGCGTGGCGGCGACGCGTGGAGGCGGTCGGCTACACCGGCCCGATCGAGGTCGAACTGTTCAACGACGAGCTGTGGGCCACGGACGGCCGCGAACTGCTCGCGAGGACGGTACGGCGGTTCGCGGAACACGTCTGGTAGCCACGAACGCGGCCGGCAACGGGGCGGGGCGGATGACCGGGCGGGCCCCGCCGGGAGGGGCCGCCCGGTCACCCGCCCCCGCCCGCCCCCTGCGGGCCTGTCGGCCCACGGCCGGGTTCCGGCCGGGTTCGACGGGCGCAGTGCGGGCAACGACTTACCAGGCAAGGGGCCGGTCCCACGTGGCCGAAACCCGCGTGTCCCCGGGCGCCAGGATGTCGTACTCCCGTTCTAAGCTGAGGTGTTTCACGGGGGTCGGCCGGGGGGCCGAACGCGTCACCCGTGCCCGTTTGCCGATCCGCAACGCCGCCCGGCGAGCCGCCGGGCCGCGCGTGCGGTCCCCGGCGCCGGGCCACCGGGCGCGCGTCGGGAGAGCTGTGCCCGCCCGCGCCGCATCCGGGAGGGAACATGCACGTCAGGCTCGTACTCCGTACCGCCCTGGTCGCCGCGCTCGCGACGGTGACCGCCGCGACGACCACGGGGGCGTCGGCCGCCGGGAACCAGCCGCCGCCGCGGCCGTCCATCGCCGCGCTGACCACGGGGGACACCGTCTGCGACGTCGTCGAGGCGACCACCGTCCAGGCCCGTCCCACGCTGCGCGCGCGGCTGGACGACGCGGACGGCGACCAGCTCACCGCCCAGTTCGAGGCCGTCTGGAGCGACGTGGACGGCACCGCGCACCGCGTGGGCGCCAGTACCGGACCGCAGCCCAGCGGTGACGTCTTCGCGTGGACGGTGCCGGACTCCGTCCCCGACGGCTTCCCGGTGCGGTGGCGGGTGCGCGCCAAGGACGGCGCCGGCTACGGCCCGTGGAGCGACTCCGCCCGGCAGGGGAGGTGCCGGTACGCGGTGGCGACGCGGACCCAGCCGGTGGCGGCCTGGCGGCTCGACGACCGCAACGGCTCCTACTACGCCGACGCGTGGGCGGGTGGCTACCGTGGCCTGCCCAGCTCCGGCGTCCGGCTCGGGGACCCCGGTCCCCACGGGACCACCCCGGGCGCCGCGTCCTTCGACGGCGGCTTCGAGAGCTACGTGGTCACGGAAGGGATCGTCGTGGACGTCACGCGCGCCTTCACCGCCGGGGTGTGGGTACTCCCCGACGAGACGGGCGGGGCCATGACGGCGATCAGCCAGTCCGGTCTCCTGGACACACCGAACTTCACCCTCGGCACGACCACCGACGCGGACGGAGAACCCGCCTGGAGCTTCACGCTGCCCTCCGCGGACGGGCAGACCCGGGTCACCGGCGGGACCCCGCGGGCGGGGGAGTGGGCCTACCTCACGGGCTCCTACGACCCCGCGACGCACACCGCCCGGCTCTCCGTGGACGGCGCGCCGGTGGCCACCGGGGAAGCGACGGTGCCCGAGGACACCGACCTGTGGTACTTCGTCATGGGGCGGGCCTGGGACATGTACAGGAGTGATGTCGCGCCCCGGTGGCGGGGCGAGCTGGCCGACGTCCGGGTGTGGGACCGCGCGGTACCGCCCGCCGAGATCGCCGAACTCGGCCGCCGCAAGCCGCGGCCCTTCGCCTACTGGGGGATGGAGGCCACCGAGACCTGGGAGAACGGATGGGAGGTCATTCCGGAGAAGGACCACCACGCCGACCTCATCCTCGAAGGCGACGCCCACATCACCACGCGGGACCCGCTGGAGGGCAGCGGCAGCGTCACCCTGGACGGGGAGGGCGACTACCTGTGGAGCGACATCCCGCCGCTCGACACCGGCCGGAGCTGGGCCGTCGCCACGAAGGTGCGTCTGCACGGCACTCCTGACCGGGACATGGCCGTCCTCTCCCAGCCCGGGGAGAGGACGGACGCCTTCACCCTCCGCTACCACGCGGCGGACCACACCTGGCAGGCCCGGCTCGCCCTCGCCGACGAGAGCGACGCCGCCACCACGGACCTCGTCGCTCCCGCCCCCGACGGGGCGCAGACCCTGGCGCTCCAGTACGACGAGAAAGCCGGCGAGGTCCAGCTCTACGTCAACGGCGCCCTCGCCGACAGCGCGCCCTACGCGGCGGCGCACGTGTGGGAGACCGGGCACTTCCTCCAGGCCGGCCGGGACTCCGCCGCCGACGGCGCCGGGGAGCACTACCTCGACGGCGACATCGACGAGGTCCACACCTGGGCCGGCGCTCTCTCCCACGACGAGATCAGGACGGTGTCGCAACCCGGGGAGCACCCCGCCCTGTGACACCGGCTGCCCCGGAAGAAATTCTCCCGAGCCGTACAACCCTTCGCCCCGACGGCATGTCGTACTGGGTGTCGGCAGAGCTTCGGGGGGATTCCGGGGGGGATCTGGAAGCGCTGCCACGGGGGGTGGGGGAACACCCGAAGGAGCCCGGTTCGGTGACGAACCGGGCTTTTTCACGTCGCGAAGACGCCGCCGGGACGCTCAGCCGGACAGCTCGATCCGGTAGTACCGCACCCGCTCGTCGCCCCGGACGAAGCGCAGCCCCGCCGCCTCCAGCACGTGCCGGGAGGGCGCGTTGCCGTGGTCGGTGTCGGCCTCCACGGCCCGTACGCCCTGCCGCCCGGCCAGCTCCAGCAGCGCGCGCAGCGCCTCGGAGGCGTACCCGTGCCCGCGCGCGGCGGGCACCAGCCCGTAGCCGACACGGACGGTGCCGTGCTCATCGGCCGGCCCGTGGAAGTCGATCCCGCCGACGGCGCCGCCCGGCACCCTCTCGCGCGGCCGGATCTCGTACGCCCCGAGCGGCCGGGGATCGCACCCTCGCGCACACAGTCCGAGGAAGCGCCGCGCGGCGGACAGGTCCCCGCTCCCCGGATACCCGCCGTCCGCCGCCTCCCCGCCCTCCAGAAGACGTACCGCCTCCCGGGGCGTGAGCGGATGAAGCGCGAGACGAGGCGTCAACAGGTCGACGGTTCGGGCGGGCGGGTACGGGGGGTGACGCTCGGTGTCGGACATGGGGGGAGTCTGCCTTGGGGACGGGGCGCCGGCGAGCCGTTTCGGTGACCGGGAAAGCGGGGCCCCGCGGTCGGCAGTCACCGAGCCGGGACAAGTTTCCGCGCACCTCTTGCTCATGCAAGTAATGTGCAACAAGCTTGGCCGGTCCTTACTGGGGAGCCGGAGTCCCGCGCGCGGGAAAGGGGAGCCTCGTCATGCCTCGACTCATTCCGGACTCGGGGCCGCAGCGCGTGCTCGCGGCCTCGAACTTCGTCTACACCGTCGGCAGCGGTCTGTATCTGACCGCCGGGGTGCTGTACTTCACGCAGGCGGTCCACCTCCCCGCCGGGCAGGTGGGAGCGGGCCTCGGGGTCGCCGGAGTGCTCTCGCTCCTCCTCGGCGTCGCCGTGGGGCGTCTCGCGGACGTGCGCGGCGCACGCGGCATCTACGCGGGCACTCTGCTGGTGCAGGCGCTGGCCACGGCCGGATTCCTCCTCGCGGACGGCTTCTGGGCCTTCCTGTGCGCGGTGTGCGCGGCCGGTGGGGCGAAGTCGGCCGGACTCGCCGCACGTTCACCGCTCATCAGGCGGCACGGCGGCGCGCGCCCCCAGGAGTTCCGGTCCTACCTGCGGGCCGTGACCAACCTCGGCATCTCCCTGGGGGCGCTCCTCGCGGGGTGGGCCGTCCAGGTCGGCACGCTCCCCGCTTACCGGTTGCTGGTCCTCGGCAACGCGGTGGCCTTCGTGGCCGCCGCCGTCGTCCTGCGGCTCCTGCCGGTCTCGCCACCGGCGCCCGCCGCGCACGGCCCGCGCGGGAGCGCCCTGCGCGACCGGCCCTATCTGCTGCTCACGGCGCTCGACGGCGTCATGGCCATCCAGTTCAAGGTGCTCACCGTCGCCATCCCCCTGTGGATCGTCGGGTTCACCACCGCCCCGCACTGGGTCGTCTCCGCCACGATGCTGACCGGTACGGTCCTCGTCGTCGCCTTCCAGGTGCGCGCGGGCCGCGGCGTCGTCTCACCGAAGGCGGGCGGGCTCGCCTACCGCAGAGCGGGTCTCGCCTTCCTCCTCTCGTGCGCGCTGGTCCCGCTGTCCGCCGGGGTGCCCGCCGGGATCGCCGTGGCCGTACTGCTGGGCGCCGTGGTCGTCCACACCGCCGGTGAACTGTGGCACTCGGCGGCGGGCTTCGAGGTGTCCTTCGCGCTCGCCCCGGAACGGGCCACGGGCCAGTACCTGGGCGTCTTCGGCCTGGGCGCGGGCCTCGCCGAGGCGGTCGGCCCCGCGCTCCTCATCGCGCTGTGCGTGTCCTGGGGGCGGCCGGGCTGGTACGTCGTGGGGGCCCTGTTCCTCGTGACGGGACTGCTCGCCCCGCTCGCCGTCCGCAGGGCGGAGCACACCGGTGGGGCGGCGGGTGCGGCCGTGCGCGGCGAGGCGGCCGTGTGAGTCCTCGGCCGCGGCGCCTCGCCGGGCCTCAGCCCGGGGCCGTTCACGGCGCCCCTCCCCGGTAGGTGGCCGGACCCGGCGGCCCGGCCCTCGGTCAGCCGGCCGCTCCGAAGGCCGCGCCGGCCAGGGCCAGGACGCGGTCACTCATGCCCGAGCCCTTCGCGTCCGTGTCGTTGACGCTGTAGACGAGGGTCCTGGAGAGGTCGCGGGTCGCGGCGACGCCCGTCAGGTAGCCGTAGCGGCTGCCGGTCTTGGCCCACACCTCCCGGCCGCCGAGCCTGAGCATCGAGAGGCCCGCGCTGTAGGCGGCCGGGTCGTCCGAGCCGTACATGCGCACGCGCCCGCCCGGCAGCGTGAACATCTCCTCCAGCGCGGGACCGCGTACGACCCTGCCCCGGAAGAGGGCGGTCATGAGGCGTTCGAGGTCGGCCGTGGTCGAGACGAGATCGCCCGCGGCCCAGGAGCCGGTCTGCCCCCAGACGGTGACGTCGCGCGGCTCCGTCCCGCCGTCCGCCGTGGGAAACATCTGGTAACCGTGGTTGTGCGGGCCCCTGATGGCGGGGTCGGCCCCCGGCAGGTACGTGTCGCGCAGGCCGAGCGGGCGGATCACCCGCCGGTTCACCTCCTCCTCGTAGGAGTGGCGCGTGACCCGCTCCACCAGGAGGCCCAGGACGGTGTAGTTGATGTTCAGGTAGTGCTGGACCGTGCCGGGGCGGAACTCGGGGTCCCGCGCGGTCGCCGAGGCCACCGCCGCCCGCGGGGTGGTGCGGTCGAAGCGGTGGGCGTACGCCTCCTCCAGGGTGTCGGCGGTCGTCTCGGCCGCCGGGATACCGCTCGTGTGGTTGAGCAACTGCCGTACCGTCACATGGCGGTAGCGCGCCGGAATCAGGTCCGGCAGGTAGGAGCGGGCCGGGCGGTTCAGTGCGACCCGTCCCTCGTCGGCGAGCTGGAGGACGACAGCGGCGGTGAGGACCTTCGTGGCCGAACCGGCCCGGAACCTCGCCCCGGGCAGCGCCGGACGGCGGCTGTCGAGGTCGTGCACCCCGGCCGACCCCCGCCAGGCGCCCTCCCTCCCGCCCACCCTGACGAGGGCGGCCGTCGCGTCGTCGGCGGGCAGGTCCGCGAGGGCTCCGGCCAGGGCACGCGCCTGCTCCGCCGGTATCCCGTGGTGGTGGCGCGCCACGCTCGGCGGCGCGGGTGCGGCGAGGGCCGGGGCGACGGACAGACCGGTCACGGCCAGCGCGACCGAGGCGGCCACGGCGACGGGGAGGGGCGGAGGGCGAAGGCGCGAAGTCATAAGTCAACTTCCGTGTGGTAGAGGCTGGTTGATGTGAACATCCTGGTTGCGCTCCGCTCCTCGGTGATCATCCGCCGGGACGAGCCCGCCCCTGAGCCGACCCCGGGACGCCCCGGCCCCGCGGCGCCCGCCCCTCGGGGTTCGCTCAGGGTTCTCCCGGCAGGGAGCGCCGCCCGCCCTCCTTCCGCCCCGGCCGTGACCCGCGCTGTCACCCCCCGGCGATACCGTCGCCCCATGGCCAGTACCCACACCTCCGGGACCCCCGGGACCTCCGGGCAGTCCGCCGGGCCCGCGCTCGCCGTGCTCGAAGCGACGCTGGAGCGGATCACGTACGCGAACGAGGAGACGGGGTACACCGTCGCGCGCGTCGACACCGGGCGCGGCGGCGGGGATCTGCTGACCGTCGTGGGGGCGCTGCTCGGGGCGCAGCCCGGGGAGTCGCTGCGGATGCGGGGCCGCTGGGGCTCGCACCCGCAGTACGGGCGGCAGTTCGTCGTGGAGAACTACACGACGGTGCTCCCGGCCACGATCCAGGGCATCAGGCGTTACCTCGGCTCGGGCCTCGTCAAGGGGATCGGGCCGGTGTTCGCCGACCGGATCACCCGGCACTTCGGCACCGAGACGCTCGACATCATCGAGCAGGAGCCGAAACGGCTCATCGAGGTGCCGGGCCTCGGTCCCAAGCGGACCGCGAAGATCACCGCGGCCTGGGAGGAGCAGAAGGCCATCAAGGAGGTCATGGTCTTCCTCCAGAGCGTCGAGGTGTCCACCTCCATCGCCGTACGGATCTACAAGAAGTACGGGGACGCCTCCGTCTCCGTCGTCAAGAGCGAGCCCTACCGCCTGGCCGCCGACGTGTGGGGCATCGGCTTCCTCACCGCCGACCGCATCGCGCAGGCCGTCGGCATCCCGCAGGACAGCCCGGAGCGCGTCAAGGCGGGCCTCCAGTACGCCCTTTCGCAATCCGCCGACCAGGGCCACTGCTACCTCCCCGAGGAACGGCTCATCAGCGACGCGGTGAAACTCCTCGGCGTCGACACCGGGCTCGTCATCGACTGCCTCGGTGAACTGGCCGCCGACCCCGAGGGCGTCGTACGCGAACAGGTGCCGCCGGACACCGAGGACGGGGAGCCGGTGACCGGGGTGTTCCTCGTGCCCTTCCACCGCGCCGAACTCTCACTCAGCGGGCAGCTGCGCAGACTGCTCGACGCGGACACCGACCGGCTCGCCGCCTTCCAGGACGTCGACTGGAGCGCCGCCCTCGGCTGGCTCGCCCGGCGCACCGGCGCCTCGCTCGCCCCCGAGCAGGAGGCCGCCGTGCGGCTCGCGCTGACCCGCAAGGTCGCCGTCCTCACCGGCGGCCCCGGCTGCGGGAAATCCTTCACCGTGCGCTCCGTCGTGGAACTCGCCCGCGCCCGGCGCGCCAAGGTCGTGCTCGCCGCGCCCACCGGGCGGGCCGCGAAACGGCTGTCCGAACTGACCGGCGCCGAAGCCTCCACCGTGCACCGGCTGCTGGAGCTGAAGCCCGGCGGGGACGCAGCCTTCGACCGGGACCGCCCGCTCGACGCCGACCTCGTCGTCGTGGACGAGGCGTCGATGCTCGACCTGCTGCTCGCCAACAAACTCGTCAAGGCGGTCGCGCCCGGCGCCCACCTGCTGCTCGTCGGCGACGTCGACCAACTGCCCTCCGTGGGTGCCGGGGAGGTCCTGCGCGATCTGCTCGCCGAGGGCTCCCCGGTGCCCGCCGTACGGCTGACCCGGATCTTCCGGCAGGCCCAGCAGTCCGGCGTCGTCACCAATGCCCACCGCATCAACTCCGGTTCCCAGCCGCTCACTTCCGGCCTGGACGACTTCTTCCTCTTCGTGGAGGACGACACCGAGGAGGCCGGGCGGCTGACCGTGGACGTGGCCGCCCGGCGGGTACCGGCGAAGTTCGGGCTCGACCCGCGCCGTGACGTGCAGGTGCTCGCCCCGATGCACCGCGGGCCGGCCGGAGCGGGCGCCCTCAACGGGCTGCTCCAGCAGGCCATCACCCCCGCCCGGCCCGGACTGCCCGAGAAGCGCTTCGGCGGCCGGGTCTTCCGCGTAGGCGACAAGGTCACCCAGATCAGGAACAACTACGAGAAGGGCGCCAACGGCGTCTTCAACGGGACCGTCGGCGTCGTCACCGGCCTCGATCCGGAGGAGCAGCGGCTCACCGTCCTGACCGACGAGGACGAGGAGATCCCCTACGAGTTCGACGAACTCGACGAGCTGGCACACGCCTACGCCGTGACCATCCACCGCTCCCAGGGCAGCGAGTACCCGGCCGTCGTCGTCCCCGTCACCACGAGTGCCTGGATGATGCTCCAGCGCAATCTTCTGTATACGGCCGTCACCCGCGCGAAGCGGCTCGTCGTGCTGGTCGGCTCGCGCCGCGCCCTCGCCCAGGCGGTCCGGACGGTTTCCGCAGGCCGGAGGCACACCGCCCTCGATCACCGACTCGCCGGACGGCCGCTGACCGGCCTACGGTGAGGAGGTGTGGCGCGGATTCCGGGACCCTGGAAGGGAGCCGCGGCGACCCCGCCGTGACCTCGCCGGACACCGTACGGAAAAATGATCGATCAAAGCGGTGGGAAACATCACCCCGCCCTTCCGCAACCGGAGACCAAGCGGCAGTATGGCAAGGCTCGGCGGCACTGAGTGCCGCCAATAGGGCCAATGGTCGGCCCCGAGTGCACTTTCCTCGGCCAAATGGGGGAAGGTAGAGACAGTCAGGGCACCTCGAAGAAGAGGCACTACGTCGGTGAGGGATGACGTGAGCGAGAAACGCGACAACGACGCGGTAGTACTGCGGTACGGCGACGGCGAGTACACCTACCCGGTGGTCAACAGCACCGTCGGCGACAAGGGCTTCGACATCGGGAAGCTCCGCGCCCAGACCGGTCTGGTGACCCTGGACAGCGGATACGGCAACACCGCCGCGTACAAGTCCGCGATCACCTATCTGGACGGTGAGGAGGGCATCCTCCGGTATCGCGGCTACCCCATCGAGCAGCTTGCCGAGCACAGCAGCTTCCTCGAGGTGGCGTACCTGCTCATCAACGGTGAGCTTCCGCAGGTCGACGAGTTGTCGGCCTTCAAGAACGACATCACGCAGCACACCCTGCTGCACGAGGACGTCAAGCGGTTCTTCGACGGCTTCCCGCGCGACGCCCATCCGATGGCCATGCTGTCCTCCGTGGTCAGCGCGCTGTCGACGTTCTACCAGGACAGCCACAACCCGTTCGACGAGCAGCAGCGCAACCTGTCGACGATCCGGCTCCTGGCCAAGCTTCCGACGATCGCCGCCTACGCGTACAAGAAGTCCGTGGGCCACCCGTTCGTCTACCCGCGCAACGACCTCGGCTACGTCGAGAACTTCCTGCGCATGACGTTCTCCGTGCCGGCCCAGGAGTACGAGCTCGACCCGGTCGTCGTCTCGGCGCTCGACAAGCTGCTCATCCTGCACGCGGACCACGAGCAGAACTGTTCGACCTCCACGGTGCGCCTGGTCGGCTCCTCGCAGGCGAACATGTTCGCCTCGATCTCCGCCGGCATCAACGCGCTGTGGGGCCCGCTGCACGGCGGCGCCAACCAGTCGGTGCTGGAGATGCTGGAAGGCATCAAGGAGTCCGGCGGCGACGTCGACACCTTCATCCGCAAGGTGAAGAACAAGGAAGACGGTGTGAAGCTCATGGGCTTCGGACACCGTGTCTACAAGAACTTCGACCCCCGGGCGAAGATCATCAAGTCCGCGGCGCACGACGTGCTCTCCGCGCTCGGCAAGTCCGACGAGCTGCTGGACATCGCGCTCAAGCTGGAGGAGCACGCGCTGGCCGACGACTACTTCGTCGAGCGCAAGCTCTACCCGAACGTGGACTTCTACACCGGTCTGATCTACCGGGCGATGGGCTTCCCCACCGAGATGTTCACCGTGCTGTTCGCGCTGGGCCGCCTGCCGGGCTGGATCGCGCAGTGGCACGAGATGATCAAGGAGCCGGGGTCGCGCATCGGGCGCCCGCGGCAGATCTACACGGGTGTCGTCGAGCGCGACTTCGTGCCGGTCGAGCAGCGCTGAGCGGGGTTCCCCCGCGGTAATGAGGCGGCGTCGTTTCTCCCCGTGGCGGGGGGAGCGGCGCCGTTGCGTTGTCCGGGGGCGATCGGCCCTCCGGGCCTCTCGTCCTCAAGCGCCGGACGGGCTCGATATACGGCCTTCGGTATATGGCCTTCGGTCTCGTCCTCAGACGCCGGACGGGCTCGATGAACGGCCTTCGGCCTTGTCCTCAAGCGCCGGACGGGCTCGATGAACGGCCTTCGGCCTTGTCCTCAAGCGCCGGACGGGCTCGATGAACGGCCTTCGGCCTTGTCCTCAATCGCCGGACGGGCTCGACAGGGCCGCGCGGTCACCCATGGAGCCCGTCCGGCGATTGAGGACGCGAGGCCCGGAGGGCCGAGAACCCACTCGTGCGGACACCCATCAAGCCCGTCCGGCGATTGAGGACGCGAAGGCCGGAGGGGCAAGAGGTCCCGTACCCGGTCACCCACAGAGCCCGTCCGGCGATTGAGGACACGCGGGCCGGCCCGGAGGGCGGACACGCCTCCGGGCCCGCGCG
Source organism: Streptomyces sp. NPDC007088 (assembly GCF_042869355.1). Taxonomy (NCBI): domain Bacteria; kingdom Bacillati; phylum Actinomycetota; class Actinomycetes; order Kitasatosporales; family Streptomycetaceae; genus Streptomyces; species Streptomyces sp. NPDC007088. The sequence continues at coordinate 275,992 of NZ_JBIAFO010000007.1, forward strand.
ACAAGCGAAAGGCGCCCCGCCACTGGTCCCCCCACGGGCCAATGGTCAGGGCGCCTTCCCTGTGCCCCGGGATCGGATTCCCCCCACGGGATCCGGCCGGGCGTCTGTGGTGCGCGGTCCGCCGGGACGCGTACGCGCGGGAGGGCCGCTCAAGCTCCCCGGCGGCACGTCGCCCCGGCTGTCGCTGTCGAGAACGTCCCCCAAGACGTCCTCGGCTGCCGGAGAACGCCCCCCAAGACGTTGCCCGGCATGCCGTTAGACCCACGAGCAGGGCTCATGGTTACCTACGGATCTGTGTGATCTGCGTCTCTCTCCCTTCCGGGCGCGCGACCTGAACCACGCGAAGACCCGGACCTTGAGATCCGGGCCTTAGCGTAAGGGGGTTGCGGGGGCTATGTGAAGGTCCTGAGGCGAAGACTGTTGGTCACTACGAAGACCGAGGAGAAGGCCATGGCCGCCCCGGCGATCATGGGATTGAGCAGACCGGCCGCCGCGAGCGGGATCGCCGCGACGTTGTAGCCGAAGGCCCAGAACAGATTGCCCTTGATCGTTCCGAGGGTCCGGCGGGACAGCCGGATCGCGTCGGCCGCGACCCGCAGGTCGCCCCGGACCAGCGTCAGGTCACCGGCCTCGATCGCCGCGTCCGTACCCGTGCCCATCGCCAGGCCCAGATCGGCGGTGGCGAGCGCCGCCGCGTCGTTGACGCCGTCGCCCACCATCGCCACCGTCCGGCCCTCGGACCGCAGCCGGCGCACGACCTCCACCTTGTCCTCGGGCAGGACGTCGGCGACGACCTCCTCGATGCCGACCTCCCGGGCCACCGCCTCGGCGACCGCCCTGTTGTCACCGGTCAGCAGGACCGGGTGCAGGCCGAGGGCGCGCAGCCGCGTCACGGCCTCCGCGCTCGTCTCCTTCACCGCGTCCGCGACCGTCAGGAGCCCGCGTACCGTCTCCTTCTCCTCGTCCGGGGCCGCCCAGGCCACGAGGACCGCCGTGGCGCCCTGAGCCTCCGCCCGCGCCTTCGCCTCGGCCACCGCCGCCGGGAGGTCCAGGTCCGCCATCAGACGGTCCCGGCCGACCCGCACACGGTGCCCCTCGACCGTGCCGCGCACCCCGCGCCCGGCCAGGTTCTCGAACCCCGCCACGGGCGGCAGCGCGCCCACCCGCCGCTCGGCGCCCTCCGCGAGAGCGCGCGCCACCGGATGCTCCGAGGCGTGCTCCAGGGCGCCCGCGAGGCGCAGCAGCTCGTCCTCGTCCACGCCGGGGGCGGGCAGCGCCGCCCGCAGCCGCATCCGCCCGGTCGTCACGGTGCCCGTCTTGTCGAGGACGACGGTGTCCACCGCCCGCGTCGACTCCAGGACCTCGGGGCCCTTGATCAGGATGCCGAGCTGCGCGCCGCGCCCCGTACCGACCATGAGGGCCGTCGGCGTCGCGAGGCCCAGGGCGCACGGGCAGGCGATGATCAGGACCGCGACGGCGGCGGCGAACGCACCCGTCACGTCGTCCGTCGCGAGCAGCCGGCCGACGAGCGTGCCGAGGGCGATCAGGAAGACGACCGGGACGAAGACCCCGGCGACCCGGTCGGCGAGCCGCTGCACCCGCGCCTTGCCGTTCTGCGCGTCCTCGACCAGGCGGGCCATGCGGGAGAGCTGCGTGTCGGAGCCGACCCGGGTCGCGCGCACCACGAGGCGGCCCGAGGTGTTGACGGTCGCCCCGGTGACCGCGGAGCCCGGGGCCACGTCGACCGGCACCGACTCCCCGGTGAGCATCGAGGCGTCGACCGCCGACTCGCCCTCCTCCACGGTGCCGTCGGTGGCGATCTTCTCGCCGGGCCGTACGAGGAAACGGTCGCCGGTGCGCAGCGCCCCGACCGGGACCCGCACCTCGCGGCCCTCCCGCAGGACGCCGACGTCCTTGGCGCCCATCTCCAGGAGCGCCCGCAGCGCCGCCCCCGCGCTGCGCTTGGAGCGGGCCTCCAGGTAGCGGCCGAGCAGGATGAAGGTCACGACCCCGGCCGCGACCTCCAGGTAGATCGTCGAGGCGCCGTCCGAGGGGCTCGCCGTGAAGTCGAAGCCGTGCCGCATCCCCGGCATCCCCGCGTGGCCGAGGAACAGGGCCCACAGCGACCAGCCGAAGGCGGCGAGGGTACCGACCGAGACCAGGGTGTCCATCGTGGCGGCGCCGTGCCGGGCGTTGGTCCACGCGGCCCGGTGGAAGGGCAGCCCGCCCCATACGACGACGGGTGCCGCGAGGGTCAGTGACAGCCACTGCCAGCTGTCGAACTGGAGTGGCGGGACCATGGCGAGCAGGACCACCGGGAGGGACAGGACCGCCGAGACCGTGAGCCGCTGCCGCAGGGCCGCGAGCCGCGCCCGCGCCGGGGAGGCGGGCGCGCCGGCGCCCGGGGGCGCATCGGTGGCGGGTCCCGCGGCCGGCCGCGCCGCCCCCCGCTCCTGATCCGGCTCCGGGGCGGGCTCGGGCTCGGGGCGCCGGACCGGCTCGGCGGTGTAGCCGGTCTTCACGACGGTCGCGACGAGGTCGTCCACGGCGACTCCGCCGCGGTAGGAGACCTTCGCCTTCTCGGTCGCGTAGTTGACCGAGGCGACGACGCCCTCCATCCGGTTGAGCTTCTTCTCGACGCGCGCCGCGCACGCGGCGCAGGTCATCCCCCCGACGGCGAGTTCCACCTCGGCCGCGGGGGCGCCCGGCCCTCCCGGCGGCGCTATGTCCGGCTGCTCGGAGTCCTGGAGCGGCGTGCTCATGGGGCTGCCTTCCACTGGGGGGCGTCTGCTGACGGTCGGTTCATAGCTGACGGTCGGTTCATAGGGGTACGGGGCAGGGGTATGCCGGAGCGGGCGGACGGCCCGGAGCGGGCCGCCCGTCCGGAGTCCCGGTCAGACCGTGCCGGCCAGCTCGTAACCGGCCTCGTCCACGGCGGCGCGCACGGCGGCCTCGTCCAGCGGGGCGGCCGAGTCCACCGCGACCTCGCCGCGCGCGGCCGAGGCGCGCACCCCGGTGACGCCGGCCAGCTCCTTCAGCTCCGCGGTGACCGCGCCCTCGCAGTGGCCGCAGGACATCCCGGTGACCCGGTAGACGGTGGTGACGGAGGCGGTGGCGTCGGTGGCGGACTGCGCGGTCATGGTGTGTCTCCTCGTCGGGCGGGAGCGGGGCGCGGGCCCCGCGTGGCAACGGCGTAGCGTGCCGGGAGTGACCCGAGGGGTACCCGGGATTTCCCGACACTCACCACACTATACCCCTAGGGGGTATCGATCCAGCGGCTGGACGCCGCGGCGTGGTCCTGTGGGCCGCTCGTCGCCCCGGCGTTCCAGGTCGGGTCGCGGCGCGCCATCGCCCGGCCCCACGCCGCGGCGATCAGCGTGATGAGGACCAGCCCGCCCGCAGAGAACGCCAGGTACAGCCGCCGCTGCTCCGCGTCCGCCCCGCTCAGGAAGTCCGGGGTCGGGGTCGACAGGGTCACCGCCCGGCCGGTCACCACCGACACCAGCCACAGCGCGATCCCGTGCGTCGAGTCCCACAGCGCGTGCAGCGCCGAGACCCCGAGGTAGGCGAGGAGCAGGCCCCAGCCCGGACGATAGCGCCCGTCCGGCCCGCGGTGCGCGAGCAGCACCGCGCCCGCGAGCGCCGTCCACAGCCCGTGGCCGAACGGAGTGAGCACCCCGCGCAGGATCTCGGTCTGGAGCAGGGAGCGCAGGTCGAGGCCGTTCAGCGAGAGCGCCGCGTTGAAGGCGTACCCGGAACTCTCGAAGGCCGCGAAGCCGAAACCGACCGCCCCGCCCAGTACCGCCCCCGCGCGCGGGCCGTACAGCCACTTCGCGTGCCGTACGAGCCACATCAGGACGAGCAGCTTCACCGCCTCCTCGATGAGCCCCACCCCGGCGTACGCGCCGACCGAGGGGTGCAGCAGGAAGTACTCGGCGAGCGAGGCCCCCAGTACCCCGAGCACCCCGCCCGACACGAAGCAGCTCAGCAGCGCGTGCACGCCCAGGCCCGCCCCGTGGCGCTCGTAGGCCCACAGCGCGAAGGTCACCGGGACGAGGAAGCTGCCCAGCAGGATCAGCGTCGGCAGCAGCGTCGTGTTCCGCGTCGCCCAGGTCACCGCCGCCGTCAGCGCCCACAGCAGCGCCCCGATCCACAGGCAGTGCCGCCACAGACCCGGCCGGACGGCCATCCCGTCCGCGTACGGGACCGGCTGCGGGGGAGGGGTGGGCGCGGGGGCCGGGGGCTGGGTCACGAGCGGTCTCCGGGGGTGGTCCGGGGAGGGCGGAGGCGTACCCGGGTGTTCCGGGTGTTCCGGGTGTTACGGGTGGTACGGGGTGTTCCAGGTATCCGAGGACGTTTCGTTTGAGGAGGGGCGTGTGCCCGGATCTTAGGGCGGTCCGGGCGTCCGGCCCGGCCCCCTCGGTCCACGCCGCGCCGTACGGGTTACCGTCGCGTCCCAGAAGCCCCGCCGCCCACGCGCGGACGGACGGGACCGGGACGGGTGGAGGAGTCATGCGGGCAGTCGTGTTCGAGCGGTTCGGGGAGCCGGCGCGGGTGCGGACGGTCCCCGATCCCGCGCCCGCCCCGCACGGCGCCGTGGTGCGTGTCGAGGCCAGCGGGCTGTGCCGCAGCGACTGGCACGGCTGGCAGGGCCACGACCCGGACATCCGGCTGCCGCACGTCCCCGGGCACGAACTCGCCGGAGTCGTGGCGGCCGTAGGGCCCGGCGTGCGGCGCTGGCGGGCGGGCGACCGGGTCACCGTGCCCTTCGTGTGCGCGTGCGGCACCTGTCCGTCCTGCGTCGCCGGACGGCAGGAGGTGTGCGAACGGCAGACCCAGCCCGGGTTCACGCACTGGGGCTCCTTCGCCGAGTACGTCGCCCTCGACCACGCCGACGTCAACCTCGTCGCCGTCCCCGAGGACCTGTCCTGCGCGGCGGCGGCCTCGCTCGGCTGCCGTTTCGCGACCGCCTACCGGGCGGTGCTCGCGCGCGGCAGGGCCGCGCCCGGCGAGTGGGTCGCCGTGCACGGCTGCGGCGGCCTCGGGCTGTCCGCCGTGATGATCGCCGTAGCGGCCGGCGCCCGGGTCGTCGCCGTCGACGTGCGCGAGGAGGCGCTGCGCCTCGCCGCCGCCTGCGGGGCCGACGTGTGCGTCGACGCGCGCGCGGGCGACCCGGCCGAGGCCGTCCGCGAGGCGACCGGCGGCGGTGCCCACGTGTCCCTCGACGCGCTCGGCTCCGCCGCGACCTGCGCCGCCTCGGTGCGCGGTCTGCGCCGCCGGGGCCGGCACGTGCAGGTCGGCCTGCTGCCCGAGGACCCGGCCGTGCCCCTCGGACGTGCCCTCGCGCTGGAACTCGAACTCCTCGGCAGCCACGGCATGGCCGCGCACGCCTACCCGCCGATGCTCGACCTCGTACGCTCCGGCCGGCTGCGCCCCGGACTGCTCGTCACCGACACGATCCCCCTGGAGGCGGCCCCCGCCGCACTCGCCGCGATGGGCTCACCGGGCGGTCCGGGCGGGGTCCGGGTCGTCCTCCCCTAGGTCGTCCCTAGGCGCCGGTCAGCGTGAGCGGTGCCGGTTGCCGGGCCGGTTCGCCACCCACGTGCGGATGGTGTCGGGGTACCAGTACGGCCGCCCGCCGATCGTGCGGTCCGGCGGGGGCAGCACGCCCTGTTTGCGGTAGGAGCGCACCGTGTCCGGGCGCACCTGGATGTGCGCGGCGATCTCGTTGTACGACCAGAGGTCCGGGCCGGTCATGCGGGCACCTCCCTGCGTACGCCTCAGTGGCGGTCCGGGTCGAGCCGCCGGGGGACTGGGCGCGTGACGAGCAGCCAGCCTGGGCCGAACGGGTGGCCCGGGACGCGTGCCCGGCGCGACCGTGAGCGGGTCGTGGCCGAATCCGGATGCTCCTGGGACGGATGTGACACAAGCGGCTCTTTTGTCGTACGACCGTGACAGAGCGGGCGTATGGACTGATTATCCGCTCCGACCGGGGCCGACGGAACACCCGGGAGGGCGAGAAGACGACGAGAGGGAGAGGGCAGCAAGAAGGGTGCGGCCGTGCGGTGGCCCGAGCTTGGGCGTACGCGTGCCCTCGCCGCCGGTCCGAACCTCGGACTCGGGCAGACCTGAGCCGGTGCCGAAGCGCTGCTTCACCGAGGCCCTCGGTCCGGCCACGGCCAATGCTTTGGCTCGCGTGAGCCTCCGGGCCCGCATACCCCAGGTCAGTGGATCGCCTCGTCCATGAGGACGTAGAGCAGCCCGACGAGGGAGCCGCTGCTGACGATCTCGCGACGGTCGATCATGCCCCGCACGTCGGCCAGCGGGATCCACTCGATCCGGTCCGACTCGTTCTTCTCGGTCGGCGGGCCCTCGTACGTCGCCCCATCGGCCCGGAAGACGTGGTGCTGGGAGTCGGTGATGCCGTTGGCCGGCTCGGCGTAGATGAGTGACTTGATCGGGCCAGGTCGCCAGCCCGTCTCCTCAAGCACCTCACGAGCTGCTGCTTCCGCCGGGCTCTCGCCTTCCTCGACCAGCCCCATGGGCAGCTCCCACGCCCAGGCGTCCGTGATGAAGCGGTGCCGCCACATCATCAGAACCTCATGCCGCTCGTTGACCACGGCGGCCACGGCCAGGTGCCGAAGCCTGACGACGTGGTGCTCCCAGCGGTTTCCGTCCGGGGTCTCGATGTCGGTGAGCCACAGGTTCACCCAGGCGTTCTCGTAGACCGGACGTTCCCCGTGGATCTTCCACTGCATCGCTGCGGCCCCTCTCGATCGGCCACCAGCATCGCAGAGCGGCGACTGACCGAGGCCCAATTCAGCTCCGCATCACGTCAGATTGACGAAAACTGGCGCTTCTGACTCCACAGGGTCGCGACCTCGTGTCGGGGGCCCGCCCCCGTCCGTCCGGGGCAGTCGCGTCGGCCGGCCCCGGATCCGGGGCCGGCCTCGCCGGCGTCCGCCGGCGGCTCCCGGCGTCGCACCGGTCCGGACGGCGCCAGCCGGTAGCCGTGGGTAGCGCGGCCCCCCGGGGTGGCGCGGCCGTTCGCTCCCGGGCGGGGCTACGTGTTGTCAGGCGCCGCAGGATCGCAGGAAGGCCCGGGTGCGCGCGGCCACCGGCAGGGGGCGGTCCGGCGGGCAGGGGTACATGTCCTGCTCGACGATCGCGAACAGGTCCACGTCCAGCGCCCGCACCGCCTCCAGTACGGGCTCCAGCGCGGGCACCCCGAGCGGCGGCTCGCACATCACCCCGCGTCCCACCGCCGGGCCGAACGGCAGGTCCTGCGCGCGTACCGCCGCCAGCACCTCCGGGTCGACCTGCTTGAGATGCAGGTAGCCGATCCGCTCCCCGTACGTCTCGACGAGCCTGACGCTGTCCCCGCCGCAGTAGGCGTAGTGACCCGTGTCCAGGCACAGCGAGACGAGGTCGGGCTCGGTCGCGTCGAGGAACCGCGCGACGTTCTCCTCCGTGTCGATGTGCGTGTCCGCGTGCGGATGCACCACGACACGCAGACCGAAACGCTCCCGCACCTCGTGCGCCAGGCGCTCCGTCTGCCGCGCCAGGTCGTGCCACTGCGTCGCCGTCAGCGTCCGGTCCTCCAGGACCCGGCCCGTCTTGTCGTCCCGCCAGAAGGAGGGGATCACCACGAGGTGAGAGGCGTTCAGGTCCCGGGCCAGGGCGGCGATCCGCTCGACGTGCTCCCACGTCGACTCCCACACGGCCGGACCGTGGTGCAGCCCCGTGAAGACGGTGCCCGCCGACACCTTCAGGCCGCGCGCCGCCGTCTCCCGCGCCAACAGGGCCGGATCGGTCGGCAGATAGCCGTACGGGCCCAGCTCGATCCACTCGTACCCGGCGACGGCCACCTCGTCGAGGAACCGGGTCCACGGCACCTGGCGCTCGTCCTCGGGAAACCACACCCCCCAGGAGTCGGGGGCGGAACCGATCCGGAGACGGGACTGCGGGGGCACCTCGGTGTCAGCCATGCGGTCCACCTTCCCCAGCGCGCCGAAAAGGTGTCAAGAACGGCGCGTACGGGCCCGGCGGGGCGGATACCGGCACGGCGTGGCGGCGGGCAGGGCCGGGCGCGCCGCGTCGTCCAGGTCCGTATGTCAGGACAAAAGGTTGACACGCCGCACCCGTGACGGCTAGACCTGGGACCGGGCGAACCGAAGGGGTCATGGATGGAGCCCGAGCCGTACGAGCTGATCACCATGGGCCGCATCGGCGTGGACCTCTACCCACTCCAGAGCGGGGTCCCGCTCGCCCGGGTCGAGACCTTCGGCAAGTTCCTCGGCGGCTCCGCGACCAACGTCGCCGTCGCCGCCGCCCGCCTCGGCCGCCGCACCGCCGTCGTCAGCCGCACCGGTGACGACCCGTTCGGCGCCTACGTCCACGAGCAGTTGCGCCGCTTCGGCGTCGACGACCGCTGGGTCACCCCCGTCCCCGGGCTGCCCACCCCCGTCACCTTCTGCGAACTCTTCCCGCCCGACGACTTCCCGCTGTACTTCTACCGCCGCCCCAAGGCCCCCGACCTGGAGCTGCACCCGGGGGAACTCGACCTCGACGCGCTGCGGTCCGCGCGGATCTTCTGGATGACCGGGACCGGCCTGAGCGAGGAACCCAGCCGCGCCACGACCCTCGAAGCGCTCGCCGCCCGCTCGGCCGGGCCGCCCGGAGCGCGGCGCACCGCGACCGTCTTCGACCTCGACTGGCGCCCCATGTTCTGGTCCGAGCCCGGGAGCGCCCGCCCGCACTACGCCGCCGCCCTCGCCCACGCCACCGTCGCCGTCGGCAATCTGACGGAGTGCGAGGTCGCCACCGGCGAGAGCGAACCGCGCGCCGCCGCCGAGGCGCTGCTCGCCGCCGGAGTCGAACTCGCCGTCGTCAAACGCGGCCCCGGGGGCGTCCTCGCCGTCCACCGGGACGGCACCGTGGTCGACGCCGCCGCCGTCGAGGTCGAGGTCGTCAACGGGCTCGGCGCCGGGGACGCCTTCGGCGGGGCGCTGTGCCACGGACTGCTCGACGGACTGCCCCTGGAGGAGACCGTGCGGTACGCGGGCGCCGCCGGGGCCATCGTCGCCTCCCGGCTGGAGTGCTCCTCCGCGATGCCCTTCCCGCACGAGGTCGCCGCGGCCCTCGAAGGCACCCGCCCGTGAGGCACCGGCCGGCCTCGGCGGGGGAGCGCCCGTGACCGGCGTCGACCTCGCCGGACTGGCCCGCGTGCGCGCCGAACACCCCGAGGCGGTCGCCGAGGCCGCCGCGCGCCGGGTGCGGCGCCCGCTCGTCCTGCCGGGGCGCGGGCTGCTCGTCGTGGCCGCCGACCACCCCGCGCGCGGGGTGCTCGGCGCCGGGCCCGACCCCTTCGCGATGGCCAGCCGCCGCGAACTCCTCGACCGGCTGTGCCTCGCCCTCGCCCACCCCGGAGTGGACGGCGTCCTCGGGAGCGCCGACGTGCTGGACGACCTGCTGCTGCTCGGCGCCCTCGACGGCAAGGTCGTCATCGGCTCCATGAACCGGGGCGGCCTCGCCGGTTCCGTCTTCGAGGCCGACGACCGCTTCACCGGCCCCCGCCCCGCCGACCTCGTGCGCTCCCGCTACGACGCCGGGAAGATCCTGCTGCGCATCGACCCCGCCGACCCCGGGACGCTGCGCACCCTGCACACGGCGGCCCGCACCGTGGACGAGATGGCGCGGGCCCGGCTGCCCGTGTTCCTCGAACCCTTCCTCAGCCGGCGCGAGGGCGGAGTGCTGCGCAACGACCTCGGTGCGGGCGCCGTCACCCGCTCCATCGCCGTCGCCTCCGGACTCGCCGGGACCTCCGCCTACACGTGGCTCAAGGTCCCCGTCACCGAGGACCCGGCCGACATGGAGCGCGTCATGGAGACCTCCGCGCTGCCCGCCGTCCTCCTCGGCGGGGAGAGCGCGGCCACCCCGGCGGAGCAGGAACGCGCGTACGACAGGTGGCGGCGGGCGCTGCGGCTGCCGACCGTGCGCGGCCTCGTCGTGGGCCGCGCACTGCTCTACCCGGCGGACGGGAACGTGGCCGGGGCGGTCGACACCGCCGCCGGACTGCTCGCCTCCGCCTTTGGCGGGGTAGGGGCATCCCAGGGGCCCCTCGGGGCCCGTGATGTGCTCGGGCGGCAGAAAGGCCCCGGATGACGACCGACAGCGACGGCGGACGAGCCGTCAGCCCCCCCGCGCGCGCGGGGACCGGCGCCGGGGACGGACACACCCTCGGCCCCCACGTGCGCGCGGGCACCGAAGCCGGGGACGGGTACGCCCTCGACCTCGGCCCCGGGCGGACCGGACTGCGCCACACCGCGCTGCGCGTCCTCGACCTGCCGCCGGGCGGGCGCCACGAACTGTCCACCGGCGCGTACGAATGGGTACTCCTGCCGCTCACCGGCGGGGGTACCGTTCGCGTGGACGGGGAGAAGTTCACCCTGCGCGGCCGCACCGGCGTGTTCGACGGGGTCAGCGACTTCGTCTATCTGCCGCGTGCGGCACACGCCCAGATCTCCTCCGGCGCGGGAGGCCGTTTCGCTTTGGCAGGAGCGAACTGCGGGCGACGACTCCCCGCCCGTTACGGCCCCGCGCCGGAGGTCCCCGTCGAACTGCGCGGCGCGGGACCGTGCAGCCGGCAGGTCAACAACTTCGCCGCCGCCGGGGTCTTCGACTGCGACTCGCTGATCGCCGTCGAAGTCCTCACCCCCGGCGGCAACTGGTCCTCCTACCCCCCGCACAAGCACGACGAGGACAAGCCGGGCCGCGAGAGCGAACTGGAGGAGATCTACTACTTCGAGATCGCCGGGCCCGGCGGCCACGCCTACCAGCAGGTCACGCCCTCGCGGCCCGGCGGCACCTCGCTGCTGACGGAGATCCACGACGGCGACACCGTGCTCATCCCCGACGGCTGGCACGGCCCCTCCGTCGCCGCGCCCGGACACGACCTGTACTACCTCAACGTCATGGCGGGCCCCGGCGCCGCGCGCGAGTGGCTGATCAGCGACCACCCCGGGCACGCAGCGATCCGCGACACCTGGAGCGAACAGCCCCTCGACCCGAGACTCCCGCTCACCACCGCACCCGAAGCGGAGACCCCGGCATGAGCAGCAGCCCCGCCCCCGAAGAGCCCGGCACCCCCCAGGAGAAGCCCCCCGGCACCCGGCGGCTCACCGTCGCCCAGGCCCTCGTCGTCTTCCTCTCCCGGCAGTTCACCGAACGCGACGGCACCCGGCAGCGGCTCATCGAGGGCATGTGGGGGATCTTCGGCCACGGCAACGTCGCGGGCCTCGGCCAGGCCCTGGTCCAGTACGCCGCCTCGGAAACCGCCGCGTACCCCCTGCCCTTCCACCAGGGCCGCAACGAACAGGCCATGGTGCACGCCGCGACCGGCTTCGCGCGGCACCGCAGGCGGCTGTCCACGATGGCCGTCACGACCTCGATCGGACCGGGCGCCACCAACCTCGTCACCGGCGCCGCGCTCGCCACCGTCAACCGGCTGCCCGTCCTGCTGCTGCCCGGCGACGGCTTCGCCCGCCACCCCGCCGACCCCGTCCTCCAGCAGCTCGAACACCCGGGGGCCGGGGACATCAGCGTCAACGACTGCCTGCGGCCCGTCTCCCGCTGGTTCGACCGCGTGAGCCGGCCCGAGGCGCTGATCCCCGCCGCGCTCCAGGCCATGCGGGTGCTCGCCGACCCCGCGGAGACCGGCGCCGTGACCCTCGCCCTCCCGCAGGACGTCCAGGCCGAGGCGTACGACTGGCCCGAGGAGTTCTTCGCGGAGCGCACCTGGCGCGTGCGCAGGCCGCAGCCCGAACCCGCCGAACTCGACGCCGCCGCCGAGGCGATCCGCGCCGCGCGCCGCCCCCTGCTCGTCGCGGGCGGCGGGGTGCGCTACAGCCAGGCCGAGGAGGCGCTGCGCGCGTTCGCCGAGGCCACCGGCGTCCCCGTCGCCTCGACCCAGGCCGGGAAGGGCGCCCTGCGCCACGACCACCCCGCCGACGTCGGCGGCATCGGCCACACCGGCACCGCGACCGCCGACGAACTCGCGCGCGCCGCCGACCTCGTGATCGGCGTCGGCACCCGCTACACCGATTTCACGACCGCCTCCGGGACCCTGTTCGAGGGCGGCGCGCGCACCGGCGGGGACGGGGTGCGCTTCGTCAACCTCAACATCACGGGCTTCGACAGCCACAAACTGGGCGCCCTGCCGCTGGTCGCCGACGCCCGCGCCGGACTCGAAGCGCTCACCGAACGGCTCGGCGACTACCGCGTGGACGCCGCCGAGATCGCGCAGTACACCCTCGACAAGGCGCTGTGGGAGGAGCGCGTCGACGGCTACACCCAGCCGCAGAGCGGGGACATCTCCGACCTCGTACGCCCCAGCCAGGCGCATGTCGTCGGCGCCCTCCAGTCCGTCGTCGACGACACCGACGTCATCGTCAACGCGGCCGGCTCCCTCCCCGGCGACCTGCACAAACTGTGGCGGGCCAGGTCCCCGCTCCAGTACCACGTCGAGTACGGCTACTCCTGCATGGGTTACGAGATCCCCGCCGCCCTCGGCGTCGCGCTCGCCGCCCCCGGCACCCCCGTGTGGGCGCTCGTCGGCGACGGCACCTACCTCATGATGCCGACCGAACTGGTCACCGCCGTCCAGGAGAACATCCCGGTCAAACTCGTCGTGCTGCAGAACCACGGCTACGCCTCGATCGGCGGCCTCTCCCGCCAGGTCGGCGCCGAGGGCTTCGCCACCGCCTACCGCTACCGGCGCACCGACGGCTCCTACACCGGCGCCCCGCTGCCCGTGGACCTCGCCGCGAACGCCGAGAGCCTCGGCATGCGGGTGCTGCGGGTACGGACCGTGCGGGAGACCCGCGAGGCGCTCGCCGAGGCGCGCGAGGCGGACCGTCCCACATGTGTCTACGTCGAGACCGAAACGGCAGACAGAGTGTCCGGGGTGCCCACGGCCCAGGCGTGGTGGGATGTGCCGGTGGCCGAGACCGCGACCCTCCCGTCGACGGTCCGGGCCCGGCAGGAGTACGAACGGCACGACGCCGACCGCCGCCGCCACCACCTGTAGCACGGGCGCGGCGCCCCGGCCCCGCTCGTCAGAAAGGTGACCGCAATGAAGACCGTCCACCACTGGATCGGCGGCAAGTCCGTCGAGGGCACCTCGGGCCGCTCCGGGCCGGTGACCGACCCGGCCACCGGGGCCGTCACCACGCGCGTCGACTTCGCCTCGGCCGACGAGGTGGACACCGCCGTCGCCGCCGCCAGGTCCGCGTACGCGACCTGGGGCACCTCCTCGCTCGCGCAGCGCACGAGCGTCATGTTCCGCTTCCGCGCCCTGCTCGACGAGCACCGCGAGGAGATCGCCGCGCTCATCACCGCCGAACACGGCAAGGTGCGCTCCGACGCGCTCGGCGAGGTCGCGCGCGGGCTGGAGATCGTCGACCTGGCCTGCGGGATCACGACACAGCTCAAGGGCGAACTGTCCACCGAGGTCTCCGGCCGCGTGGACGTCGCCTCGATCCGGCAGCCCCTCGGCGTCGTCGCCGGCATCACGCCGTTCAACTTCCCCGCGATGGTCCCGATGTGGATGTTCCCGCTGGCCCTGGCCTGCGGCAACACCTTCGTGCTCAAGCCCTCGGAGAAGGACCCCTCGGCCTCCGTGCGGCTCGCCGGACTCCTCGCCGAGGCCGGGCTGCCCGACGGCGTGTTCAACATCGTGCACGGGGACAGGGTCGCCGTCGACCGGCTCCTGGAGCACCCGGACGTCGCCGCCGTCTCCTTCGTCGGCTCGACCCCGGTCGCCCGTCACATCCACCGCACCGCCACCGGGCACGGCAAACGCGTCCAGGCCCTCGGCGGCGCCAAGAACCACATGCTGGTGCTGCCCGACGCGGACCTCGACGCCGCCGCCGACGCCGCCGTCTCCGCCGCGTACGGCTCCGCCGGGGAGCGCTGCATGGCGATCTCCGCCGTCGTCGCGGTCGGCGCGAGCGGCGACGCGCTGGTCGCGAAGATCAAGGAGCGCGCCGCACGCGTCACCATCGGCCCCGGCACCGACCCGGCCTCCGAGATGGGCCCCCTCATCACCAGGGCGCACCGCGACAAGGTCGCCTCCTACGTCACCGGGGCCGCCGCCCAGGGCAGCGAGGTCCTCCTCGACGGCACCGGGTTCACCGTCGAGGGCCACGAAGAGGGGCACTGGATCGGACTGTCCCTCCTCGACAAGGTGCCCACCGACTCCGACGCCTACCGCGACGAGATCTTCGGCCCGGTCCTCGTCGTGCTGCGCGCCGAGACCTACGACGAGGGCCTCGCGATCATCAACGCCTCCCCGTACGGCAACGGCACCGCGATCTTCACCCGCGACGGGGGCGCCGCCCGCCGCTTCCAGCTGGAGGTCGAGGCCGGGATGGTCGGCGTCAACGTGCCGATCCCGGTCCCGGTCGGCTACCACTCCTTCGGCGGCTGGAAGGACTCCCTCTTCGGCGACCACCACGTCTACGGCAACGACGGCGTGCACTTCTACACGCGCGGCAAGGTCGTCACCACCCGCTGGCCCGACCCGGCCGACGCGCCCACGGGCGTGGACCTCGGGTTTCCCAGCGGCCACTGAGCCGCGGCGCCCGCCCGCCGAAACGCCCCCTCCCACGGTGTGAGCCTTCGCACGCCGGGCCCCGGTATACGGCCCGGCGGCGGGGGCAGGCGGGCCGTACCGCCGTCCCCCCTGCACTCGTACGGGTGTACGGCGTGCGGGTCGGGGAGGAGTTGTCCACAGGGCGTGCGGGGCTGTCCCTCGCGGCCCGTACCGTGGGCGCCATGGATCTGAGACCGCCCAGGCGGGACGGGCCCCGGGCCGGTGGTGCGCCCCTGAAGCGGGGCCGTGCCGCACGCCTGACGACCTGTCTGCTCGCCGCCCTCCTCACCCTCGCCGGGACGCTCCTGCCGGTGGCGCCCGCCGCCGCCGACTCCGGCGTGCACCGCGCCGACGCGTTCCGGACCATGCCGGGCGGGGTGCGGATCGACACCTCGTACTTCACCGCGGGCGACCCGGGCCGCAAGCGGCCCGCCGTGCTGCTCGCGCACGGCTTCGGCGGCAGCAAGGCCGAGCTGCGCCCGCAGGCCGAGAAGCTGGCCCGCGAGGGGTACGCGGTGCTGATCTGGTCGGCGCGCGGCTTCGGGCGGTCCACCGGCCGCATCGGCCTCGACGACCCGAAGGGCGAGGTCGCCGACGTCTCGCGGCTGATCGACTGGCTCGCGAAGCGACCGGAGGTCCAGCTCGACGCCAAGGGCGATCCCCGGGTCGGCGTGACCGGCGCCTCCTACGGCGGCGCGGTCTCGCTGCTCGCGGCCGGCCACGACCGGCGCGTCGACGCGATCGCCCCGCAGATCACGTGGTGGGACCTGCGCGAGGCGCTGTTCCCCCACGGCGTGTTCAAGAAGCTGTGGGCCGGGATCTTCTTCACCTCCGGCTCCGCCGACATCGGCTCGCGCCCCAGCGCCGTCGGCATCGGCTGCGGCCGTTTCGAGGACGAGCTGTGCGCGATGTACCGCAGGGTCGCGGTCGCCGGGAAACCGGACGCCGCCGCCCTGAGGCTGCTCAGGGAACGCAGCCCCCTCGCGGTCGGCGAGAACATCAAGGTGCCCACGTTCATCGCGCAGGGCCAGAGCGACTCGCTGTTCCCCCTCGGGCAGGCCGACGCGATGGCCCGGCGGATCAGGGCCAACGGCGCCCCCGTGGCCGTCGACTGGATCGCGGGCGGGCACGACGGCGGCGACATGGAGGTCCCGCGCGTCTCGGAGCGCATCGCCCACTGGTTCGACCGCTACCTCAAGAAGGACACCTCGGTCGACACCGGGCCCGCCTTCCGCATCTCCCGCACCGGCGGCGTCGACGCGACGGACGGCGCCTCCCGGCTCAGCGGCGTCGACAGCGCGAAGTACCCGGGCCTGACCGGCGGCGTACCGGCCCGGGGCACCGGCGAGAGCGACCAGGACACCCCGGGCGAGGCCGCGACCGGGCGGGAGACCGCGACCGGCTCCGGACTGCGCGAGCGGCGGATCAGGCTCGGCACGGCCCGCGAGGTCTTCAGCAACCCGCCGGGCGGTTCCCCGCCCGCCATCTCCGCCGTACCGGGCCTCGGCGGTTCGCTCGCCGAACTCGCCGACCGGGCCGGACAGGGCCTCGCCCTCGACTTCCCCGGCCAGTTCGCCCGCTTCAACTCCGCGCCGCTGAAGGAGAACCTGCGCATCACCGGGACCCCGACGGTACGTGCCCGCGTACAGTCCGGCACCGGCGAGGCCGTGCTCTTCGCGAAGCTCTACGACGTGAGCGCGGACGGCAAGCAGCAGGTGCTGCCCTCCCAGCTCGTCACCCCGCTGCGCGTCGAGAACGCCAAGGCGGGCCGGACGGTGAACATCACGCTGCCCGCCGTCGACCACGAGGTACGGCGCGGCCACACCCTGCGCCTCGTCCTGTCCGCGACCGACCTCGGCTACGCCTCCCCGGCCGCGCCCGCGACCTACGCGGTCACCCCGGTGAGCGCGCTGAGCGTGCCGAGCCTGCCGGACACCGAGACCGACACGGCCGCGCTGCCCGCCTGGGTGTGGGCGCTGCCCGCGGCCGGAGCCGTGATCGCCCTCGCCGTCCTGCTGCTCGGACGCCGCCGCACCACCGCGCCCGCGCCCGATCCGGCGCTCGCCGGGGTGCCGCTGCGCATCACCGGCCTGAGCAAGCGGTACGCGCGCTCCGCCGACCGGTACGCGGTGCGCGAGCTGTCCTTCGAGGCCGGGCGCGGACAGGTGCTCGGCCTGCTCGGGCCGAACGGCGCGGGCAAGACGACGACGCTGCGCATGCTCATGGGCCTCATCACGCCCGACGAGGGCGAGATCCGCGTCTTCGGGCACGCCGTGCGGCCCGGCTCCGCCGTCCTGTCACGGGTCGGCTCCTTCGTGGAGGGCGCCGGGTTCCTGCCGCACCTCAGCGGCCGGGAGAACCTGGAGCTGTACTGGCGGGCGACCGGACGCCCCGCCGAGGACGCCCACCTGGAGGAGGCCCTGGAGATCGCCGGTCTCGGCGACGCCCTCCAGCGCGCCGTACGCACCTACTCGCAGGGCATGCGGCAGCGCCTGGCCATCGCGCAGGCCATGCTCGGCCTGCCCGACCTGCTGATCCTTGACGAACCGACCAACGGCCTCGACCCGCCCCAGATCCGCGAGATGCGCGAGGTCATGATCCGGTACGCGGCGGCCGGGCGCACCGTGATCGTCTCCAGCCACCTGCTGTCCGAGGTCGAGCAGTCCTGCACGCACCTCGTCGTCATGGACCGGGGCCGGCTGGTGCAGGCCGGGCCCGTCGAGGAGATCACCGGCTCCGGGGACACCCTGTTCGTGGGCCTGGCCCGGGAGATCCCGGACGCGCTGGCGGAGAAGGTCGCGGCCCTCCCCGGCCTCGCCTCCGCGGCGCGCGCCGAGGGCGGACTGCTCCTCGCGCTCGCCGGGACGAACGCCGCCGACCTCGTCCCCGAACTCGTACGGCTCGACGTGCCGGTGGCCTCGGTGGGGCCGCACCGGCGCCTGGAGGACGCCTTCATGCATCTGATCGGAGCACGGGCATGAGTGAGGTCACCGAGCTGCCCGGAGGGGCGGCGCCCGGCGGCGGCGCCTCGCCCGCCCCCGCGCCCGCCGCCCCCGGCTACCGGGCCCGGCACACGCTGCCGCTGCGCGTCGAGGCGCGACGGCAGGTGCGCAGACGGCGGACCTACGTGGTCGCGGCGGTCCTCCTGCTGCTGCCCTTCGTGCTGGCCGTCGCCTTCGCGGTGGGCGGCACGCCCGGCGGCGGGGAGAGCGGCTCCCCGCGCGTCAACCTGATGGACACCGCGACCCGGTCCGGGGCGAACTTCGCCGCCGTGTGCCTGTTCGTGTCCGCCGGGTTCCTGCTCGTCGTGCCGGTCGCCCTGTTCTGCGGGGACACGGTCGCCTCGGAGGCCGGCTGGTCCTCCCTGCGCTACCTGCTCGCCGCCCCGGTGCCCCGGGCCCGGCTGCTGCTGAGCAAACTCGTGGTCGCGCTGGCCTTCAGTCTCGCCGCGATCCTGCTGCTGCCGCTCGTGGGCCTGGTCCTCGGCGGGCTGCTGTACGGCTGGGGGCCCCTGGAGCTGCCGACCGGGGGCGCGCTGACCGGATCGGACGCCGTGGGGCGGCTCGGGATCGCCATCGCCTACCTCTTCGTCTCCCAACTGGTCACCGCCGCCCTCGCGTTCTGGCTGTCCACGCGGACCGACGCGGCGCTCGGGGCGGTGGGCGGAGCGGTCGGGCTGACCATCATCGGCAACGTCCTCGACGCGGTCACCGCCCTCGGGCACTGGCGCGAGTTCCTGCCCGCGCACTGGCAGTTCGCGTGGGTGGACGCCCTCCAGCCGGACCTGTCCTTTGACGGCATGGCCAAGGGCGCCGCGGTCTCGGTGGCCTACGCGCTCGTCCTTTTCGCCTTCGCGGTAAGAGGGTTCGCACGCAAGGACATCGTGTCCTGAGCACACCGGGGGGCCCTGCCTCGCGCTCCTCCTGCTACTCCGGCCCCGCGAAAGGCGGTTCGGCCGGGGTCGGGCCGATGCCGGGCCGCAGGGCGCGGACCGCCACGCGCGGACGGAAGAAGTACGAGGGCGGGGCCTGGAGCGTGAGCACCTTGCGGTAGGCGTCGCCGAGGACGCGGTCACCGGGCACGCGCTGCTGGATACGCGCGAGATAGCGGCCGGTGAGCGCGTCCAGCGGGCCCTGCCGGGTGTTGGAGAGCTCGGCGCCGGGCACGGCGCGGTCGGCGCCCGCCGAGATGTCCCACGCCGGGCCCGCGACCGCCGCGAGGGCGCGCTGGACCCTGCGGGTGCTCGGTACCCGGGAAGGGTCGGCGAGCGCGTCGCGCAGCGCGAGGGCGCCGAGCGCCGCGACCGCCATGCCCTGACCGTAGATCGGGTTGAAGGTGCACAGCGCGTCTCCCATGGCGAGGAAACCCGCCGGGGTGCGGCCCTCGGCGTAGTGCCGGCGGACGTTCGCCGTGCGCCGCGCCCCGTAGACGGGGGAGTCGGGCACCGCAGCGCTGATCCAGTCCCGCAGATGCGGGTGCGGGTAGCGGGAGGCGAAGTCGAGGAGCCCTTCCTCGTCCGTCGGGGGACGGCTGCCGCGTGGACCGGCGAGGCTCGCGAACCAGCGGCCGTCCTCGACGCGCAGCACCACGCCCGTCAGCGGCTGCCGCGCGTCCGGCAGCACGTAGAGGCAGTCGTAGGAGGGATCGGGCTGCCCCTCCGGGAGGCGGAACAGGCGGCTCGCGTAAGCGAGTCCGGTGTCGATGGACTCCTCGCGCGGGCGGTCGGCGCCCAGTTCGGCGAGCCAGTCCGGGGCCGGGGAGGACCGCCCGGAGGCGTCCACGACGAGGTCGGCGGCCAGTTCGCGGACGGGGGCGTCCGTCGCGCCCCGGGCCCGCAGCCGTACCCCGGTGACCCGGCGCGCGTCGCCCAGGAGGCCGACGACCTGGGTGCCTTCGACCACGTCCACACCGCCCGCGGCGGCCACCTGTTCCCGCACGGTCGCGTCCAGCAGCGTGCCGGTGCAGGCGAACAGGTGCGTACTGGCCGGGAACCGCCGGTACCAGCGGCCCGACTGCCACTGCACCATGTCCCGCGGCATGCCGACGAGGCGGGCGCCCCGCTCCCGCAGCAGCGCGACCGTGCCGGGCAGCAGCTCCTCAAGGGCCCGCCGGCCGCTGGGCAGGAGGACGTGGACGTGCCGGGACTGCGGGAGTCCGGGGCGGGGCGCCGGGACGTTTGGCCAGCGGTCGCGTTCCACGAGGGTCACTCGGTCCGCGTACCGGCTGAGCACCCGGGCGGCCAGCATCCCCGCCATCCCGCCCCCGATGACGACGGCGTGCCGTCGCCCCGGTCCGTTCTGGTTACCTGCCATGCGCGGAGTGTAAGGGGCCGGGAGCGACCGCCACGAGCGACGGCCGTTCGCACCACGCGAGATCCGGCCACCGGGGGCGGGTCCACCCCGGGCCGACTGCGCCGACCGCGCCGACCGCGCCGACCGCGCCGACTGGGCCCACCGGGCCCGCCGGGAGCGGTGCGTCGAGCCGGTCAATCCCGTTCCCCGGCGGAGGCAATCGGGAGCGCGCGCCCCGGTCGTTCGCCGGCCCGCCCCCGATCACACCAGGGTTCCGCCCGGGAACGGGCGCCCCGCGTGGCATAGGCGGCCGTGGCCTCGCCGCCGACCGGTTCCGTCCGGGAGAACGGGCGCCCCGCGTTCAGGGGCCCGAAGGGCTGAGCAGGCGGTGCAGGGAGGCGTCCGGGTGCGGCACCGGACCGTCCTCCTCCTCGGCCGGGGCGGTCGGCAGCCGGTTGACGACGCTCTCCAGGGCGGCCGGCAGTGAGGGGTGGCGGCGCTCCCGGCACTGTGCGAGCAGCCGGTTGCGCACCTCCTCCGACAGGCCGGGGGGCGTCCCCCGGCCCGTCGCCGGAGTCCGGCGCGGCCCCGGGGCCGCCGGGGGCGCTATCCGCCGGGAGCGCTCGCGCCACCGCTCGGCGTCCCGGAACTCGGCCCGTGAACGGTGCAGCAGGGCCAGGCAGAACGCGGCCGTACGGCTCCCGCCCTCCGCCGCCTGCCGCCACCAGTAGGCCGCCGCGTCCCCCGCCCGCGTCAGGTGCAGCAACGCCCCGAAGACCAGGGCGCCGTGCGGGTCGCCGCCCTCGTCCAGCAGCCGGCGCAGGCTCGGCGCCGCCCCGGGCGCGTCCACGACCAGGGCCACCGCGAGATCCAGATCGTGCGCGGCCTGCTCGTGCGCCGAGGGGAACACATCGGGGGCCGGGCGCACGGCCGAGGCGGGCGGGGGTGGCGGCACGGGGGCGCGGCCCAGCCTGCGCCGGGCCTCGGCCACCGGGTACGCGCCGTGCAACACCTCGGCGCCCGCGAGCAGTTCGTCCACCTGCGCGCGGCCCCGCAGCCCGCTCATCGTCCCGCCCCGCCCTCCGCGTGCGGACGTCCGGGTCCGGTGTCCCGGTCGTCCCGCGCGGGCATGCCCAGGTCCGAGGCGATACGGCGCCGGGCCCGCCGGGCCTGGATGCGCACCGTCGCCGCCTCCGCGCCCAGGTAGTCGGCGACGTCCTCGACCGGGGTCCGCAGCACGTACAGCAGGACCACCAGATCGTACTGGCGCTCCGGCAGCCGCGAGATCACCCGGTACAGGCCGAGCGCGTCCTCCAGGGCCTCGAAGGGCTCCTTCCACTCCTCGCGCACGAGCCCGTCGACGGCGCTCAGGAAGGCCGAGGTGTGCACGAACGCCGGTTCCCGCTCGTGCAGTTCGAGCCAGCCGTGGATCTCGGCCTTCAGCACCCGCCACGCGTACCGCGACACCGAGTCCTGCCCGAGGACATGGGTCCAGCCGGCCCGCAGCCGGGCACAGACCGAACGCACCACGTGGTCCGCGTCCGCCTCGCCGACCTGCGTGTGCGCGTACCGCAGCCACAGCGACAGATGCGAGTCGGCGAAGGCGTCGAAGGTCAGGTCGGGACGGCGCGGCTCCAGCAGGGCCCGCAGTTCGTCGAGGGAGCGGGCACGGTCCTTGACCGCCTGGCCGCCACCGCGGTCCGCGGGCACCGCACCGGGAGCGGCCGCGGCGGGCCCGGTCAGGACGGGACCGGCGAGGGCGGCGTCGGCCGCCTGGGGCCCGCCCCTCACGGCCCGGTCCGTGGGCTGTTCACAGTTCACCGGCGTGACGCTCCGTTCGCCTGCGGGGCCTCGCCGGGGGTGGGGCGAGGATCTCGGCTCATTCAGTTGCCTCGGGTACCCGTATTTCTCTCGCGGTCCGGCTTCCGTGGGAAGTACCGGCCTGCCGGTACCACCCCTCGACATCCTGTCCGGTTCTCTCAACTTCCTCTCGTCACAGTACTTCTGACGGGACGTGTCCGTGGGCAGACTGTGAGCGATCAGCCTAGGCCGTACGGGTGAGGGAGGGGCCTCAATTGCCGGAGAACTACCCGGAGAACCACGCAGTCGACCTCGAACTGGACCGGGCGCACTCCGCCCGCATGTACGACTACTACCTCGGCGGGACGACCAACTTCCCGGCCGACCGGGAGGGCGCCGGGCGCGCGATGTCCGCCTTCCCCTCGATCCTCGCGACCGCCAGGATCAACCGGAGCTTCATGCACCGCTCGGTGCGCCTGCTCGCCCGTTCGGGGCTGGAACAGTTCCTCGACATCGGCACCGGCATCCCGACCTCCCCGAACCTGCACGAGGTCGCGCAGGCGGAACGGCCCGCCGCCCGCGTCGTCTACAGCGACAACGACCCGATCGTGCTGGCCCACGCGCGCGCTCTGCTGCACAGCACCCCGCAGGGCCGTACCGCCTACGTCCAGGCGGAGGCCACCGACCCGGCGGGACTGCTCGCCGCCCCCGGACTGCTCGCCACCCTGGACCTGGAGCGGCCCGTCGCGCTGAGCCTCAACGCGCTGCTGCACTTCGTGCCCGAGGACAAAGAGGCGTACGCGCTGGTCGAACACCTCAAGTCGGCGCTCGCGCCCGGCAGTACGCTCGCGATCAGCCACGTCACCCCCGAGTTCGACCCCGAGGGCATCGCCCGCCTCACCGAGGCGTACGCCGCCTCCGGCACCCCCGGCAAGGCCCGCGGCCGCGAGGAGATCGCCGCTCTCTTCGACGGCTGGGACCTCCTCGACCCCGGCCTGGTGCCGAGCCACGAGTGGCGCCCGGAGAGGGACGACAGCTTCTCCTCGTTCGGCGAGGTGAGCGCGAGGGAGGCGGCCTGCTACGCGGGGGTGGCGCGCAAACCCTGAGCCGGTGCGGCGGGGCGGCCGGGACGGCTCCGCCGCAGCCGGCCTCGCCGGGCGGGGACTTCTTCAGCGTCCGGCTCCGTCGCAGGGCCGCCCCGCCCGATCTCGTACCGGAAGGCGCCGAACCCCGAGGAGGGTGACGGTGCGGGCCGCCTTCAGCGCCCGAGCGAGCGCACCGGACCGCGCCACCGTGCCGGACAGGGCGTCGACCACGGCGTCGGTCCGCTCGGTCGAGGGCGCGCCCTCGCCCGCCGTCCCGCGCGCGCGACCGCCTCGATCAGCCCGGACGGACCTGTACTCGTGAGCCCCGGTCCTCCCGTGAGCTCCGGTCCTCCCGACGAGCCGGAGCGAGGCGTCCGCCGCCCGTGCGGGCCGTCGCCGCGCGACGCCACCGGCGCACACCGGGCCGCGCGACGGGCCTTGGCCCGGTGGCCCGGCGTCAGACCTCGTCCCGGCTCTCCTCCGGCGGGGCCGTGAACGCGACGGACGTACGGGGGCCGGGACCGTCCTCGTCCTGTGGACCTTGGCACCGCACCCGCAGGCCCTCGGCCAGCAGCCGGGGGGACGGGTCCGGCTCGGGGTCCCGCGAAGTGCCGTACAGCCAGGACAGGTTGACGGCCGCGCCCAGCAGGACCGGGTCGAGCGCGGGCACCGGCTCGCCCCAGCGCCGTACGGCCCGCGCCTCCAGGAGCGAGCCGCCCCGCAGCCGTACCAGGCAGCGGTCGCGGTCCAGCCGGGCCACCAGGACGTGCAGGTGCGGGTACGCGGCCGCCTTCGCCGCGAGCCAGGCCGCGGGCGAGAGCTCGCCCTCCAGCACGGTCCGCGCCATGACCTCGGCGCTGCGCGGACGCAGCCGGTGCCGGTCCAGGTCGGTCACGGCGAAGAAGCCGTCCGCCGCGTCGCGCGGGTCGCCGAGCACCGGGAACCTGCGCACCGTCACCGTGCCCCCGGGCAGGACCCCGCCCGTCACCGCGTACGCCACCGGCTGCCGGCGCGGGAGTTCCGGGGGCGGCGGGACCGGGCGCGGCTCGGGCGGCGCGGTGGGGGCGGGGATGCCGCGCGGCGCGAGGAAGGCGTACATGCGGCGCCGCAACAGCGTCCCCGCCTCGCCCGGCGCGCCGAGCTGCGAGGCCGCCACCGCGCGCAGCGCCGCACGCGGGCCACCGTCCGCGTGCTCCGGGCCGCCCGCGTGCTCCGGGCCGGCCGTGCGGTCCGGGGCGCTCGTGCGGTCCGGGGCGTCCGCCGCGTGCCCCGGGCCGTCCGCCGTGCGCCCGTCCGACGTGAAACGGTCGAAGGCCGTCGTGATCTGGGCGTGCAGGTCGCCCTCCGGGTCGAGGCGGGGCGCCGTCCCGCCGAAGGCGAAGGCGGGGGAGGCCGGGTCGAGTTCCCCGGCCCCGGTCGCCGCGAGCAGCGTCACGCGGTCCAGCGCGGAGCCGTAGAAACTCGTACTGCCGTGGTCGCCCACCACGACGTCCCCGGCGATGATCGTGGCCCGCCAGCCCTCGTCCGGCGGGATCAGTGTCAGGCCCGCGTCCACCTCGTCGGCGAGGCGCCGGAACACGGCGTACCTGCCCTGCCGCGCCCACACGTTGGGGTGCAGCACGGCGGCCACCGCGTACTCGTCGACGGGCAGCGCCGACAGCAGCCGGCGGGGCAGTGCGGGGCAGCGGCCCAGCAGCGAGTGCGCGCCCCACGTCGAGTGCAGGACGACCAGCCGGCGCGAGCCGACCCCGAGCCGTTCCCGGAAGGCGTCGCGCAGCGGCAGGCTCGCCCGGACCCGGTCGAAGCACCAGTCACCGACCACCAGGGCCCGCCCCGCGGCCGGGGGGCAGGAGCGGGCCAGCCGCCGCAACTGCTCCTCGTGCGAGACCCCGATGGCCGCCGGGACCACGTGGCCCCGGTGGGTCAGCTCGCGGCGGGACAGCCCCGCGGGCGATCCCCCGTCACCCGTGCTCTCGCGCACCAGCCGGTTGTAGCCCGCGCCGTGCGGCAGCACCATCAGCGGCCCGCGCACCCCGCGCATCGACGGGTGCACGGCACAGGCCAGCGCGAGATCCCAGCGGCGCCGCACCGCCTCCTCCCACGGCAGTACGGGCACCCCCAGCTCGGCGAAGTACGCGGGCAGCCCGTCGGCGAAGGCCGAACCGGGGTTGACCGCGCAGGTCACCTCGATACCGTCCGCCGGGTCCAGCAGCGTCAGGACGTCCATGAGCCGGGTCGCCGAGGTCAGCGTCCGCGCGATCCCCAGCACCCGGGCGCGCGGGGCGGGCCACGTGTCCCAGCGCGGCGAGGCGGTACGCCGCGCACCGCGGAGGAGGGAGGAGACCAGGGCCATGGAGCGGGAATCCCAGGAGGACGATCGGCCCCGGAGGGCGGTGGACAGGGGCGCGTGGAATCGTACTCAGCTGGAGCGCGCGGCGGGCGGGCGCACGCGCCGGTCACCGCCCGCCAATCCCCGACGGGCCGCACCGGGCCCGGTCACGCGGGCCCCCTGCCAGAGGCGTTCGTGCCGTCGGCGCCGCCCGTGCTCTCCGTGCTCTCCGCGCCGCCCGCGCCGTCCGTGCTCTCCGCGCCGCCCGCGCCGTCCGTGCTCTCCGCGCCGGTCGCGCCGACCGCCGTCCCGTCCACCGCCGTCCCGTCCACCGCCGTCCCGTCCACCGACGGACCGCGTGACCGGCCCAGCGCGGAGCGGCAGCTGTCGAGCAGTTCCGGGTCGGACACCTCCTCGGCGAGTTCGGCGAGGAAACCGAGGACCTGATCGAGCTTGGCGCGTTGTTCCAGGGCGGAGGCGAGGGCCCTGGCCTCCAGTGCGTACGTGAGCGCCCGCTCCGCCTCGCCGAGCGCGCGGTACGTGGTGGCCTCGGTCAGGCGCAGCCGCATCAGCAGCGCCCGCTCGCCCTGCGCCTGGGCGGCGAGCGCCGCCCCCGCCAGGGTCTCCAGCGCCTCCGCGGGCCGTCCCGCCCGGGTCAGGGCCGCCGCGAGCTGGTTGCGCTGCACGAGTTCGCCGCGTGGATCGCCCTCGTTGGCGGCCAGCGCCAGGCGCAGCAGCTCCACCGCCTCCGCGTGCCGCCCGCGCGCCCCGTGCAGCAGCGCCTGCGACTCCCATACGACGGCCCGCACCTGGGCGTCGGCGACCAGGGGAAGGACCGGCTCGGCGCGCTCCAGCTCCACCCGCGCCTCCTCGAACTCGCCCAGGTCCAGATGCGCGCGGGCGAGCTGATTGCGCATCCGCACCTCGACGTCGGGGCGCGCGAGGTGCTGCGCGGCCACCACGCCGAGCCGGTGCGCCTCGATCCAGTCGCTGTAGTGCTTGAGGCTGTGGTAGAGCGCCCACAGCGACTCGCACAGCCACCACACCTGCTCGTACCGCCCGCGGGCCGCCGCCTCGCGCACCACCGCGAGGAGGTTGGCGCGCTCGGCGTCGAGCCACGCGAGGGCCGGGGCCGCGCCGGTGAAGGGCTGCGGGCCGGTGGGCGGCGGCTGGAGACGCAGCCTGCGGGGGCCGAGCACCATCCGGTCGGCGTGCGCCGCGCGCTCCACGTAGAAGTCCAGCAGCCCGTCGGCCACTTCGGCGCGCAGTCCGGTCCCGGCCCGTTCCCGGGCCCAGGCCCGCGCGTGCGCGCGCACCACGTCGTGCAGGCGGTACCGGGGACCGTCCGGGTCCCCCGTCCCCGCCCCCTCCTCCCCGGCGTCCGGCTCCCCGCCGTCCGTGCCCCGCGTGCCGTCCGCGCGCGCCGCCGGGGCCGTCGCCGTGGCGAGATGCCCCACGAGCAGGTCCCGCAGGCCCGCCGCCGCGTTCGGGGCCCCGCTCGCGGTGGCCGTGGCCCGGGTGAACGCGTCGCACGGGGAGCAGCCCAGCCGCAGGTACAGATCGGCGCTCGCGGGGGCGAACTCGGCCACCACCCGGTCGAGTACGGCGTCCGCGCCCGCCTCGGCGCCCTCCAGTTCCGCCACGAGGTCCTCCAGGGGACGGTGATCCGCGTCCAGCAGGCGCTGTGCCACCAGCCGCAGCGCGAGCGGGAGCCCGCCGCACAGCCGCACCAGCCGCCGCGCGGTGTCCTCGTCGGCCCGCTCGTCCCACCGGCGCAGCAGGGCCGTGCCCGCCCGTTCGTCCAGCGGGTCGACGGTGATCAGGTCCGCCCCGTCCAGCCGCAGCGCCCGCAGTTCGCGGCGGCTGATCACGAAGACCTGGGTGCCCAGTTCGAGGAAGGGACGCGCCTCGGGGGCGTGCCGCACGTTGTCCAGGAAGACGACGGAGCGCCGCTGCCGCAACAGCGACCGCAGCCGGGCCGCGCGGGCCGCGTCCGAGGCGGGCACCTGCTCGCCGCGCACCCCCAGCTCGCCGAGGAAGTCCCCGAGCACCGCGCCCACGTTCGCGGCGCCGTCGCGGCGGTCCGCGTCCAGGTCCGCGTAGAGAATGCCGTCGGGGAAGGAATCGGCGTGCAGATCCGCGAACCGCGCGAGCAACTGCGTCTTCCCGACCCCGCCCGGCCCCGACAGGGCGATGTGCCCGCGGCCGGGGGACAGCCGCTTCAGCCGGGCCAGTTCGCGTACCCGGTTCTCGAAGCCGGGCAGCGGCGCCGGGCAGCCCCACGGAACCGGCGGGGGCGGGGTGGCGGGGGGCGGCACCTCGAAGCGCTCGATCTCGATGCGGGCGGCCTGGAACACGTTCCCGTGCACGACGGCCCCTTCGGCCAGCAAGTTCCGCGTCCCCGTGTCCGACCGCTCCTCCACCGGGTCCCCCCTCACCTCGTCGCGGCCCGGGTTGCCGCCCGGCGGCAAGCGTATGCCGCCCGCGCCGCGCCGGGAGCGGAACGGGCCGGTGCGCCCCCGTGCGCTCCGGCGTGCCGCGTCCCGAGGACACGTCGGGCGCCGCGCCCCTGGACCCGGTGGACCAGGCCCTTCGCACCGTGCCGTCCCGCGCTCACCGGGTCCTGGGGTGCCGGCCCGCACCGCACGCGCCGGCACCCCAGGACCCGTGTCGCGTGCGCCCGCGGCCGCCGCCCGGACCGGCGTCGCGCGCCGGGAGAAGAGGGGGAGTGCCGCCTCGCGGGGCGCCCCGGTGGCCCGTCCGCTGTCCGAAGACCCGCCCGGGAGTGTGCCGGCTCGGCCGCAGCGCTCGCCGAGAACCCGGCGAAGGCCCTGGACCACCCGCGGGGCGGCCTGGTTCACGTGCCGGGCGGGCCCTCAGCCCCGCGCGTCGCCGCGCTGCCCGGGGACCTCGCCGGGCGGGGCGGGAGCGGAGGCGGCCGCGACCCGCCGCTCCTCGGCCACCGCCGCGACCCGGCCGCGTACGAGGTACCAGCCGCCCCACAGCCCGAGCGCGATGAGCGGGACGCAGGACACCGTCCACGTACCGATGTCCCCGTCGCAGGCCATGAGCACCACGACGAGCAGCAGGAAGGCGAGCGTCAGATACGAGGTGAAGGGCGTGCCCGGCAGCCGGAAGCCGCCGCTGACGGCACGGCCGTCCCGGACGCGGCGGCGCAGGGCGAGCTGGCACAGCATGATCATCGCCCAGGTCGCGATCATGGTGATCGCGGAGAAGTTGAGCACGATCGAGAAGGCGCGGTCCGGGACGACGTAGTTGAGCACGATGCCCAGCACGTAGCAGGAGGCGGTCAGCAGGATGCCGCCGAAGGGCACGTGCCGCTTGTTCATCCGCGTCGTGAAGCGCGGCGCCGAACCCGCCAGGCCCATCGAGCGCAGCGTACGGCCCGTCGAGTACAGGCCCGAGTTGCACGAGGACAGCGCGGCCGTCAGCACCACGAAGTTCATGATCTGGCCGGCGCCGGGGATGCCGACCTTGCCCATCAGCGTCACGAACGGCGACTCGCTGCCGCTGTACGCGGTCCACGGCAGCAGCAGGACCAGCAGCAGCACCGAGCACACGTAGAACACGATGATCCGCCAGGACACCGAGTTGATGGCCTTCGGGATGACCTCGCGCGGGTTCTCGGTCTCCCCGGCGGTGATGCCGACCATCTCGATCGCCGCGTACGAGAACACCACGCCCTGGGTGATGACGACCGCCGCGAGGAAACCGTGCGGCAGCATCCCGCCGTGGTCGGTGATCAGCTGCGGGCCGCCGGCCTGCCCCTCGACCGGGTGGCGGCTGGCGAGCAGCCAGCAGCCGACCGCGAGGAAGGCGACGATCGCGGCGACCTTGATGATCGCGAACCAGAACTCGAACTCGCCGAACCAGCGCACCGAGACGAGGTTCGCGCCCAGCACGACGAGCAGCGCGAACAGCGCGAGCGTCCACTGCGGGATGTCCCGCAGCGCGCTCCAGTAGTGCAGGTACACGGCGACGGCCGTGATCTCCGCGATCCCGCTGCACACCCAGTGCAGGAAGTAGATCCAGCCCGCGAGGAACGCGGCCTTCTCCCCGCCGAGCAGCTCACGGGAGTACGAAACGAAGGAGCCCGAGGTCGGCCGGTGCATGACCAGCTCGCCCATCGCGCGGGCGATGAAGAACGCGAACAGGCCGGTGACCGCGAACACGACCACGAGGGAGGGGCCGGCCGAGTGCAGCCGCTCACCCGCGCCGAGGAAGAGTCCGGTGCCGATCGCGCCGCCCACCGCGATCATCTGGACCTGTCGCCGCCGCAGGCCGGAGGAGTAGCCGTCCTCGCTCACCGGCCCAGCGGCGCGGGTGGTGGACGGCTGGGCAGCCGGCACCACCGTTTCCTCGGGGACTGAGTGCTTCATGGGGGAATCTCCGTACTGCGGTGCTCAGGGCACACGCCGCCGCTGGTGCCGCGGGGCACACCGGCCCCGCGCCGTACGGGGCGCGGGAACCGGCCGAAGAGGGGGGCGGGGCGGTGCGGGGACGGGCTGGTCGTTCTCCGTGGGGGAGGTGGGGGGCGGGGTTCCGCCGCCGCGTGGGGCGGTGGGCGGGACCCGGGGCGACAGGGGAAACGGAATGAGTCACTCCGAAACCCGGGGCAGCCTACCGGGCGGTAGAGGCCGTGTGCACGCGGATGGGCCGGGAACGGACCTCGCCCAGCGGGCCGGGGCCCTCCCCGGCGCCGGTCAGCGCGCCGCGCTGCCCCACACCGCTCTCCGCGAGCACCTCGGCGAGACTCTGCGCCGGACGCACCAGCGCGAAACGAACCTGCCCGCTCTCCTCGTCCGTCCAGTAGCCGTGCACGGCGGGCCGGGGCAGGCTGTTGTAGCCGAAGGGCGTCGAGAAGTAGTAGGCGCCGGTGTCCCACAGCGCGACGAGGTCCCCGGGCTCCAGCTCGGGCAGCGAGCGCCCGCGCGCCACCAGATCCCCCGCGAAGCAGCAGGGCCCCGCGACGTCCTGCACCAGCGCGGGCCCCGTCTTCGGCTCGCCGTGCGCGTCGAACGCGGCGACCCGCAGCGGCCAGGACTCGGGCGCGAACACCGTACGGGTCGCGACCTGCGCCCCCGCGTGACCGACCGCGATCCGGCGGCCCCCCGAGGTCTTCGTGTACTCGACGAGGGCCGCGACGAAGCCCTGCTTCGCGAGCAGGGAGCGCCCGAACTCGGTGACGATCGTGTACCGCCCGTCGAACAGCCCCGGCACGGTCGCGCGCAGCAGGTCCGCGTACGCCGAGAAGGACGGGGCGGTCTCCTCGCCCGCGAAGTTCACCGGCAGCCCGCCGCCGATGTCGATCGTGTCGACCTGCTGACGCCCCGCCTCCCGGTTGATCCGCTCGGCCAGCGCGTACACGACGCGCACCGACTCGGCCATCAGCTCCAGCGGCACGCCCTGGGAACCGGTGTGGGTGTGCAGCCGGGTCAGCCAGGGCCGGTCCAGGAAGGAGTCGACGATCCACTCCTCGGCGCCCTCGTCGCGCAGCGCGACGCCGAACTTCGACGTCGCGGTCGCCGTCGACATCGCGCCGATCGTGCCGGTGCCGACCTGCGGGTTGATCCGCATGCCGAGCGGGGCGCCCGGCTCCCGCCCGGCCCCGGCCCGCTCTCTCACCAGCGCGTCGATCCGGGCGAGTTCCTGCGCGTTGTCCGCGTTGACCGCGACACCGGTCGCGAGCGCGTCCCGCAGCTCCCCGACGGTCTTGGCGGGCGAGTCGAGGACCGTACGGGAGGCGGGCACCCCGGCGGCGCGGGCCAGCTCCAGCTCCCCGGGGCTCGCGACCTCGCAGCCCACGCCCTCCTCGTTCAGCA
The DNA here is from genome assembly GCF_042869355.1 of Streptomyces sp. NPDC007088. Taxonomy (NCBI): domain Bacteria; kingdom Bacillati; phylum Actinomycetota; class Actinomycetes; order Kitasatosporales; family Streptomycetaceae; genus Streptomyces; species Streptomyces sp. NPDC007088. The sequence goes on from NZ_JBIAFO010000007.1 coordinate 306,993, forward strand.
GCTCCAGGACGGGCACGAGCGAGGCCGCCTTGACCGCGAAGGTGTGCAGAACGGGCGCGTCCCCCGCGAAGGCGGCGCGCAGCTCGCGCGCGGCGGCCCGGATGCCCGCGACGTCCAGCAGCCCCGCCACCGGGGCGCCGGGACCGACCAGCCCCGCGTGGGCCGCCGCCCGTACCGCCGCGTGCCTGCGGGTCAGGGAATCGTGTCCGGCCACCGGGGGACGCTGCCCGCCCGGCGCGTGGCCCTGCCCGCTCGGCGTGGAGTCGAGAACCATCGCGGTGCCTCCTCGTCGGTCCCCCGTGGGACCAGCAGTGGGGTGACGGCGTCGTCCGCGCGCCGTACGGGGCACCACTGTGCAGGGCCACGCAGCCCCCCGTCTGCGGCGCGCGGGCCGAACCCGGGCCCCCGCCCGTGGTGCGGGAGGACAAGGAGCGCGGCCGGTACGGCGGGACGTGGTGCGCCCGTACGAGAGAAGACGGGTTCCGTTGTCCGGACGGACGAACCGGGCCGCCGAGCGGTCTCAGTCCGCCCCGCGCGGCGGCCGAGCGGTCTCAGTCCGCCGCGTGCGGCGGGAGCAGTCCGGCGGCGCGCAACCCGAGATCGGCGAGCAGCCGGGTGTCCGGATCGGTGAGGTCGAGGCCGAACAGGTCGGACAGCCGCCGCAGCCGGTAGCGCAAGGTGTTGGGATGCACGCCCAGCAGCCGCGCGGTGGCCGGGACGTCACCGAACCGGTCGAGGTACGCGGCGAGGGTGCCCGCGAGGTCCGTGCGGTGCGCCGCGTCGTGCGCGAGCAGTTCCCGCACCGGTCCGTCGACGGCCGGGGACAGCGCGGAGACGGCGTCCACGACCCGCAGCGCGTCGAGCGCGGACCGCACGTCGGCCTCCTCGGCGACCACCGCGGTCCGCTCCGCTCCGCCCGCCGGGTGCCGCTCGCGCAGCACCCGCAGGACGAGGTGGGCGGCGCGGCAGGAGTCGGCGGCCTCCTCCAGCGCCTCCCGTACGGCGCCGACGGCGACGAGCGGGCGGAACCCGGCGCCGCGTACCGCGGCGGCGAGTTCCCCGCCCAGCCGCCGCGCCTGGAGCGCGGCGGTCCGGTGCCGGTCCGGGCCGTCGGCCTTTGCCGCGTCGCCGGGGCCGGGCAGCGGGAGCAGGACGTCGAGCCGGTCCCCGTCGCGCAGCGCGAAGCCCGCCGGATGGTGCGCGGTGGCCTGGAGCGCCGCGAGGTGCAGCGCGCGGCCGGGATCGGCGCCCGCCGCCCCCTCGTCCGGGACGGCCAGGACGCTGAGCACGGCGCACGGGGTGCGCGGGGCGAGCCCGAGCGTCGCGGCGGCCGAGGCCACGTCGGGGGTCCCGTCGAGCAGCGCGCGCACCGCCTGCCCGCGCCGCGTCGACCCGGTACGGCTGCGCAGCCGGTGGTGCAGGAGGTGCGGCGCGGCGGTCCGCGCCGCCTCGCGCAGCGCCTGCCGGGCGCCGTCCCCGAGCGGGGCGCCGTCGGCCGCGACCCAGATCGAGCCGAGCACCTCCTCACCCGCGCGTACGGCGACGGCGAGCCGCTCGGGGAACCGCTCCTCGGCGGGCCGGTGCACGACGTCGTCGGTGGTCCACAGGGTGCGCAGGAAACCGCTCGCGGTCAGCTCGGCGAGCCGCCAGCGCGGCACCTGCTGCCCCAGGATCGTCAGGCGGCGCAGCGGGTCCGCCCCGTTCTCGGACCGCGAGAAGGCCAGTACCCGCGACTCCGGGTCCTCGATCGTGACGGCCCCGCCGACCAGCGCCGCGAAGACGTTGGCGAGCGCGGGCAGGTCCCCGAGCGCCACGTCCGTCGCCGGCCCGGCCGCCCCCGGCCCGCCGCCGTACGCGAGGCCCGCGCGCAGCAGCCCCAGCAGCTCCGTCCACTCGACCCAGGGCGCCCGGGTCAGCAGGGCGGTCGGCACGACCCGCGCCACGTCGAGCAGCCGCTGCGCGGGCCCGGCCGCCCCGCGCCGTACGACGAGCGCGGCGGCCCCCGCCTGCGCGGCGGCCTGGAGCACCCCGGCGGCGTCCGCGGAGGAGGCGTCGACCCCGACCGCGACCAGGACGTGATCGCGGGCCGCGAAGGTCTCCCCGGGGTCGTACAGCCCGACCCCGCGCACCGGCACCCCCGGCCCGCCCGGCGCGGACACCACCTCGACGGCCTCTCCGGCGCCCGCGGCCAGCACGCTGCCGAGGGTCGGGGTGTCGGCGGCGGGAGCGGCGTGCCCGGGGGCGGGCTCGGGGTTCGGGACGGGTACGGACATGCCGTCTATTCTCCCGCGCGCCGGGCACGGAGGGGAGGGCGGCGGCGGTGGGGGGTGCCACAGGGCGGGCGGGGGAGAGCGCGGGAGCGGACGGGCACCACGGACGGCGGGAGCGCGCCGGTGCGAGGCGGCCCTGTTCTCGTACGGCTACGGCCAGGTGGCGTGTAGCGCTGAGTAACCACTCTGGGCTGTGGTCACGCTGTTGAAGGGTGGCGAAGTCGGCGTGCGCCGCCTCGACGGCCTCCGGGTATGCCTCGCGCTTGGCGTGCTCAACGAGCGCCCGGTAGACACTGGCCACCGAGGGACTCTGCCCCTCGCGCTTGCCGGTGGGGATGATCAGGCCGGGCCGGATCTGCTCGACGGACTCGCCGTCCGCCCTCCGGCGCAGCACGGTGTGCAGCATGTCGTCGGTGATGACCGGCGGCCGGCCGCCGTGCTTGCCCTTGCGGGCCTCGGTGTCGAGCCCCTCCAGCGTCGACTCCCGGATGTTCTCCCGCTCGGTCTCCGCCATCGCCGCGAAGAAGGCGAACAGCGGCTTCCCCGGCCCGGTGGGGTCGTAGATCCCGGGCAGGGGACCGGCGGGCATCTCCAGGACCAGGCCGTGCGCCGTGAGGTGGTCGGCGAGCGCGGTCAGCTCGGCGGCATCCCGTCCCAGCCGCTTCATCTCGTACACCGTCAGGATCACCCGGCCGTGCGGGGCGTGCGCCTTGACCTCCCGCGCCGTCCGCAGCGCCTGCGCGAACTCTGGACGCACCCGCACCCGGGTGCTGATCGTCCGCGTCGCTCGGCGAGGGGTCCTGAGTGCCCGTCACGGCCTCGGGTTCGCGCACAACACAAGTCTCAGAAGAAGGTTCATCCCGCGTTTGAGTGAGAACTCGTCATGAGAACTGATCGGAGATCAGCAGGGTTCTGGCGGGCCGTTCTTGATCTTGCTCTGGGAAAGGGGCGTTTATGAGAACAGCCTCTTTGCCCCCGGCCCCGTTCTCCGGTGGTCTGGTACCGGGCGGTGCGGGTGGTCAGGCGGCCGCACGTTCGCCGACGGGACGGCGGCGCAGGTTCGCGTCCTGGATGGCGGGCGGCAGGTAGTCCTGGTCGAGGGCGCCTACGTCGGTGCCGGGCGGGACGATCTCGTCGATCCGGTCCAGGAGGTCGTCGCTGAGGCGGACATCGAGGCCGGCGAGGAGGTCGTCCAGGTGCGTCATGGTGCGTGCTCCGGCGAGGGCGCTGGTGACGGCGGGGTGGGCGATGGTGAAGGCCATGGCGAGGTGGGTCATGGGCATGCCCGCTTCCTCGGCGAGGGGGATGAGCTGTTCGATGACGTCGATGCGACGCTCGTCGTTGAGGTGCCTGAAGAAGCCCGCGCGGCTCAGGGTGTTCTCCTGGTTCTTGCGTACCCGGCCGGTGAGCATGCCCTGCGCGAGCGGCCCCCAGGCCATGACGCCCATGTTGTAGCGCTGGGCGACGGGCAGGACCTCGCGCTCGATGCCGCGGTTGAGCAGGGAGTAGGGCGGCTGCTCGGTGTGGAAGCGCTCCAGGTTCCGGCGCTCTGCGACCCACTGGGCCTCGACGATGTCGGAGGCGGGGGTGGTGGAGGAGCCGATTGCGCGGACCTTTCCGCTGCGGATCAGGTCCGTGAGCGCGGAGAGGGTCTCCTCGATGTCCGTCGTGGGGTCGAGGCGCTGGATCTGGTAGACGTCGATGTAGTCCGTTTGCAGACGCCGCAGAGAGTTCTCGACCTCGGTCATGATCCAGCGGCGGGAGGTGCCCCGGTGGTTGGGGTTCTCACCCATCGGCAGGCCGAACTTGGTCGCCAGTACGACATCGTCGCGGCGCCCCTTGAGGGCGTGGCCGACGACTTCCTCGGAGTCGCCGTAGGTGTCGGCGGTGTCGAGGAAGTTGATGCCGGCGTCCAGTGCTTTGTGGATGATGCGAGCCGACTCCGCGGGCTCGTTGCCCATGCGGGTGGCGTACATCAGGGTGCCGAGCGCGTACGGGCTGACCTTGATGCCGGTGCGGCCCAGAGTGCGGTACTCCACGGCTTCCTCCTGGGGGTGTGGGAAGAGCGGGGCTGTGGGATGCTCTACGCTCCAGTTAAACGGAAACTCTTTCCGGAACTATACGGAAAACTTTTCCGGTTATGCAAACGGAGGGAACATGACTGAGACGCCAGGGCCGCCACGCCGCAGGCGTGCGGACGCACAGCGCAATATCGACGCGCTTGTCGAGGCCGCGAAGACAGTCTTCGGGACGACTGGCGTCGACGCACCCGCAAAAGAGATCACCGACCTCGCCGGACTCGGCGTTGGAACGCTCTACCGGCACTTCCCCCTGCGCTCAGATCTGGTCAAGGCCGTGGTGGAAAGCGGGATCGACGCCCTGGCGGCAACAGGAGCGCAGCTCAGCAACACCCATGAGCCCGCGGAGGCGCTCTCCCAGTGGCTGCGGCAGTACACCGAACTCCTGGGCACCAAACGAGGACTGGTCCCGGCCCTGCACTCGGGCGATCCGGCCTACGAAGCGCTGTCCCGTTACTTCATGGACAAGGTCGGCCCTGTCCTCAAGGCACTGCTCAGCGCAGCCGCAGCCGACGGAACCGTGCGCGCCGACGTCGGCGCCCGGGACCTGCTGTATGCCGTCGCCAACCTGTGCATGCCCGTACCCGGTGAGGGCCCCGAGTACAACCACCGCATGGTCGCCCTGCTGATCGACGGACTGCGGACCCCACACCAGGGTGCTCGGTCCGGCTTGTCACGGGGGCCCCGATGAGGCGTCGTCTTCACCCGCTCCACCCCACGGCTCCGGGTCTCACGCGGAGACTCCAGCCGCCTCGTCCTGAGTGGTGCGCGGGCCGGGCACCGTTGCCCTGATGGACAGGTCCGGATCGAGACGACTGTTCATGTCCAGCTCGAACCGCCCGTACCGATTCACCTGGGTCCAGAACAGCGGGGAAAGCGCCCGGCGGTCCGCGTCGGTGGGCTTGTCCGCCCACTTCGCATCTGCCGGGACCTCCTGCGTCAGCAGCGTGTCGACGTGCACCAGCGCGGACTGGAGCAGGTGCGGCGCGAGCATGCTGACCTCCTGGGATTCCTTGTCCGCACCGGCCGGGTCGCCGTCCTTGCCGTAGAAGAGGTCCTTGTTCGCGCTGTTCCCGTTCTCCACCACCTGCAACCCCTCGTGGATCTCCTTGCGGTGCCGCTTGATCCGGTCGCCCTGCCAGTCGTAGTCCGCACACGCCGCAGCGCCAACCTTCACCTGCTGAGCCACGTACTCCACCGCCGCCGCGGGCATCTCCTTGGCGGACTTCGGGAACCGGGCCTCCACCTCGAAGAACTTGAGCAACAGCGCGAAGCCCAACCGGGTCGCCCCGGACTTGTTCCGCACCTTCTTCATGTCGTCTTCGAGCAGCGTCCAGACCCCGGTCAGGTCTTCCGGCTCCCAGTCCTGCCGCACTCGCCCGCGCTGCCCACACGTCACCCGTGGTCAGGTGTTCTGCTGCGCTCGCGGGGCGCCCTGACCGCTGCCGCGCTCGGACGCGGCTGCCAGATGACGGCGGTGGACTGCGCCCCCGGCATGATCGAGCGGATCGTCTTCGCCGCCGGTGCCGGGCTCTGGCGCGGTACCGCACCGGCCTGACCTCGCGCCGGCGCCACCGATCAGCGGGCCGTCGGCTGTCCCCGTGGGACGAACGCGCGCGGCGGCCGGACGACGGTGGCTGGCGCGCTGGCGCCGGCCACCGGTGCGCTGGTGCTGTCCTCCGTGCCCGCGTCCGCCGCGAGCGCGGTGGAGATCGGCGCGCCGCACACCGCCCGGGTCGGCAAGACCATCACCGTCAAGGCGCACGCCGACGACGACCGCGTCGGCTACCCGCACCAACTGTGCCTGGAGGAGAACGGCTTCGGCCAGGGCTGGCACCAGGAGAGGTGCGGTACTCCGGCCAGGGGCGAGGCGCGGGTCACCGCACAGGGCACGTCCGCGCGGGGCGGCGACCTGAGGTTCCGCGCGGTGCTGTACGGCCTGGCCGGCAAGCACTATCAGAAGCCCGTGCGCCTGGGCGCCTCCGACGTGGTGACGGTGCGCGTGCGCTGAACGGGGGCGGCGGTACGGCCGTGGGCGGCGGGTCCGGTCCGCTCACGCCCGCCGCCGAGCCACCGGGAACCCTGGCCGGCACGGACCGCTCTCCGCGCCGGCAGGGGCCCGAGGCGTACGGTCAGGCGACGGCCGGGTGGAGGTAGAACGTCTCGTTGGCCGGCGGCGGCCCGGGGTTGATGGGGGCGGGCCACTGGATGACCCAGGCGCCGTCGCCGGTCTGGTTCTCGTAGATGTTGGCGATCAGACCGGTCGTGTTGTCGCGCAACATGGTCAGATTGGGCTGGTTGGCCACCGGGTGCTCCAGGGTGAAGTCACCGGTGTCGTGGTGGCTGCCGGCGGGGCCGTTCTGGCAGTCCCAGACACCGAGCCAGTCACCGGCCTTCGAGCTCTGGCCGTTGTTGACGTCGAGGCACCTCCCACTGGAGACACTGGCGATGTGGTAGACGACGCGGCCGCGCGAGGAGTTGTAGTCGACCGGGATCAGTTGCCAGCGCTGGTTGGCGCCACCGGTCGGGGAGTAGGTGACCACATGGGTACCGTTGGCGGTCTCCTCGTTGTAGACGTCCAGTACCCGGTTGTCGGCGTTGTCGGGGTGGATGGTCAGCTCGGCCGGGGCCCCCGCCGCGCGCAGGCTGTTGAAGTGCACCGGCCAGTGGTCGCTGCCCCGGTTGCCGCCGACGGTGGCCTGCCAGTTGTCGGTCCGCACGTTGGAGACCATGTAGTCGAGTTCACCGCCGCTCTGCTGCGTGGCCTGACCGCTGTTGTAGATCAGGGTCCCGCCCGGCGGGTTCAGGGCGGCCAGGGCGGCCGGGTCACGGTTGAAGTCGCCCATGACCACCCAGTTGCTGTTGACGTTGTCGTACGCGGCGTCCGCCACCAGGCGGATCAGCGAACCCGCGTCGTTCCCGCCGCCGGAGGCCGCGTGGACGGAGGCGTAGACGGTGTCGTCCTCCTCGTTGACCAGGGCCAGCGCGGGGCGGTACACACCGGGCAGGACCAGGGCGTTGTCGGCCTCCCACGAGGTGATCATGCCCAGGTCCCGCGTGCCGGTGCGCAGGATGTACAGGTAGCGGACCTCGTCCCGGGAGACGGTCCACCGGTAGTGCTCGACCCCGTCGGTGCTGGGTATCGGCAGGGCCCCGGCGGGCGCCTGGAGCGGGACCTCCTGGAGGGCGACCACCGACTGCCAGGTGGCGAGGGTCGCCGCGCCCGCCCAACGGTCGCTGCCCGCCTGCATGTTCCAGGTCGCGAGCGACTGCGTGTCGGGCTCCGCCGCCCGAGCGGGAGAGCTGGTCGTGGTCAGCAGCGCACCCAGGAACAGCAGGCTGCACAGGGTGGCCAGCACACCCCGGGCCACTCCGCCCGCACGAGGGCCGGAGATCCTCACGGGTGAGGACGCCTTCGTCGCGTCTAGCGGTCTCGGTTCGGACGGCATCTGTGGTGTCACGGCGGGGAACTCCTCGATCAGCCGGGAGGGGAAGAGGGATCGCTCGACAGGCCGCTCGCGCGCGTGCGGTACCGCACGCGCGTCAGGTCTGCTCGCCTGTACGGGACTTCGCAACGACCGGCTGCGATCAGTCACCGGGCCATTACGGCGCTATTTGATCACGAACGGTCAGTCGTCGGCTCCCCCACCCTCCAGGCTCCCGGAAGCACCCGCCCTTTCCGGCCACATCCGGAACGGGCGGTCCTATCGATGCCGAGTGGACCGCCGACCTGGCCGCATGGCTCCTGAAGACGGCCGGTGAGGCCCTGCGCGGAACGGGGCACTCCGTCCCCGTCGAGCTGACCGCCGCCCTCGCGGAGGGAGCCGGAGGGAGACGACGTGCCTCGCGCGTGTTCGTTCCGTACCCCGCGCGTGTTCGTGGCACGGGCACCCGGCGGCCGTCCCGTCCCGGGGACGTGCCCCTGACGGGGCGGCCCGGTCAGCCCAGCAGGTCGGCGACCTGAGCGGCCAGCGGCTCCAGTGGCACCTCGCGCGCGTCCCCCGGCGTACGCGCTGACGCCTCGTCCAGGGCGAGGGCCAGGGCCCCCACGATGGGCGGGGTGCCGGGTACGACGATGCGCGGATCGGAGTGCGCCGCGTGCAGGGAGTCCCGGATTCCGTTGCGGAGCTGGGCGCACCGCGTCCGCAGCAGGCCGCCGCCCAGGACCAGCGGTACGGAGTCCAGATCGCAGCCGAGCCGCTCTGTCGTGGCCGTGACGAAGGCGACGACCTCGGCGGCCATCCGGTCCACCAGCGCGCGGGCCACGGCGTCGCCCTCGTCCGCCGCGGCCAGGACCAGGGGCGCGAGTTCCACCAGCCGGGTGTGCGACACCTCGTACGTTAAGCGCCTGGTCCTAATTGGTCTACGGTTGGTCCACTGGATGTACCAACTCCTCTTATTGGTCTAGTAGGCAGGCAGACGTGACGGAATCCGCTTCTTCCCCTCCCTCGCTCGGAGCGACCGCCCGCGCCGCCTGCGGGACGCTGCGCTCACGCATCGGGGCCGGGCACTTCGCCGCCGCCGGCCGGCTTCCCGCCGAACGCGTCCTCGCCGCCGAACTGGGCATCAGCCGGGGCACCTTGCGCCAGGCGCTGGCGCAGCTCGCGGAGGACGGGCTGATCCTCCCGGCCCCGCAGTCCGGCTGGCACGTGGTGTCGGCCCCGCTGGGGGAACCGCCCCACACGCTGATCAGCTTCACGGAGATGGCCCGGAGTCGCGGCCTGGAGGCGCGGACCCGGGTGCTCGCCCGGCAGGAGCGGCCGGCGACCCTGGACGAGGCCGAACAGCTGAAGGAGCCGCCCGCCTCGGCGGTCCTCGACCTGGAGCGGGTCCGCTCGCTCGGACAGACGCCGGTCTGCCTGGAACGGCAGGTCATCTCCCTCTCCAGGGTCCCCGGCCTGGCCGACCGCGAGCTGCGGGACCGTTCGCTCTACGCCGAACTGGCCGCTCTCGGAGTGCGGCCCTACCGCAGCGACTTCAGCGTGCAGGCGGGCGGGGCCGACGCGCGGACGGCGGGGTATCTGGAAGTGGCGGAGGGCTGCCCCGTGCTCATCGGCACCGAGTCCTGCGCGGACGCGTCCGGCCGCCCCCTGATCCTCGGCAGGTCCACCTACCGCGGGGACTCCTACCGGTTCCAGGCGACCTTGTTCCGGCGCGGCTGACACGAGCGGGTGGGTGTCTGTGCGTGACCGAGGCCGTGGGCGGTCGTCACGGGAGCCGAGGGCACCGGGTGCGCGTGGCCGCCCGGCCCGGTGAACGGGCGGCCGACCGGCCCGCGGTGGCGCCCGCGCGGTCGGCGGCGCCCGCCCGCGGCACCGGCGCCCGGCCGCCGCCGGGAAGGCCGATCCCGGCTACCTGTTCCTGCCGCGCGTGTGGGGACTCGGGTACGCGGCCGAGGCGTGCGCGGCGCCGCCCGACTGGTTCGACGGCGCCCTTCCCGGCGAGCCGGTGGTGCTCCACACCCGGACCGCCAACGCCGGCTCGACGCGCCTCGCGGCGAAGCCGGGGTTCACCGAGGTGGAGCGGTTCCACGCCTGGGACGCCGAGCAGTGGCTCGGCCTGCGGCCCCCGGTGACGCCGTCCGCCTGAGCCCCTTCGGCCGACCCGACCGGTGGCCGGGTGGCAGGGGGCCCGCTCCCGGCGTCGCGGGGACGCCGGTGCAGCGACGGCTCACTGGAGCAGTGCGATGTGGGGATGGTCCGGGGACGCCGGGCACACGTGGAGTTGCAGGTTGTTGCCGCCGGTGATGTCGATCGCGGTGGGGGCGCCGTCCTGGGCGCCAGGGGAAGGCGGGGCCGGGGGCGTGCGCTCCTCCGTGGCGATCCACGTCTCGCTGCCGTCGTCCCATTCCCAGGAGGCGATGGTGAGGAGCGGGACCGCCGGGGTGCCGCACTCGGGGCAGGAGCGGTCGACGGGGTCGGTGGGGCTCCAGCGGGTCCAGCCGCCGGTCTTCCAGCCGGGGGCGGTGCAGAGGTTGTTCAGGTACAGCTCGCCCGGGTCGTCCGCGTACGCCTTGTACCGCGCGGGGTCGATCGACTCCCAGCGGCTCGGGTCGTTCAGCTGGTCCCGCAACTCCTGGTCCAGCTCCATGGGGTTGGGGAACTCGGTGACCTGCTCCGGTGAGAACAGGCAGGGCTCCGGGAGGTAGCACTCGTCCTGGACGACCGGCGGCTCGGGAGGTGCGTCGAGGACGTCGGTGACGGTGGCGGAGGAACGCCAGAACAGCGCGGTCCTGGGGTGTGCCATCGCGTGGTCGAACGGGCACCACAGGACCTGGAGGAGGTCCGTGCCCGACGGATGCGGGAAGGGGATGTCGCGGGCGTACAACTGGGCCACGGGCAGGAGAGGGACGGGACCGTCGGACCACGGGCGGCCCGCGTTGAACCGCTCCAGGACCTCCCGGTCCTCGGGGGTCCACTCGGGCGCCCCGGGGTCGAGGCGCAGCCGTTCGGCGGCGGCGGCGCGGTTGCGGCGCAGGAGCCGGACGTCGTCCGGGGAGTTGATCCTGAGCGACGCGCGGCTGTCGTGCGGTTCGGCGCAGTACGGCCACGGCTCGTCGGCGGGCCACAGGAGCGGCCCGCCGACGTGGCTGTCGTGCACGGCCGGCGACCCGGGGCGCGGATGCAGCCGGGTGGCCGTCCGTGCCAGCGGGGCCAGTCGGGGGAAGAGCGCGGTCACGTCGAACGGCCGTGGCGGGGTGGTGTAGAGGGCGTTCATGACCGGGATGCTGCCAGCAGCGTCTGACAACGTCCGACCACGGGTACGGCTGGCGGCCGGTCCGGGCCCGCGCTGCCCCGGCGTCGCGCGGCTGCCCCGGCGTCGCGCGGCTGCCCCGTCCTCGTGCGGTGCGTGAACCGGCCCGGCCGGCCGGCGAAGGCGGCGGTACGCCGGTCTACGAGCGTGCCGCCGCGCCCGGCGTCTGACCCGCCCTGTCGACGACGGCGTGCTCGATCTCCGCGCTGCTGGACAGGAGGGTCCCGGACTTTCCGTACGGGGTGTCCCTCGTCAGGTAGTCGCGGGAGCCGAGGAAGGAGTAGTCGTCCTTGTCGAAGACCCACTCGGTGCGGTTGCCGTACCGGGTGTCCTCGCGGGCGATGCCGAGGCCGCTGCGGCCGATCGCGTCCTTGGCCTCCGGTACCTCCCTTACGCCCGGGATCTTCGCCGCCGCCCGGTAGAGGGCCGCGGCCGTCTTCGGCGGGACGAGCCCGCCGAGCCAGGAACCGATCTGCTCGAAGACGATCTGGTCGGTCTCCTGGCCGGGGTCCTTCCTGACGTGGGCGTACAGGTAGGCCAGCAGTCCCTCCGGGTCGGTGGGCAGCCTCGCGAGCCAGTTGTAGGTGGGGCGGTACAGCCCGGCGGGGGTGCCGTCCTCGTCGCCGAACTCGGCGTTGACGGGAAGGTCCTCGCCGTTGGTCCGCACCAGCCCGAGCTTCTTGAGCGGGCGCGGGTCCTGCGCGGACCAGACCTGCTCCTCGTGCAGCGGGTCCAGCACGGCCTTGCCGCTGGTCAGGTCGGCGCCCTGGACCTTGGAACGGGTGTAGAGGAACTGGTCGTCGCGCACCACGGGGGCCTCGCTCGCGAGGGCGACGGTCGAGAGGTGGTGCAGCAGGCCGCCCGCGCCCTGGGACGCGGAGGCCGAGGCGGTCGCCGCCGCGCGGTGGTCGTCGCCCGTGCCGAGGGCGACACCGCCCGCGAGCACCCCGGCCAGCGCCAGCGCCGACACGGGAACGAGGACAGCGGGGCGCAGGAACCCGCGGACCGGTCGGGGAGCGGCGGCGGCCGGCCGGTCACGGCGGGGCTCGGCGGCCCGGTCGGCGTCGATGCGGTTCATCAGTACGTCCTTCTGGCGACGGAACTGCTCGGGCGACAGGTCCCCGGTCACCGGAGCCGGAAGCAGCCGGGCCAGGTGCCGGGCGGCGTCGTCGTTCCCGTCCTCCTGAGGACAGGCGGCGTCTTCGCGGTTCATCGGGTTCCCTCCCGCACGGGCAGAGCCGCGAGTGCGGCTGTGTTCGTTACCTCTCCGCGGACCGTCCGGGGTTCCGCGCCCTCTCCCGAGCGGTCGGCGCGGTCCGTGGCTTCCGCGAGCCGGGCGAGCCTCTTGCGGGCGCGCGACAGGCGTGAGCGCACCGTGCCCACCGGGACGCCGAGCGCGTCGGCGGTCTGCTGGTAGTCCAGCCCCGACCACACGTGCAGGGACAGCACCTCCCTTTCCTGGCGGCGCAGTTGGCCGAGGGCCAGCGAGACCGCCCGGAGGCGGCGCCGGTCGTCGAGCCGGGAGGCGGTCTCGCCCGCGAAGTCGGCCACGGCGGCCGGTGCCGGCTGGCGGACCAGGAAGGCGAGCCGGCGCCGCGACCCCCGCCGGGCGTTCTCACACTTGTGGGTGGCGATGCCGAGGAGCCACGGCAGCGCGGAACCCCGGCCCTCCTCCAGCCGCTCCCGCCCCTGCCACGCGGCGAGGAAGGTCTCGCCCATGACGTCCTCGGCCGCCGACCAGTCGCCCAGCAGGCGCAGCGCGTGGCGGTAGACGGCGTGGGCGTGGCGCTCGTACAGCTCGGCGAAGGCCTCGCGATCCCCCGCGCGCAGCCGTCGGCGCACCTCCTCGTGCACCGGGTTCTCCGGGTTCTCCGGGTTCTCCGGGTTCGCCGGGTTCTCCGGGTTCTCCGGGTTCGCCGGGTTCCTTGGGCACTCCGGGCTCTGCGGAGCCTCCGGGGCCTCTGACTCTGGTGGTTCCCTCACACCCGGTATCTCTCCGCGAGCACGCCCCGGTTCCTGTGACCCGCGCCATAAGCGGACGGGCGGTCCGGGGTGCCGACCGCCGGGAGAGAGGCTACTGAGGGGTGGTCCCGCGCGGGCCCCGGGGTGCGGTGAGCACGTGGCGGATCCCGGACGCCGTCGCCCGTCCCGGCTTCCCCCGAAAAGAAAGGCGCGCCCCCGGAGCCCCTTGCTACGGTGCGCCCATGTCAGTGATCAGACAGGTCCAAGTCACCTTCGACTGCGCGCAACCGGAGCGCGTCGCCCGCTTCTGGTGCGAGGTGCTGGGGTACGTCGCACCGCCTCCGCCGGAGGGGTTCGCCACCTGGGACGCGTACAACCTCAGCCTCCCCCCGGAGAAGCGGGACGCGGGATTCGTGGCCTCCGATCCCACCGGTGTCGGCCCGCGCCTGTACTTTCAGCGCGTACCCGAGGGCAAAGTCGTCAAGAACCGGGTGCACCTCGACGTACGCGTCGGGACCGGGCTGGAGGGCGAGGAGCGCCTGGCCGCGCTGGAGGCCGAGGCCGCCCGGCTGGTCGCGCTCGGCGCGGTACGCGGGCAACTCCTGCTCGCCGACGAGGAGAACGAGTCCTGCCAGGTGATGCAGGACGTCGAGGGCAACGAGTTCTGCCTCGACTGAGCGGACCCCGGGGACCAGCGGAAGCCCCAGAGCCCCGTGGAAGCCCTCAAGCCCCGCGGGCGCACCGCCTCCCTCAGGGCAGTCGGCGCCCCATCTTCGCGGAGCGCCGGTCGCTGTCCTTGGTGAACCACCACTCGTCGAACGCGGAGTGCACGAGGCCGAGGAGGACGGCGAGACGATCCGGGGCGGGGCTCGGGGAGTCGAAGAGGTCGGCGAAGCTCTTGTCGTCCCAGTGGAGCGTGAACTCCCAGTCCTCGGGGTCGCCCAGGGCCGGGACGACGGTCACCGTGTACCGCAGGGTGACCGTGCGGTCCGCGTGGTAGTCCGGGGACAGGCCACTGACCCGGTAGCCGACCGACTGGTCCCCGGCCCCCGTGGTGAAGGACTCGGCGAGGGCCGCCTCAGCCGGTGACCGGGGGGTCATCGCGGGACCCACCCGCTCAGCACTTCGCGCCGCCGCCCGCCCCGCTCGCGACGGTGTTCACCGGGTAGGCGGTCAGCAGGTCGTTGCGGGCGGCGGGCGTCCCGAGGATGGTCCGGAACTTCTCGACCGAGGGGCACTGGGCGGTGTACGTGGAGAAGCCACCGCGCCCGTTCGGCCGGCCCGAGTAGATCGCCGCGCTGATCTTCTTGTCCATGGCGGCGTTCCATCCGTGGCGGAGCTTGATGTGCTTCCAGCCCCACGTCTTCGTCCCGCAGCGGAGGGTGTACCTGGCCGGGCCCCGGAAGTACTCGCGGACGGTGTACGTCTGCCCGTGGCTGCGGCAGATCGCGTCGATGCTCGGGGCGGCGGACGCCGGGACCCCCGGCGAGGTGGCCGCGGCGGTGCCGGAACCCGCGAGGAGGACGGCCCCGGTCAGCAGGGGTACGAGGTGCCTGGTGCGGCGCGGTGTCGTCAACTCGGTCAGCCCTTCGGTACGGCGGTGTCGGGTGCCGCTCCCATCAAGGCGGCAATGGCACCGGATACGCAAGGGCGACGGGGACTCTTCAGCCGAAGGGGTGACCGGCGGTGGCCGGTGCCGGTGCCGGTGCCGTTGCCGGCGGAGGCGCCGGTCCGCGTCCGGTGCCGCCCGTCCGGCGGGAGAGGCCGGGGCCCGGCCTCGTAAGGAGGCCGGGCGGGTACACCTCCCGGGGCGCTCTCCGCTCACCCCACCGCCCGCCACCCGCTCAGCAGCGCCAGCGGAGTCGCCGCCGCCCACGCCTGCGGGGAGCAGGAGTGCGGGTAGGGGACCGGGCGGGAGTGTTCCGCGCGGCCGTAGCCCGCGAGGACCTCCGGGAGGCGGCCCGCGTGGTGTGCCGCCGCCTCGGCGAGGCCCGTCGTCAGGGCGCGCAGCTCCTCGGTCAGGCCGTAGCGGGCCAGGCCCAGGGCGATGACCGCGTTGTCGTGCGGCCAGGCGCTGCCCCGGTGGTACGACAGCGGGTGGTAGCAGGGCTGGCCCGAGGCCAGGGTGCGGATCGCCCAGCCGGAGAAGAAGTCCTCCTCCAGCAGGCGGCGGCCGACCCGGCGGGCGCGCGACTCGTCCAGGACGCCCGACCACAGCAGGTGCCCCGCGTCGGAGGCCAGCGCGTCCACCTGGCGGCCCGCGCCGTCCAGCGCGAGCGCCGGGAAGTCCTCCCCGGCCATCCAGAAGTCCCGGTCCAGCCGCTCCCGCAGCGCGGCCGCCTCCCGGTCGAGACGGTCCGCGTACGCCGCGTCCGACCAGCTGTCGCGCGCCAGCCGGGCCGTGCGGACCAGGGCGTCGTAGGCGTAGCCCTGCGCCTCGGACACCGCGACCGGGCCCTCGGCCTGCGTGCCGTCGCGGAAGCAGATCGCGCCCTCGGAGTCCTTCCAGTTCTGGTTCACCAGGCCCTTCGGGTCCGGGCGGTACACGAGGTAGCCGCCCCCGCCGAGGCCGCCGTCCCGGAACATCCACTCCACGGCCGCCCGCGCCTGTGGCTCCAGCGCCGTCGCGAGCGAGGTGTCACCCGTGGTGTCCGTGTACGTGCCGAGCAGGACGAGGAACAGCGGG
Organism: Streptomyces sp. NPDC007088; assembly: GCF_042869355.1. Taxonomy (NCBI): domain Bacteria; kingdom Bacillati; phylum Actinomycetota; class Actinomycetes; order Kitasatosporales; family Streptomycetaceae; genus Streptomyces; species Streptomyces sp. NPDC007088. Next base: position 322,742 of record NZ_JBIAFO010000007.1, read on the forward strand.
GTCGCGTCGACCGAACCGTAGTAGCGGCCGTACGGGACCTGCCGGAAGTGCGCGAGTTCGCCGTGCCGGATCTCGTGCACGATCCGTCCGGGCTGCTCCCCGCGCTCCGCGTCGTACACCGTGCCCTGGGTCGCGGCCAGCGCGCGCAGCGTCGCGGCGGCCGGGTCCGGGCGGTACGGCAGGGCGAACAGCGAGGTCAGCAGCGAGTCCCGGCCGAACAGCGTGAGGAACCACGGCACTCCGGCCGCCGGAACCCGCACCTCCGCGCCGTCCGGTCCCGTGGCCGGCACCCGCAGGCCCGCGAGGTCGGTGAGCCCCTGACGGCAGGCGGCGGCCAGGCCGGCCGGGGCGTCCCCCGGTACCGCGAGCGGCGTCCGCTCCACGAAGGCCGCCGTGTCCGCGTGGGCGAGCGCCGCCGCCTCGGAGGGGCCGGCGACGGGGGAGGGGGCGGGGGCGCCGTGCGGACGCGCCTCGGCGCGCAGCAGGATCTCCGCGCCGCCGTGCGCCGGGAGTTCCAGGTCCCACACGAGCCGGTGCGCCGTGTCGCCCACCGGTTCCACGGCGGAAGGCGCGGGGGAGGCCGTGACCACCGTCTCCGCGTGCCAGGTCCCGTCGCGGTCGTAGGCGAAGCGGACGCCGGAGGCGCTGGGGGCCGCCGAACGGCGGGCGTTTTCCTTCACGTACACCCGGTGGTCCGAGCGCAGTTCGAACTGGTCGGCGAAGTCGGCGTCGGCGAGCAGTCCGAGGCGGGCGAGCCCCGGCTGCGGCAGGTTGCTCACCAGTCGCAGCCGCTCCACCAACACGCCGGAAGCGAGGGCGAGTTCACGGAACACGGTGTAGGCGGGCGGCTCGTCGCGGGTCCCGGGCGGGGTCAGTACGCAGGTGGCCGCGCCCGCGTCCTCGCGCAGGGGGACGAGGACGAGCGGCGTGGCGCCGTCCACCGTCAGCTCCCAGCGGCTGAGATGGCGCGCGTCGCGGCGGAACAGGCCGTCCGGGGTGCTGCCCCGGCGGCCCGTCAGCCCGCCGTCCGGGCCGAGTACGGCGAAGGTGCCGGCGTGGACCAGCGTGGTGTCGGCGGCGGTGGTCACAGGCGCACCGAAGTCCTCTCTCGCGCACCGGAGCCGGCCGGTGCGTCGCTGTCCCGGCCGGCGGCCCGGGGCGCGGGTGTGGCCGCCCGGCGGGCGGCGAGCAGGTCCAGGGTCAGGGCCGCCGTCCACCCGAAGTCGCGGGTGCCGCGCGCCTGGGCGGTGTACGGATCGACGTACTCGGCGAACCCGCAGGCGCCCGCGATGTCCAGCATCGCGTCCCGCAGGCCGTCCGCCTCCCGGTACGCGCCCTGGACGCGCAGTCCGCGCTCCAGCAGCCAGTTGATGTTGAACCAGGCGGGGCCGCGCCAGTACCGCGAGGCGTCGAAGGCGGGCCCGCTCAAATCGTAGGAGGCGGCCATCGGCAGCTCGCCGAGCCGGAAGCCCCCGCCCTTGGCGGTGGACAGCAGCGCCGCGACGACCTCGGCCGGCAGACCCGGCACGAGGAGCGGGACGAGACCGGCCGCGCTGCGTTCGGGGATCAGCCGGTCGTCCACCAGATCGCGGCTCAGGAACATGCCGTGCTCCGGGGACCACAGCCGCCGCACCAGCGCCTTCGTCAGCCGTGCCGCCCGCTCCTCGTGCGGGGCCGGATCGCCGCCCGTCTGAGCCGTGACGCGGGCCAGCGCGTGCTCGGAGGCGATGAGCAGCGCGTTGACGCACGGGTCCTCGACCGCGAAGGCCGAGGGCGCCGCCTCCCGGTAGCCCGCGTCGCGGTAGCCGCGGTCGCGGTAGTCCGCCGCGAGGCGCACGTACCGCCCGTAGTCGAGGTCGGTGGGGCGTTCCGCCGACTGGCCGTGGTCGAGGTCCGCGCGCCGGTAGGAGCCCGGGGCGACCGGCTCCACGCGGGCCAACGGCGCGTCCCAGGCGGGGCTGTTGTCCATCCCCGGCTCCCAGGGGTGGACCATCGCGGCCAGTCCGCCGCCCCCGAGGTCCCGGGGCCCGGTCAGGTAGTCGTGCCACGCGGCCAGCCGGGGCCGCAGCCGCTCCAGGAAGCCCCGCGCGCGCGAGGTCTCGGGGTCGGCGGTGTGCACGAGCCACGCGGCCAGCGCGTGCACCGGCGGCTGCACGATGCCGGAGGTCTCGATCGCCGCGGGGGCACCGGCCGCCGCCCCCGCGCGCGAGGAGCGCCAGAAGTCGGGGCTCGGGAAGTACGCGTCCAGCGGCACCGCCGGGTTGAACACGATGTGCGGGACGCGGCCGTCCGCCCACTGGGCGGCGAGCAGCGTCTCCAGCTCCCGCTGCGCCCGGCGTACCGACAGGTGCCGCAGGCCGATCGCGATGAACGCCGAGTCCCAGCTCCACTGGTGCGGGTACAGGCCGCGCGAGGGAACGGTCGAGCCGCCCCGCCAGTTGCCGAGCAGGACCCGTGCCGCACCGCGCCGCAGGGTCAGGTCCGCGGCGGCGGTGGGCACGGGGGTTCCGAGCAGTGCGCTCACGCCCCGGACCTCCGCAGGAAACCGGGGATCGAGCGGACCGCCTCGACCGGGTCGCCGGTCAGCCGGCACTCGGCGGCGAGGTAGCCGTCGAAGCCGATGGTGTGCAGCGCGCCCAGCCAGGCCGGCCAGTCCAGGTGGCCGGCGCCCGGCTGGAACCGGTTGGAGTCGCTGACCTGCGCGTGGCCGATGAACGGCGCGAAGGCCAGGATCGAGGCCGCGGGATCGGCCTCCTCGATGTTCATGTGGTAGCTGTCGATGCCGATGCGCACCGAGTCGAGCCCCACCGCGCCGATGAGTTCCGCGGCCTGCTCCAGCCGGTTGACCATGTGGTCCTCGTACCGGTTCAGCGGCTCCAGGTAGAGGCTCACGCCCTCCTCGCGCGCGTGCTCGCCCAGTTCGGCCAGACCGCTCAGCAGCACCTCGCGGTCCCGCTCCTCGGAGCGCGGCGGCTCGAACGGGGGCAGCCGGCGCGAGAACATGCCGTAGGAGGCCGGGGTCTGGACGCCCAGCGCGCCGATCTCGGCGGCGACGCTGAGCTGCGACTTCATCTGCTCCAGGGCGTCGCGGCGCAGGTCCTCGTCGAAGGCGGCGAAGAAATGCGACATCTCCACGCACACCGTGGGCATCACGACGCCGTCCGCGAGCGCCCGCCTCAGCTCGGGCAGCCGGTCCCGGAAGTGGAAGTCGCCCCTGGAGCGCAGCTCGACGGCGTCGAAACCGGCCTCCTGAGCGAAGTCCCATTTCTCCTGGAGCGTGTCACCGGGGAGCAGTTGTTCCTGGCAGGCGGTCTTCATCATGGCGGGGCCTTTCAGCGCCGGGCGGGTGGCGCGGCGGGATGCGCGGGGCAGCGGGGCGGGAAGAGGGGCGGCCGCCGCGGGGACGCGGCGGCTTCAGGTACCGGGGCGTCAGAAGCTCAGGACCATCTGGAGCGCGTCGGCGGGACGTTCGTCGAGCAGCGCGTACGCCTCGGCCGCGTCCGCGACCGGGACGACGTGACTGACCAGGGACTTCACGTCGACCCTGCCCTCGGCGACCAGGGAGAGGAAGGTGCGCTGGAGGCGTTCCACCGTCCACCGGCCGGACAGCTGCGGCGGCACCCCGCCGATCTGCGAGCACACGAGCTGGACCCGGTTGTGGTGGAACTCGTCGCCCAGGCGCAGGCCGACGCCGTCACCCTGGTAGAAGCCCGAGGCCACGACCCGGCCGCCGACGGCGACCGAGCGCAGCGCCTCGTGCAGCGCCGGGTAGGCGCCGCTGATCTCGATGGCGACATCCGCCCCGGCGCCGCCGGTGGCCTCGCGGACGCGCTCGGCCACGTCGTCCGTGCGGGCGTTGAGGGTGCGGGCCGCCCCGTAGGCGCGGGCGGTCTCCAGACGGCCGTCCAGGGCGTCGACCGCCGTCACGCGGGCGCCGTTGAGCTGGGCGAGCCGCGTCGTGAGCAGCCCGATGACGCCCTGTCCGAAGACCGCGACCTCCTCGCCGACGTGGATGTCGGCGGACAGCACCGCGTTGTAGGCGATCGCGCCGACCCGCGCGAAGGCGCCCGCCAGCGGCTCCAGACCGGAGGGCAGGGTGTGGCCGGTCATGCGCTCGACCGGGACGACGCCCTCACTGCGGTGGCCCCAGATGCCCCAGACCAGATCGCCCTTCGCCGGTACACCCGGCTGCCCGGCCAGCTCCGGGGAGACCTCCGTGACCTCACCGACCTCCGAGTAGCCCCAGCCGGCCACCGGGTACTCCATCCCGGCCGCCCCCTCCCGGAACAGCCGCGCCCCCGCGTCCCAGGTGCGGGTCAGATACGGGTTCGTGCCCCGGTACGCGGTGAGTTCGGTACCCGCGGATATCCCGCTGTAGTGCGTGCGCACCCGCAGGTGGCCGAGGGGCAGCGCGGCACTCTCGTGCGAGGCGACCTCGACCTGTCGGGGGCCGGTGAACTGGACGACGCTTTCCACGGAAAAGCACTCCGGACGTGAGAGACGGACATAAGAGGGCGGAGACGGGTGATCAGGACAGGTGTCGCGAGGGTGATCCGCCGGCCGCGACGGTGATCGCCGACTTCCGTCGAAGATATCTCAGAGTTATGTCTTGTCAACAAGCAAAAGTGATGTTGAGATGCAGCAGGAACAAACGTAAGTAGCGTGAGGACACAGCATGGTGATGAAGGGCCGAGGGACGAGGGCGACCCTCTTCGGGCTCGCCGCGACCCTCGCCGCCGGACTGCTCGCCGGATGCGGGAGCGACACCGGCGAGCAGAAGGCGGACCACCGGATCACGGTCTGGACGCAGGAGAACCTGCCGCCCCGCATGGCGGCCACGAAGAAGGTCGTCAGCCGCTTCGAGAAGGAGTCCGGCGTCCACGTCGACCTCGTGGGGGTCGACGAGGCCCAGCTCCCGCAACTCATCATGTCGGCCGCCGCCGCCGGGAAACTCCCCGACGTCATCGGCGCCGTCCCGATGGGCCAGGTCTGGCAGATGTACGGCAACGGGCTGCTCAACACGAAGGTGGCCCAGCAGGTCGTCGCCGACCTGAACCCGCGCACCTTCAACCCCAACGCCCTGTCGCTGACCGCCGACGGCGCCAGCCGGCTGGCCGTGCCCTCGGACGCGTGGCTCCAGATACTCGTCTACCGCAAGGACCTCTTCGCGAAGGCCGGACTGAGGCCGCCGACCAGCTACGCGAGCGCGCTCAAGGCCGCCGCCGCGCTCGACAAGGGCGACCGGGCCGGTATCTCGCTGGCCACCGACCCCTCCGACGTCTTCACCCAGCAGAGCTTCGAGGACCTCGCCCTCGCCAACGGCTGCCGCCTCGTGGACGACAAGGGCGAGGTCGCCCTCGGCTCACCGGCCTGCCGGACCGCCTTCAGGACCTACGACACCCTGGCCCGCGAGCACGGCGCCCCCGGCACCCAGAGCGTCGACACCACGCGGGCCACGTACTTCTCCGGGCGCTCCGGGATGATGGTGTGGTCCTCCTTCCTGCTGGACGAACTCGCGGGGCTGCGCTCCGACGCCCTCCCGAGCTGCCCGCAGTGCAAGAAGGACCCCGGCTTCCTGGCCCGCAACACCGGCATCGTCACCTCGCTCCAGGGCCCCGACGGCAAGGAACCCGCGCAGTTCGGCGAGATCACCTCCTGGGCCGTGACCCGCACCGCCGAGACCGGCGCCTCCCGGAAGTTCATCGAGTACATGATGGGCAAGGGCTACGCCGACTGGTTCGACATGGCCCCCGAGGGCAAGATCCCCGTCCGCAACGGCACCACCGCCGACCCCGAGGTCTTCCGGGACGCGTGGCGCGGCGCGGACATGGGCGTCGACAAGCGGCGCTCCCTCCAGCAGGCCTACCCCTCCGGCCTGGTCGACCAACTCCTCAAGGGCGTCGGCGAGATGCAGCGCTGGGGCCTCACCGAGGGACAGGGCGCCCTGGTCGGCGCGACCAACGGCGAACTGCCCGTCGCCAAGGCCATCGGCTCGATGACCGGCGGGCAGGAGTCGCCGGAGGAGGCGGCCAGGGAGGCCGCCGAGGAAGTCGCCGCCCTGAAGAAGTCCCTTCAGTAGCCCACGAGGAGCCCCCCGGTACCCCTTTCCGGGCCTCCGGAGCCGAGCCCGCCTCTCTCGCCGCCGCGCACGGGCTCCTGGAGCCCGCCGCCGGGACCCCACCGGCCCCGCCGCCCGCGACCCGCACGCCGCCCCCAAGGACCACCCATGAGCTCAGCCCCGAGCGACGCGAAGAAGCGCCGCACCCCACCCCTGTCCGCCGCCCGCAGGGAGAACCGCGCCGGACTCGCCTTCGTCACGCCCACCTTCGTCGTGGTGCTGGTCGTCGTGATCGTGCCCATCCTGTGGACGGTCCTGCTGGCCTTCCAGAACGCGAAGCTGGTCGACATCCAGAGCAACGGCCTCTTCGGCCGCTGGACCCTGGACAACTTCCGCCAGGTCTTCGGCTCACCCGGCTTCTGGAGCAGCCTCGGCACCACCGTCGCCTACACCGTCGGCGCCACCGCCGGGTCCATCGTCCTCGGTCTCGTCGCGGCGCTCGCGCTGCGCAAGCCCTTCCGGGGGCGCGGCGTCCTGCGCGCCGCGATGCTGCTGCCGTACGTCGCCCCGGTCGTCGCCGTCTCCTTCGTGTGGGAGACGGCGCTGAGCCCCCAGTACGGCATCGTCAACGAGTGGGGCCGCAAGCTGTTCGGCTGGGACGACCCGATCGCGTTCCTGTCCACCCGCTCCTACGAAGTGGGCCTGTTCGGGCTGCACTTCGACATCCCGCTCGCGCTGCTTACCGTCATCGCCTTCGAGACCTGGCGCTACTTCCCGTTCGCCTTCCTCTTCATGCTCGCGCGCCTACAGGCCGTACCGGACTCGCTGGAGGAGGCCGCGCGCGTCGACGGGGCGACCCCCACCCAGCGCTTCCGGCACATCCTGCTGCCGCAACTCATGCCCGTCATCGCCCTGTTGTCCGTACTGCGCTTCATCATGACCTTCAACAAGTTCGACGACGTCTACCTGCTGACCGGCGGCGGTTCCGGCACCGACGTCGTCGCCGTACGCGTCTACGACTTCCTCACCTCGCGCTTCGACGTGGGCGCGGCCTCCGCGCAGGCGCTCGTACTCGCCGTCGTGCTCATGGTCCTGCTCGGCGTCTATTTCGTGTTCTTCGGCAAGAAGGTGCAGGAGGAGTCCGCATGAGCCGCGCGTCCCGCATGACCCGTACACAGTTCGAGGAAGGGCTCTTCGGGGTCCTGCGCTGGGTCGTGATCGCCTTCCTGGCGCTCATCACGATCGTGCCCTTCTACTACATGCTGCTGCTGTCCCTGAAGCCCATCGACTCGCTGCTGCTCAACCCCGGCCAACTGTGGATCTCCGCCAAGGACTTCACCCTCTCGACGTACGAGAGCGTCCTGAAGCCGACCTCCGAGGGCGGGCAGGGCTTCCTGGCCATGCTGCTCAACTCGGGGCTCGTCGCGATCGGCACGGTGCTGCTGACGCTGGCCGCCGCCGTGCCCGGCGCGTACGCCGTCAGCCGGCTCAAGTTCTTCGGGCACCGCAAGGTCGGCGCGCTGTTCCTGGCCGTCTACCTCTTCCCCTCGACCCTGCTGGCCGTGCCGCTGTTCGTGATGTTCGCGAAGATGGGCCTGTCCGGCAGCCTCGTGGGCCTCGCCGTCGTCTACATCGCGCAGACCGTGCCGGTGTCGATCTACATGCTGAAGAACTACTTCGTCACCATCCCGTACAGCATCGAGGAGGCCGCCGCGATCGACGGCGCCTCCCGCTTCCAGACCGTACGCAAGATCATCCTGCCGCTGGCCCTGCCCACCCTCATGGCCACCGGCCTGTACGTCTTCATGATCGCGTGGAACGAGTTCCTCTTCGCCCTCCTCTTCCTCGCCGCCGACCCCGACAAGTGGACCGTCTCGCTGGGCCTCCAGCAGCTCGCCAACGGGATAGAGGTCTCCAAGACCGTCCTCATGGCAGGATCAGTCGTCCTCACGATCCCCGTCGTCGCCCTCTTCTTCGCCGCCGAACGGCTGCTCACCGAAGGGCTGACCGCCGGCGCGGACAAGGGGTAGGACACGGGGCCGCCTTCGGCCCGAAACATAAGCAGGGCACCCTGACCGGCAAGGCGCCGGAGCGCGGGCCCGGCCGACGAGGGACAGGACGGCAGACGGCGATGGCGGGAAACCAGGCGAGCGCCGGACACCTGCTGCGACTCATCCGCAGCGGTACGGCCACGACACGCGGGGAGTTGCAGGAGGCCACCGGGCTGTCCCGCTCGACCGTCGGCCACCGGCTCGACCAGCTGTTCCGGGCCGGCTGGCTGCGCGGAGCCACCGGCACCTCGACCGGCGGACGCCCCTCCGCCCGGCTGGAGTTCGACACCGACCACGCCGTCGTCCTGGTCGCCGACCTGGAGACCCGGCACGGCCGCGCCGCCGTCATGGACCTCGCGGGCCGGGTGCTCGCCGAACACAGCGGCGACCTCGTCATAGCGGACGGCCCCGAAGCCGTACTGGACCACGTCGCCCGCTGGTTCGGGCCGCTCCTGGAGCGCGCGGGCGCCTCGCCCGAGCGGGTCTGCGGCCTCGGTCTGTCCGTACCCGGGCCCGTCGACCGGGAGCGGGGCCGGCTCGTCCAGCCGCCCATCATGCCCGGCTGGGACAGCTACCCGCTGCGGGAGCGCTTCCGCGAGCTGTACGCCGAGCACGTGGGCGCCCACCACGAGGCCGGGCCGCTGCCCGTCCTCGTCGACAACGACGCCAACCTCATGGCCCTCGGCGAACAGCGCACCCACCACCCGGACTGCCGCGCCTTCGTCTTCGTCAAGGCGTCCACCGGGATCGGCGCGGGCGTCGTCATCGACGGGGAGGTGTACCGGGGCATCGACGGCGGCGCGGGCGACATCGGGCACATCCGGCTGCACGACCGGCCCGACGTCCTGTGCATGTGCGGCTCGCACGGCTGCCTCGCCGCCGTCGCCAGCGGACGCGCCATCGCCGCGCAGCTCACCGAGGCCGGGGTGCGCACCACCTCCGGCTCCGACGTGCGCGCGCACCTCGCGGCGGGACAGCCCGAGGCCGTGGGCCTCACCCGGCACGCGGGACGGCGCGTGGGCGAAGTGCTCGTCACCGTCGTGACGCTGCTCAACCCCGGGGTGCTGGTCCTCGGTGGCGACCTCGCCAGCACCCCGTTCCTGACCGGAGTGCGCGAACTGCTCTACCAGCGCGCCATGCCCCGCACCACCGCCCACCTCCAGGTCCTCACCTCCGACCTCGGCGACCGGGCCGGCCTCGTCGGTGCCGCCCGCATGGTCGTCGACCACCTGTACGCCCCCGACCGGGCCGACGCGCGCCTCGCCGCCCTCGCCCGCACCGACCCGCCCGCGGCCGTCCCCCTGTGACCCACCCGCACACCCCGTGAACCACCCGGAGCGCACCATGCACGACCCCGCCGCCCGCGAAACCCCCGCCGGCCCCGGCGAGAGCCCCGCCCCCGTCCGCGTCGGGCTCGTGGGCGCCGGGCCCTGGGCCCGCACCATGCACGCCCGCGTCCTGGCCGCCGGACCCGAGACGACGCTCACCTCCGTGTGGGCCCGCAGGCCCGAAGCGGCCCAGGAGGTCGCGGCGGCCTACGGCGCGCGGGCCGCCGGCTCCTTCGAGGAACTGCTCGACACGTGTGAGGCCGTCGCCTTCGCCGTCCCGCCGGCCGCGCAGTCCCCGCTCGCCGTACGGGCCGCCGCCGCCGGGCGCGCACTCCTGCTGGAGAAGCCGCTCGGCGCCGATCTGGCCGCCGCCCGCGCCGTCGCCGAGGCGGTCGCCGAACACGGCGTCGTCTCCCAGCTCGTCCTGACCAAGCGCTACCACCCGGCGACCCGCGCCTTCCTCGCCGAGGCGGCGAACCGCGAGGTCCTCGGCGCCCGCTCCTGCTACCTGCACGGCGCCTTCCTCGGCGGCGACATGGCCACCGCCTGGCGGCTCGAACACGGCGCCCTGCTCGACCTCGGCCCGCACCTGATCGACCTCCTCGACGCGGCGGTGTCCCCGATCGTCTCGGTCCGCGCCACCGGCGACCCGCGCCACTGGACCGAACTGACCTGCGCGCACGAGAACGGCGCGATCAGCCAGGCGTCCCTGTCCGGCGCCGTCCGCCTGCCCCGGGCCCGCACCCGTATCGAACTCCTCGGTCCGGACGAGGAGCTGGTGTACGACACGGAGGGCATCGACCACGAGGAGTGCTGGCCCGTCCTGCGCCGCGAGTTCGCCGAGGCCGTCCGCACCGGCGTCACCCGGGCCCCGGACGCCGCGCGGGGCCTGCGCGTCCAGGAACTCCTCGACCAGGCGGCGCGCAGCCTGGAGGGGTGAGACGGGCGGGGGCGCCTCACCCCTCCCGAACGGGTCCCCGTGGCGCCCGGTCCGGCGTCCTCCCCGTCCGTATCCGGTCCAGGGCCTCCCGCCGCGTCAGGCGCCACACCAGTTCCTCACCGGTCTCGGCCGGCGCGAGCCGCTCGGCGGGGCGGCGGCGGTGCCGGGAGAAACCGAGCCGGGCCGGAACGGCGCCGCTCGGCAGGTTGGCCGGGTCGTGGACGATCTCGACCAGCTCGACGCCCGGGAGCCGGAACGCCTCCTCGGTCAGCGCCCACGCCGCCCGGGTGGCCACCCCCCGGCCGGTGGCGGCCGGATGGAGCCAGTACCCGATCTCGTGACAGCGCGCCGGAGTGTCCTCGTGCCGGTAGAGCCCGCAGGCGCCGGCCAGCGCCCCGTCCAGCACCACGGCGTACGTGAACTCCGTGCCCTCCCGCCAGCGTTGGCAACGAGCGGCGAGATAGTCGGCGGTCCACACCAGGCTGTACGTCTCGGGGACCCACGGCACCCACGGGCGCAGGTGGTCCAGCGACTGGGCCGTGACCCGGTACAGCTCCGCCAGGTCCGTCGCGATGTCGAAGGCGCGCAGCGTCAGGTCGTCCAGGGCGATCGTCCGGGCGGGGAAGTCCATCAGGGCAGGATCGTACGCGCCACCGGCCGAGGGCAACGGGGGTGTGCGGGAGGAGCGTGGCCGGGCGGCGGAGACGTCGCTCCGGCAGGGCCTGCCGCCACCCGCCCCGACGTACGAGGCGCCCGGCCCGCCGACCGCCCCGGCCCGTGCGCCCCAGCAGGGCGTGCACGGGGTCGCCGCACGGGGCCTCGGGAAACAGTCCGCCTCGCCGCCTCGCCGCCTCGCCGCCTCGCCGTCCGGCCGTCCGGTTTCCCGGACTACGGCACCGGCTTCGCGCCCACCGCGTCCGCCTCGGCCAGCAGCCGCCGTACGTCCTCGACGGACCAGCCCGTGATCCGGGAGACGTCCACCTCGGTGGGGGCGGGCTGGTCGCGGTGGGCGCGCAGCAGGGCCACCGCCTCGACCACGAGATCGTCCCGGGCTGCCGACAGGGCCTGTTCCGCCTCCGCGTACCGCTGTGCCGCGAGTTCCAGCTTCGCCGTCTTCATGGGTGAGCGCCTGCCCCCGTCGCGCCGCACCAAGCGCGGGGCGACAGCCGGGTTCCGTCCGGTGGCGCGCGGTACCCGTGAGTGTGTTCGCCCGCCTCGTTCGGGTCGTGTCAGCGGGGTACCGGGGGAATCCGGCTCCCGGTGGGAACAGTGGGAGGTGTGAGGGTCCGGGCGGTGGTCGTCCACCGGTCCGGGCCGCCGTCGCACCACCGCACCGGGGGAACTTCCTTGCGTATCCAGCAGACCCGTCACCGCGCCGCCCTCTTCGGCGCCGCCGCCACGACCGCCGTGCTCGCCCTGACGCTCACCGCCCACGGCGGGCAGGGCTCCGGCGCGCGGGCCGCCGACCCGGGCCGCACCACCACCGTCGCGTACACCGGGGCCGGGCACAGCGGGGCTCCCTTCGGGGGCGCGGGGCCACGGGCGGGCGGCGGGGACTCGGACGCCCACGCCTTCAAGCCCCCTTGCGACAACCGGAAGTTGTCGGTGCGGGTGACCGGGCGGGCCGGGGCCCCCGGGCAGCGGGTGATCGCCGTCCGCAACCTCGGCGGCGGCGCCTGTGGCCTGAGCCGCTTCCCGCGCGTCAGCCTCGGCGACTCGCACGCCCGCGACCACGGCAAGGACGTCCGGCCGCTGGTCCCCGGCGGCCGGGGCGGTCAGTCCGCGTACCCGGTCGGGGCCGGGCGGACCGCCTACGCCGTGATCGACCTCAACCCGGGCCGGTCGCGCACCGGCACCGTACGCCGGATCGACGAACTGAACGTGCTGGCCGACGGCGACCACATGCCGAACGCCGATACGCGCACCTTCCCCCTCGGCCCCGGGGCGAAGGTGCTGAAGCCGAAGCTCGGCCTGTACCGCGCCACGGTCGCCGAGGCGGTGCGGTCGACGCGGCTGGCGGACACCCCTCAGCGCTGAACGGGCCGGACGGGGACCGGGCGGGTCCCCCGGACAGGTCGCGGAGACCTGTCCGGGGGACCCGGGGGACCGGACCGGCGTGCGTCGGCCCAGTAGCGGGTGTCGCTGCCGAGCGTGGCCGGGTCCGCCTCGGCCCGGTCCCCAAGCCAGTACACGGCCTCGCGGTAGTGGGCGACGTCCCGCGTGCCCGGGTTCTCGGCCCGAAGGAGCCGTCGCGGTGGCCGGCGCACCACGGGTCGATCCCTTGGCGCGCCCGGCGGCCCTCCGGGGGCGGGCCGGGACGGCGTCCGCCCGCTCAGTCGGTGCCCGCCTCCATGGCGACGCGGTCGAGCACCTGATCGTCCTCGGAGACCTCGCCGCGCGAGGCGATGACCTCGGCACCGCCCCGGGGCATCGCGCCGATCAGGCCGGTCGAGGCCGCCTGCGCGGCGCCGGTCAGCGCCGTGGGGGAGGAGCCGACCATGCCGAGTCCCGCGTACTGCTCCAGCTTCGCGCGCGAGTCGGCGATGTCCAGGTTGCGCATCGTGAGCTGGCCGATGCGGTCGACCGGCCCGAAGGCCGAGTCCTCGGTGCGCTCCATCGACAGCTTGTCCGGGTGGTAGCTGAAAGCCGGACCCGTCGTGTCCAGGATCGAGTAGTCCTCCCCGCGCCGCAGCCGCAGCGTCACCTCGCCGGTCACGGCCGTACCCACCCAGCGCTGGATCGACTCGCGCACCATGAGCGCCTGCGGGTCCAGCCAGCGGCCCTCGTACATGAGGCGGCCCAGCCGGCGGCCCTCGTTGTGGTACGTCGCGAGGGTGTCCTCGTTGTGGATCGCGTTCACCAGCCGCTCGTACGCCGCGTGCAGCAGCGCCATGCCGGGCGCCTCGTAGATGCCCCGGCTCTTCGCCTCGATGATGCGGTTCTCGATCTGGTCGGACATGCCCAGGCCGTGCCGGCCGCCGATCGCGTTGGCCTCGGTCACCAGATCCACGGCGGAGGCGAAACGCTTCCCGTTGATCGTCACCGGACGGCCCTGCTCGAAGCCGACCGTCACGTCCTCCGGAAGGACCTCCACCGAGGGGTCCCAGAAGCGGACGCCCATGATCGGCTCGACCGACTCGATCCCGGTGTTCAGGTGCTCCAGGGTCTTCGCCTCGTGCGTCGCGCCCCAGATGTTGGCGTCCGTCGAGTACGCCTTCTCCGTGCTGTCGCGGTAGGGCAGCCCGTGGTCGAGCAGCCACTCCGACATCTCCTTGCGCCCGCCCAGCTCGGACACGAAGTCCGCGTCCAGCCACGGCTTGTAGATGTGCAGCGCGGGGTTGGCGAGCAGCCCGTAGCGGTAGAACCGCTCGATGTCGTTGCCCTTGAAGGTCGAGCCGTCGCCCCAGATCTGGACGTCGTCCTCCAGCATGGCCCGCACCAGCAGGGTCCCGGTGACCGCCCGGCCCAGCGGCGTCGTGTTGAAGTACGGGCGCCCGCCCGAACGGATGTGGAAGGCACCGCAGGTCAGTGCCGCGAGCCCCTCCTCCACCAGCGCCTCGCGACAGTCCACCAGCCGCGCGATCTCGGCGCCGTAGGCCGAGGCGCGGCCGGGCACCGAGGCGATGTCGGGCTCGTCGTACTGGCCGATGTCGGCGGTGTAGGTGCACGGGACGGCGCCCTTGTCGCGCATCCACGCGACCGCGACCGAGGTGTCGAGGCCGCCCGAGAAGGCGATGCCGACGCGCTGACCGGTGGGCAGGGAGGTGAGGACCTTAGACATAGCAAGAGTATGCGGCATTCCGCATTATCATGCAAAGTGGGGAGGAACGCGCAGGTCACGGCGGTGGTGGCGGGGCGCCTCAGTCGGCCGCCGGGCGTTCCGGCCGGCCGGTCCGGTGCGGGAGGAGGCCGGCGCCGGTGGGGCGCTCGCGCGCCCAGGGCGCGAGCTGGACGATCCCCCACGCGACCTCGACGGCCAGGAACAGCCACAGTATCCGCGAGACTCCGTTGAGCAGCGCGTACGCCATCCAGGCCGAGAACAGCGTGCGGGCGGCGCCGTCGAGCAGCCCGTGCACCGGCAGCGGCCGGACGACGCGCAGTGCGGCCCAGACGACCACGACCGAGCCCATGAGGTTCGCGTACAGGGTCTGCCAGGGGTCGAGGGCGGGCAGGGCGCCCCAGTCGAGGGCCTCGCCCAGCGAGGACAGGGTGTCGTGCACCAGCGCGTACGTCCACGGGGTCGCGAACCCCGCGGTGACCACGAGGTCGTACCAGGCGCTCGCGCGTACGACGCGCAGGTAGGCGGGGCGTGCGGGGGCGTCGGGACGGGTCATGTCAGGGGCTCCGGCCGGTCGGGTTCGTCGGGTTTCGGCGACGCCTCACGCTAAACAGTGGAGTACGGTCCAAGGTCAAGCTCGTCGTTCGGAGGGACGTGGGGGATGCGCATCGGAGAGCTGGCCGCGCGTACGGGGATGTCCAGGGACACGATCCGCTTCTACGAGAAGGGCGGCCTCGTCGCGGGCCGCCGACTGGCCAACGGCTACCGGGACTTCCCGCCCGAGGCGGTGGCCTGGCTCCAGTACGTCCGCACCGCGCGGACGCTCGGGTTCTCCCTGGCGGAGATCGCGCGGACCGGCGAGGAGTTGCGCGGGGCGCCGGACACCGCGGAAGCGCTGTCCGCGCTGTTCGAGGAGAAGATCGGGGTCATCGACGCGCGTATGTCCCAACTCGCCTCCCTGCGCGCCGAACTCACCGAACGCGTCGGCACCGGGTGCCCGTTGCGGGCGGCCGGGCCGGACGGGGGCCGGGGTGGCGACGGGGGTACGGAGGGCGGCGGCGGGCGAGTGGCGGGCCGGGCGCCGGTGCCGCTGATCGGGGCGCTCAAGCCGGTCGACTGAGGTGTCCGGGTGAGGTGTTGGGGGGCAGGCGTGGGGGTGCGCCCTCGGCTGGGTCATGCGCGGCCCGGGTGGTTCTCCCGTCCCGCGCCGGCGGGCACGGTCCGGGTGGCCCTCTTCGTGCGGGTGCTCCCGCCCCCTGCCGTTCCTCGCCCCGGGCCCGCTCGCCTTCGCCTTGACGGCGGTGGAGCGGTGGGCGGGGACGTCGGCTGAGGGCAACGGCGCCCGCAAGTAAGGGACTTCGGGAGCCGGAGGGGCTCCGTACGGCTCCCGGCCCCGCTCACCGGCGGGCGGCGGCGTCCCGTCGCAGGTTGAGGCAGATCCGCGCGCAGATGCCGCCCCAGGCCACGGCGAGAACGGCCGGCCAGAGAACGCCGGCCGCCGAACGGCCGCCGGTCAGCGCCACCACGAAGCCGACGGCCCCGCCCACGGCCAGGACGACCGCCACCGCCAGCGCGAACCAGGCCAGCCGCCGTGTCGAGACGCTCATCGGATATCTGCGCATGGCCGTCGGCTACCCCCGCAGACCCCGATGACCCGCGCCCCGCCGCACGACCGCCCGGCAGCCCGGCCACCACCGAACTCCGGTGCCCCAACCCGCCCGGCCGTCACCGACCGCCGGGCGGGGTGCTTTCGAGCCACGGTCGTCTTCCGGGGTCGTGGTCCGCCGCCGCCCACCGCCGCACCCACGCCCCCCGCCCGGCCCGCGCGCCCGGCTCGTGGACAAACCCGCACCCGCCCCTCCCTCCGGGCCGCTCCCGAGCGGCGCAGATCACACCCCGCCGCCCATTGACGCCCGTGCGCCAAACCGGTTTAGTAAACGCCGGTCGATCGTTTAAACCGGTTTAGACACCGGCTGGAAACACGCGGTCGCCCCTGACGGGTCCCTCCCGGCAGTACCCGGCAACACGCAGAGAGCGGAAGGCGCCATGGCTCGCAGGCCCACCATCGCCGACGTGGCACAGCGCGCGGGCGTCTCGCGCAGCTCCGTCTCCTTCGCCCTGAACGACCGGCCCGGGATCGCCGAGGAGACCAAGGAACGCATCCTCGCGGTCGCGGCGGAGATGGGCTGGACCCCGAGCCGCCCCGCCCGCGCCCTGTCCCTCGGCAAGGCCGGGGCCTTCGGTCTCGTCCTCGCCCGCGAACCCGAGCTGATCGGCGCCGACCTGTTCTTCCCCGCCTTCATAGCGGGCGTCGAGGTGGTCCTCGGCGAGCGCGGCGACGGGCTCATGGTGCACCTCACCACCCCCGAGCGGGAGCGGTCGGTGTACGAACGCCTGGCCGCCGACCGGCGGGTGGACGGGGTGCTCCTCACCGACCTGCGCCACGAGGACCCGCGCCCCGCCCTCGTGAACCGCCTCGGCCTCCCGGCCGTCGTGGTCGGGCAGAGCGAGTGGAGCGACGGGCTCAGCTCGGTGAGCCTCGACGACCGGCCCGCCTACGTCGACGCCGTACGCCGCCTCGCCGAGCTGGGGCACCGCCGTATCGCCCACGTCGAGGGCCCCCAGGAGTTCCGCCACGCGCACCGGCGCCGCGCGGCCTGGGAGGAGACGCTGCGCGCGCTCGGGCTGCCCGAAGGGCCCGTGCTGCCCGGCGGTTTCACGGCCGAGGGCGGGGCCCGCGCCACCCGCGAGCTGCTGTCGCTGGCCGAGCCGCCCACCGCGATCGTCTACGGGAACGACCTGGCCGCGACGGCCGGTCTCTCCGTGGCCCAGGAACTCGGCGTCCCGGTACCGGAACGCCTCTCGGTGGCCGGCTACGACGACACCCCCCTCACCCGGTACACCCACCCGCCGCTGTCCTCCGCCCGCGCCGACGCGCGCGGCTGGGGGGAGGCGGCGGCCCGCGCCCTGGACCGGGTGCTGGCCGGTGAGGGGGTCGCGCACGTCGTGCTGCCGCCCGCCGAGTTCGTCCCCCGCGCCTCGATAGGCCCGGCACCCCGTGCCTGACAACCGGGTGCCGGGCCTGTCGGGGCGCGGCAAGGAACTCCCGTCCGGCGACGAGGCCGGGCGTGAACAGTTCGGAGAGTTTTCATGCTGAGGAGAACGGCGTACTCGCTGCTCGTGCTCGCCCTCGCGGGCGCCGCGACCGCCTGCGGCCGGTCGGCCCCGGACCAGGAGACCGCCGCGAACGCGCGCGGCCCCATCACGATCTGGTTGTCGAACAACGCCCAGGAGGTGGCCTGGGGCAAGAACATGATCGCCGCCTGGAACAAGAGCCACCCCGGTCAGCACGTCACGGCGCAGCAGATCCCGGCGGGCAAGACCTCCGAGGAGGCGATCAGCGCCTCGATCATCGCGGGCACCAGCGCCTGCCTGGTCTTCAACACCGCGCCCGCCTCGGTGCCCACCTTCGAGAAGCAGAACG
This sequence comes from Streptomyces sp. NPDC007088, assembly GCF_042869355.1. Classification (NCBI taxonomy): domain Bacteria; kingdom Bacillati; phylum Actinomycetota; class Actinomycetes; order Kitasatosporales; family Streptomycetaceae; genus Streptomyces; species Streptomyces sp. NPDC007088. The sequence continues at coordinate 340,381 of NZ_JBIAFO010000007.1, forward strand.
GCCTCGTGCCGCTCAGTGACTTCCCCGACGGCGACGCCTACATCCAGAAGCGCGGCGGCGCCCTCACCGACCAGTACAAGTCGCAGGACGGCAAGTTCTACCAACTGCCGTGGAAGAGCAACCCGGTGATGATCCTCTACAACAAGAAGATCTTCAAGAAGGCCGGTCTCGACCCCGAGCACCCCAGGCTCGCGACCTACGACGAGTTCCTGAAGACCTCCCGCACCCTCGTGCGCAGCGGGGCCGCCAAGGCCGCGATCTGGCCGGCGCCCAGCAGCGAGTTCTTCCAGTCCTGGAACGACTTCTACCCCGCCTTCGCCGCGCAGAGCGGCGGCAAGCAGCTCATCGAGGACGGCAAGCCGCAGTTCGACTCGCCGGCCGGCCGCCAGGCCGCCGCGTTCTGGCGCACGCTGTACGCCGAGAAGCTCGCCCCGCAGGAGGCGTACCCGGGTGACGCGGTGAACGACGGGAAGGCCGCCATGGCCACCGTCGGCCCGTGGGCGGTCTCCGCCTACAAGGACAGCGTCGACATCGGCGTGGCCCCCGTGCCCACCGCCGACGGGAAGGCGCCGCGGGACACCTACTCCTTCAGCGACGAGAAGTCCGCCGCGATGTTCAGCGCCTGCCGAAACCGCGCCACCGCCTGGGACCTGCTGAAGTTCGCGACCTCCGCCCGGCAGGACGGGAAGTTCCTCGACGCGACCGGCCAGATGCCGATGCGCGAGAACCTGACCACCCGCTACCCGGACTTCTTCGCGAGGAAGCCCGTCTACACGCCGTTCGCCCGGCAGGCCGAACACGTCGTCGAGGTGCCCAACGTGCCCGGCTCCGTCGACATCTGGCAGGCGTTCCGCGACGAGTGGACCAAGTCCGTCGTCTTCGGCGACGAGTCCACGGACACGGCGCTGCGCACGGCCTCCGACAAGATCACCGACCTGCTCGACGAGTACGGGGACCCGTCATGACGAACCTCCGTCCCACCCCCGCCACCGCCCCTGCCACGGACTCCGCGCCCCGCAAGGGCGCGGGCACCCGCCACGGGAAGAACCGCTCCCGCGTCGGCGCGCTCTTCGTGTCGCCCTACGTCCTGTTCCTGCTCGTCGTCTTCGCGGTCCCGCTGGGCTACACGCTGTGGATCTCCGTCCACCGCTTCTACTTCACCGCCCCCGGCACCCACGTCGACTCGCCGTGGGTGGGGCTGTCCAACTACCGGGACGTGTTCACCGACCCGGTCGTGGGCCGCGCCTTCGTCAACATCGCGATCTTCCTCGTGATCAACGTGCCGCTCACGGTGATCCTGTCGCTCGTCCTGGCCTCGGCGCTCAACGCGAAGATCCGCTTCCGCGCCTTCTTCCGCGCCGCCTACTACCTGCCGTACATCACGGCGAGCGTCGCGCTGGTCGCCGTGTGGCAGTTCCTGTTCGGCTCGGACGGCTTCGTCAACAACCTGCTCGGCTCGCACGCCCCCGACCCCTCGTGGCTGGTCAACTCGCACCTCGCGATGCCGATGATCGCCTTCTTCGTCACGTGGAAGCAGCTCGGCTTCTTCGTGATGCTCTACCTCGCCGCCCTCCAGAACGTCGGCAAGGAGCTGTACGAGGCGGCCGCCGTCGACGGGGCGGGCCGGATACGGCAGTTCTTCTCGGTGACCGTGCCCGGGGTGCGGCCCGCGACCACCCTCGTCGTGATCTACGCCATCATCACCGGCGCCAACCTGTTCAGCGAGCCCTACCTGCTGACCGGCGGCGGCGGACCCGACCACGCCTCCACCTCACCCGTCCTGCTCATGTACCAGAAGGGCATCGAGCAGGGGCACCCCGACTTCGCCGCCGCGCTGGGCGTGGTCCTGGTGGCCTTCGTCCTCGTCATCTCGCTGGCCGCCCGCAAGCTCACCGAGAGGGGCAACTGACATGAGCGCCACCACCCCGGCCCAGGACGCCCCGGCCGCGCACACCCCGCCCGCCGGCGGGCGCCGTCGCTGGGGAGGGGCCGCCAAGTACACCGTGCTCTCGCTCGGCGCGGTCGCCTTCCTCTTCCCCTTCTACTACATGGTCGTCGGCTCGCTGCGGAAGACGACGACGGGCGACCTGTCCTCCGCGGTGCCCGAAGGGCTGACCGGCAGCAGCTACACGGCGGTCAACGGCGCGATCTCGCTGGGCCGTTCGCTGCTCAACTCCGGGGTCATGACGATCGGCGTCCTGCTGTGCACCCTCGTCTTCGGGGTGCTCGCCGGATACGCCCTCGCCCAGCTCGACTTCCGCGGCCGGGGCACCCTGTTCGCCTCGCTGCTGCTCGTGCAGATGGTGCCCTTCCAGCTCCTGACGCTGCCGCTGTACGTCCTGGTCGTACGCGACTACGGGCTCGGCGACAACTACCTCGGGATGATCCTGCCGTTCGCGATCAACTCGACGGCCGTGTTCCTGTTCCGGCAGTTCTTCCTCCAGATGCCGCAGTCCCTGTTCGAGGCCGCCCGCCTCGACGGAGCGGGCGAGCTGCGCATCCTGTGGAAGATCGCCCTGCCGATGGCCCGGCCCGCCGTGCTCTCCGCGATGCTGCTGACCTTCATCGGCCCGTGGAACGAGTTCCTGTGGCCCTTCCTGGTCACCAAGAACGCCGACATGCAGCCCCTGGCCGTGTCCCTCGCGAGCTTCCTGTCCAACCTCCAGGGCACGGTCGCCAACCCGACCGGCGCCCTGCTGGCCGGCGCCTGTGTGCTGGCCGCCCCCGCCGTGGCCCTGTTCCTCCTGTTCCAGCGCCACTTCACCTCGACCGACATCGACTCCGGAGTAAAGGGCTGATTCCCCCCATGAGCACCACCAGCGCCGCCTCGCGCATCCCCTACCGCCTGGTACGCAAGGGCCTGATCATGTCCCCGCTGCCCGGCGAGGCCACCGAGGCCGAGGGGGTCCTCAACCCCGCCTCCGGCCGCACCCCGGACGGCCGCCTGCACCTGCTGCCGCGCCTGGTCGCCGAGGGCAACGTCTCCCGCGTCGGCCTCGCCGAGGTCACCTTCACCGACGGCGTCCCCAGCGGCGTCGAGCGGCGCGGAGTCGTCCTCTCGCCCGACGAGGGCTGGGAGCGCGGCAAGAACAACGCCGGCGTCGAGGACCCCCGCGTCACCTGGATTCCCTCGCTCGGCAAGCACGTCATGTCGTACGTCGCCTACGGCCCGCTCGGCCCCAAGCCGGCCCTCGCCGTGTCCGAGGACCTCACGCACTGGACCCGCCTCGGCCCGGTCCAGTTCGCCTACCAGCCCGACCTCGACACCGACCTCAACCTGTTCCCGAACAAGGACGTCGTCCACTTCCCCGAGCCCGTGCCCGGCCCCGACGGCGAGCCCGCCTACGCGATGCTGCACCGGCCGATGTGGGACCTCGGCTGGTTCCGCCCCGGCGAGGGCGTCCACCTGCCCGCCGAGATCACCGACGAACGGCCCGGCATCTGGATCTCGTACGTGCCCGTCGCCGAGGCCCAGGCCGACATCCGCGCCCTCGCCCGCCCGCGCGACCACCGCCTCGTCGCCCTGTCCGAACACCCCTGGGAGGAGCTGAAGATCGGCGGCGGCCCCGCCCCGGTCCGCGTCCCCGAGGGCTGGCTGCTCATCCACCACGGCGTCTCCGGCCACATCGAGGACCCCTTCGCGCAGAACCAGACCGTGTCCTACGCGGCCGGCGCGATGATCCTCGACCCCGCCGACCCCTCCCGGGTCCTCGCCCGCTCCGACCAGCCGCTCATGGCGCCCGAGACCGAGGAGGAGCGCGCGGGCACCGTCCCCAACGTGGTCTTCCCGACCGCCATCGAGGAGATCGACGGAGAGCTGTACGTGTTCTACGGCATGGCCGACGCGCACATCGGCGTGGCCCTCCTGGAGCGCACGGCATGAGTGCCACGACGGCCCCGCTCGGCCTCGGGCTGGTCGGCTGCGGCGGCTTCGGGACGTACGTCCTGGACGCCGTGGCCGGCCTGCCCGGACTGCGCCCCGTCGCCGTCGCCGACCCCGACCCCGTACGGGCGAAGGCGCTCGGCGAACGGCACGGCGTCCCCGCCCTCGGCTCCCTGGAGGAGCTGCTGGAGCGCCCGGACGTGGCGGCCGTCGCCATCGCCACCCCGCCCGCCGCGCACGCCGCGACGGCCACGGCCGCGCTGCGGGCCGGGCGGCACGTGTTCTGCGAGAAGCCCCTCGCCACCACGGCGCGGGACGCCCGCGCCGTGGCCGAGGAGGCCGAACGCGCCGGACGGGCCCTCGTCGTCGACCACGTGCTGCGCTACAACCCGCTGCTGCGCGCCGTGGAACGGCTCACCGCACGCGGACTGCTCGCCCCGCCCCGCCGCTTCCTCTTCGAGAACGACGCCTCCGACCAGGACCTCGGCCCCGGCCACTGGTTCTGGGACCGCGCGCACAGCGGCGGCATCTTCGTCGAACACGGGGTGCACTTCTTCGACGCGGCCCGCGCCCTGCTCGGCACCGAACCGCTCAGCGTGCGCGCCACCGCCGTACGGCGCCCCGGCGGGCCCGTCGACATGGTCAGCGCCGACGTCCTCCACCCGGGCGGCGTCCTCGCCTCCCACCTGCACTCCTTCACCCACGCCCACCGCTGCGAGCGCCAGCTCATGCGCCTGGACCACGGCTTCGCCGAGACCCGGATCGAGGGCTGGATACCGGTGCGCGCCGAGATCTCCGCCTGGACCGACGAGGACGGCGCCCGGGACTGGGAACAACTCGCAGCGCAGAGTGCCGCGTTGCTGCACGTGGACGGGTTCCGCCCGCACGGCGGTGAACGCGTCACCGTCACCGTCGCACGCGACGCGGGCAGCCCGGCCCCCGCGCGCGGACGCGGGGAGGTGCGCGTCGTGCCGCACCACGTGCGCGCCGTGCTCGACCTCGGCGGCGAGGCACGCAAACCCCACGTCTACAGCGAGAGCGTCCGCGCCGCCTTCGCCGATCTGGTGCGCGCCGCCCGCGAGGGCTCAGCCCCGGTCGCGGGCGCCCGCTCCGGGCTGAGTGCCGTCACCGTCGCCGAGGCCGCCACCCGCGCCGCCGACACCGGCACCGAACAAGCCGTCCCCGCACCGCACTTCCAGGAGTCCTCATGAGCTGGTGGCAGGACACCGTCTGCTACGAGTTGTACCCACGCGCCTTCGCCGACTTTGACGGCGACGGAATCGGCGACCTCGCCGGGGCGACCGCGCGCCTCGGCCACATCGCGGAACTGGGCGCCGACGCCGTGTGGATCACGCCGTTCTACCCCTCGCCACTCGCCGACGGCGGCTACGACATCGCCGACCACACCGGCGTCGCGCCCGACCTCGGCACCCCCGAGGACTTCGACCGGCTCACCGCCCGCGCCCACGACCTGGGCCTCAAGCTCATCGTCGACCTCGTGCCCAACCACACCTCCGACCAGCACCCCTGGTTCCAGGAGGCGCTCGCCTCAGGCCCCGGCTCCGCCGCCCGCGCCCGCTACCTGTTCCGCTCCGGGCGCGGCAGCCACGGCGAACTCCCGCCCAACGACTGGCAGTCGGCCTTCGGCGGACCCGCCTGGACCAGGACCGCCGACGGAGAGTGGTACTGCCACCTGCACGCCCCCGAACAGCCCGACCTCAACTGGCGCGACGCGCACGTGCGTTCCGCCTTCGCCGACATCCTGCGGTACTGGCTGGACCGGGGCGTGGACGGCTTCCGCGTCGACGTCGCGCACGCCCTGTTCAAGGCCGAGGGCCTGCCCGACGCCGGGCCCGGCCAGCACCGGGACCCGCTGCGCAACCACCTCATGCCGTACTACGACCAGGAGGAACTGCACCCGCTGTACCGCGAGTGGCGCGCCCTCCTGGACACCCACCCGGCGCCCCCCGGAGCGGTGGCCCCGCAGGACCGGCTCATGGTCGCCGAGGCCGCCGTCTTCGACCCCGCCCGGCTCGCCCGCTACATCCGGCCCGGCGAGATGCACCAGGCGTTCAACTTCGCCTTCCTGGAAGCCGCCTGGGAACCGGCGGAACTGCGCCGCGTCATCGACGCCTCGCTGTCCGCCCCCGGCGGCGGCTCCGTCACCTGGCTGCTCTCCAGCCACGACGCGGTCCGCCCCGTGACCCGCCTCGGCTCCGCCCGGCGCGCCCGCGCCGCCGCCCTGCTCATGCTCGCGCTGCCCGGCTCCGCCTACCTCTATCAGGGCGAGGAACTGGGCCTGCCGCAGGCCCACGTCCCCGACGACCGCGTCCGCGACCCCCTGTGGGAACGCTCCGGCCACACCGACCGGGGCAGGGACGGCTCTCGCGTACCGCTGCCCTGGTCCGGCGACCGCGCCCCCTACGGCTTCACCACGGCCGCCCCCGAGCGCACCTGGCTGCCCCAGCCGGAGGGCTGGGGGCCGTACACCGCATCCGCCCAGGCACAGGACCCGGACTCCACGCTCAGCCTGTACCGCGAGGCCCTGCGCCTGCGCCGCGCCCACCCCGCGCCCGACCCGACGGCCGCACCCCACTGGTACTCGGCGCCCGGCGACCCCCACCTCGCCTTCCGGCGCGGCGCGCTCACCTGCGTCGTCAACCTCGGCGACCGGCCGCTGCGCTGGGCCGGCCTCGGCGTACCGGGCCGTCCGGTACTGGCCGGCGGCCCGCTCGACGGGGACGCGCTCCCGCCCGACACCGCCCTGTGGCTCCTCGACACCCCCGATCCGCAGTCCCCCGAAGGAGACGGCCATGGCCACGCCCGCTGACCCCGCCCCGCGCACCGACCTGTCCGGGCTCGTCAAGGCGTACGACGTGCGCGGCCTCGTCCCCGAGCAGTGGGACGAGTCGACGGCCGAGCTGTTCGGCGCCGCCTTCGTCCAGGTCACCGGGGCACGCGCCCTCGTGACCGGGCACGACATGCGCGCCTCCTCACCGGGACTGGCCCGCGCCTTCGGCCGGGGCGCCCTCGCGCAGGGCGCGGACGTCACCGAGACCGGCCTGTGCTCCACGGACCAGCTGTACTACGCCTCCGGCTCCCTCGGCCTGCCCGGCGCGATGTTCACCGCCTCGCACAATCCCGCCCGCTACAACGGCATCAAGCTGTGCCGCGCGGGCGCCGCCCCGATCGGCCAGGACAGCGGCCTGGGGGAGATCCGGGCCCTCGTGGAGCGCTGGACCGACGCGGGCGGTCCGCCCCCACCGGCCGCCACCCCCGGCACCCTCGCCCACCGCGACACCCTCCAGGACTACGCGGACCACCTGCGCACGCTCGTGGACCTGAGGGGCTCGCGTCCGCTCAAGGTCGTGGTGGACGCGGGCAACGGCATGGGCGGCCACACCGTGCCCACCGTGTTCGCGGGCCTCCCGCTCGACCTCGTCCCGATGTACTTCGAGCTCGACGGCAGCTTCCCGAACCACGAGGCCAATCCGCTGGACCCGGCCAACATCGTGGACCTCCAGGCCCGCGTGCGCGCCGAGGGCGCCGACCTCGGGCTCGCCTTCGACGGCGACGCCGACCGCTGCTTCGTGGTCGACGAACGCGGCGAACCGGTCTCCCCCTCCGCGATCACCGCCCTCGTCGCCTCCCGCGAACTCGCCCGCAGGCCCGGCGCCACCGTCCTGCACAACCTGATCACCTCGCGCACCGTGCCCGAGGTGATCCGCGAGGCGGGCGGCACCCCCGTGCGCACCCGCGTCGGCCACTCCTTCATCAAGGCCGAAATGGCCCGCACCGGAGCCGTGTTCGGCGGCGAGCACTCCGCGCACTACTACTTCGCGGACTTCTGGAACGCCGACACCGGCATGCTCGCCGCCCTGCACGTCCTCGCCGCCCTCGGCGAACAGGACGGCACCCTGTCGGCCCTCACCCGCCGCTTCGAGCGCTACGCCGCCTCCGGCGAGATCAACTCCACGGTCCAGGACCCCGCCGGACGCCTCGCCGTCGTCCGCGCCGCCTGGAGCGGCCGCCCCGGCGTCACCCTCGACACCCTCGACGGCCTCACGGTGAACGGCCCCGACTGGTGGTTCAACCTCCGCCCCTCCAACACCGAACCCCTCCTGCGCCTCAACACCGAGGCCCGCGACCCCGGCACCATGCGGGAGCTGCGCGACGTGGTGCTGGCGCTGGTGCGGTCCTGAGAGCAGACGCCGGGGGGCGGGCGGGGAAGCCTCCGCCCGCCCCCGGGGAACGCGGTCAGCGGGTCCAGACCTGCTTTCCGTCGGCGTCCCAGAGACGCAGGGAACCGTCGTCGCCGAGGACGAGCCAGCCGGGCCGTCTGCCCTTGGTACCGCTCGACCAGAGGGCGTGGCGGTCCTTGTCGTAGGCGACGAGGTTGCCGTCCGGCTGAAGGGTGAGCTGCACGGTGCCCTTGCCCTTCGTGCCGGTGGCCCACACCGCCTTCCCGCCGCGGTACTCGACGAGGTTGCCGTCCGCCTGCATCTCCAGGGTGTAGTCCCCGGCCTTGAGGTGGGCGCCCTTCTCCAGCGAGCCCTGCGCTCCGACGCGGTCGGCGCCGCAGGTCGCCCACACGCCGGTGAGGTCGGGGAGCTTGTCGAGAGTGTCGCTGGAGACGGAACGGGAGTCGCCCTCGCCCGCGTCGTGGAGGCACTTGAAGGTGTCCCAGTCGTGCACGACGCGGCGTCTGCCGTCGTGGCCGACCTGCCAGGACGTCTTCTGCCCGGCCTTGTCGCCGTCCCACTGCACGATCTGCCCCCGGTAGGCGGCGGCGTCCACCGGGCTCGTCCACACCGTCTTGTCGGCCTTCGTGGAGAGGATGAACGTCGCGTCGTCGCGCAGCGAGAGCCAGGCGGCGCCCTTGCCGTCGGTGCCGGTGGCCCAGCGGGCGGCCGGGCCGTCGTAGAGGACGAGGTTGCCGTCCGGCTGGAGGACGAGCCGGTCGCCCGTGGCGGGCGCGGTCCAGCGGACCGTCCCGGAGGCGTCCTTGGCGACGAGCTTGCCGTCCTTGCCGAGGGTGAGGCGCGCCCCGCCGCCCGACTTCAGGTACGTGCCGGTCTCCAGTTCGCTGTTGGTGCCCATGACGCTCGCGCCGCAGACGGCCCACACGTCCTTGAGGTTGACGTACTTGTCGAGCGTCCCGCCGGGCTGCCCGCCCGCGTCGGGCTTGCCGGCCTGGTCCTTGAGGCAGCCGTACGTGCTGAGGTCGCTCACCCAGCGGCGGTAGCCGTCGGCGCCGACGAGCCAGGAGGTCTTCTGCGCGTTGCCGTCGCCCTCGTACTGGACGATCTTCCCCCGGTAGTCGGCCTCGCTGGAGCCGGCCGCGCCACCGTCCGCGTGCGTACGGGAGTTGAGGACGACGAGGGTCGTGGTGTCGCCGTCGCGGAAGGCGACCGTGGAGAGGTCCCCGGTGTTCGTGGAGTCGACGCGGACGGCGCCGGGACGGACGAACTTGCCGAACTGCCCCCAGAACCACAGGTCCTGCGAGGGCGCCCAGCTGCCGTCGCCGTTGACGGTCATCATGCCCCGGCAGGTGTGGCACGCCTCGGGCGTGGACAGGGCGGGGCCGCCCTTGGCGTCCTGGGCCAGGGACCAGTAGACGGAACCGGTCGAGCCGTTGCGCAGGGGGCCGATGAGGAGGTTGGCGACCTCCCAGCCCAGGTTGCCGGCGACGTCGGAGGACTGGTCGACGAAGCCGGAGCACTCGGTCATGAGCGTCTTCACGCTCTGGGTCTGGGCGCCGTAGTGCGTGCCGTCGTAGCAGTGGTAGCCGATGGCGTCGACCTTGCCCCGCGCGGTGAGGGCGCGGACGTAGTCGGGGTCGTTCCAGTTGTGGTCGAAGCCGAGGACGCCGACGTCACCGGGCAGCCGGCTTCTGAGCGCCTGGGAGAGGGCGACCTCGTCGTCCGGGGTGAGGAGGGTCGTGGGCATCTGCGTCTTGCAGTTCTCGGGCTCGTTCTGCATCGAGACCATCCAGGGCCGGATGCCCGCCTTGTCGTAGGCGGCGACGTACTTGGCGAAGTAGTCGGCGTAGTCGTTGACCTTGGCGCGGTCGAGTTCGTTGCGCTCGGTGCCGCACTCGTTGCCGGTGAGCTTGCCGCCGCGCTTGGCCCAGCCGGGGGCGCTCCACGGGGTGCCGAGGAGCTTGAAGTCGCCGCCGGTCTTGCGCTTGGCGGCCTGGAGCACGGCGATCTGCCGCTTGTCGGCGGGGGTGGACTCGGCGGAGAAACTGCCCTTGGTGTCCTCGTAGGTGTGCACGTCGGTGCCGTTCGCCATGAGGTCACTGGAGCCCATGGGGGAGCGGACGAGGGTCAGCCCGGCCTGCTTCGGCCCGGTGCCGAAGAGCTGGGAGAGGATCGCGTCCTGGTGCGGGGACGCGGAGACGAGGGAGGCGGCCGAGTCGGTCATGGCGCCGCCGAAGCCGTCGATCCGCTGATGTGTCTTCGCGGTGTCCACGGTGACGGTCGCCGAGGGCCGCCGCCCCTGGGCGCTCACGTCGAAGTCGTCCATCGTGTACTTCAGCTTCGAGCCGTCCGCCGCGCTGAGCGTCATCCTCGGCTTCTGGCCGTCCTTGAGGACGTACGTGGCGAGGGAGTCGGCGGGCTGGGAGACGTCGAAGGACGTGCCGCCCGAGCGGACGGTGAAGGTCGCCGGGCGGGAGCCGAGGTCGGGCAGCCCGGTGCCCTCGCCGCCACCGCCGGGCGGCGCGGAGAAGGACACGTAGCCGTCCTGGCCCTCGGGGCGCTCGTACCAGCCGGAGAAGGCCCAGTTGCTGTAGCCGCCGTCGCCGGTGTTGAGCACGTCGCCCGAGCGGAGCACGAAGGCGTCGTAGTCGGTGTGGCCGTCGCTGCTCATCCAGACGTGCCGGAGGCCCTCGGCGCGCGCGAACTGCATGGCGTTCAGGCTCTTGACGACGAGGATGTTGGTGCCGGGGTAGCAGACGGCGAGCATCGCGGCGGTCCGCTGCGCGAAGGTGCCCTCACCGTCGGGCGGCGGTCCGGCGCACACGTAGTGGGCGGCGTCGGGGAGCGCGAGATCGGTCGCCGCGCCGGTCCAGGGCCCCGAGGGGTTGAGGTCCTTCTCGGCGGGGCGCGTGAAGTCGACGGTGACGTCGCCGTCCTTCTCGGTGCGCTGGTAGTAGCCGCCGTAGCCCCAGTTGAGCCAGCCGCCGTCGCCGGTGGACGTCACCTTCCCGGTGTCCGTCACGTACAGCCAGAAGGTGCGGTTGCCGATGTCGAACTTCTTCTTGTAGGCGGGCTTGCCGTCCGCCATCTTGAGCGAGTCCGTGCCGGTGAACCTCGCGGCGCCGCCGTCGTGCAGGAGCAGGAGGTTGTGGCTCGGCCAGCAGTGCATGGCCTGGGCGAGGAGTTTCTCGTCGGCCCGCGCGCGGTTCTCGTCGCTGCCGTCGCCCACGGCGAGCTGGAGGTCGGCGTCGGGGGCGGTGACGCCGTTCACCTCGCAGGACATCGGCGTCTCCTCGCCCACCGAGGAGGCGTACCAGTCGGCCTTGCGGGTGACCGGTGGCGGGGCGGCGAAGGTGACCGTGCGGTTCTCCTCCGTACGGGAGAAGTAGCCGCTGTAGCCCCAGTTCTTGTAGCCGAGGTCGCCGTCCTTGTGGAAGGTGCCCTCCTTGAAGACGAGGACGCGGTACGAGGTGCTGGAGATCGACACCGTCTTCGCCAGCAGCATGCCCTTCATGTGCTGCGTCGTGAGGCCCTTGGGCTGCGTGACCATGACGTTGTAGCCGGGGAAGCAGTCCTGGACGTCGCCGACGAAGGTCTCGACGCGCTCCGCCTTCCGCGCCTCGTCCGTGATCATCGCGCCGATGACGGCGCCGATGTCCCAGGCGAGCGCGGCGCCGATGTTGGCGAGGTCGATGACGCGGTCCGAGGAACCGTACGAGGGGTCCTTCGTCGTCACGCTCGTGTTCCCGGCCGGTACGGCGCCGGGGCACTGTCCGGTCAGCAGGTCGCTGTCCGCCGCCGCGGCGGTCGTCGTCGTCCCGGCGAGGGGGAGCAGGGCGGCGAGCAGGGCGAGGAGGACGGCCGCGGCGGCCGGTCTCGTACGGCTGCCTCGTGTGGGCGTCACGGTTCGGTCCTCCCAGGGGACGGGGTTCAGTGGGGCGGGACGGTGGTGCGCGGTGGTGCTCAGTCGTCCTCCGCCGCGTTCAGCAGGTCGAGGGCGCTGTGCTGGCAGCCGTTGCCGGTGCCGGTGCGGGGCCCGGCCCAGTGGGGGCCGTACTGGTCGAGGCTGTTGCGGTCCTTGGCGTAGGCGGTGTCGGCCTGACGGCGCAGGTAGGCGCGGTAGGGGTGGTCGGGCAGCTCCTTGTCGAGGAGGGCGAGGCCGCGCGCGTAGGCCCCCTTGAAGGAGTCGCCGTTGGACGTGCAGCCCGTGCCGTCCGGCTCGTAGGGCTCGTGGAGGGTGCCGCCGGGGTTGAGGTAGCCGGAGGAGGTGGAGGCGTCCGCGAGGGTGCGGGCGCTGTCCAGGAGGCGCTGGTCACCGGTGGCCCGGTGCAGTTCGGCCAGTCCGGCGAGGACGACGCCCTGGTTGTACGTCCACGTCGTGTCGCCGTTGTTGGCGCAGGAGTCCTTGAGGCCGTCGTTGACCGTGTGACCGGAGTTGACGAGCCCGCTGCCCTCGAACCACGACCACTCGTCCTGGGCACGCCTGAGATATGTCGTGTCGCCGCCGATCCGGTTGTGCAGGGCCGCGTTGAGCTGGAGGTACAGCTCGTTGGTGATGGCGTTCTTGTACGGCTTGTCGGTGGCCCACTGGACGCCCCCGCCGCACTTCCCGGTCCAGTAGGCGGCCATGTGGTCCGCGTCCTTGCGGGCCGTGTCGAGGTAGCGCTGCTCGTGCGTCAGGTCGTACGCGGCGATCCAGGCGAGTCCCCACCAGCCGGTGTCGTCCAGGTAGCTGTTGGTGAAGTCCCCGCCCTCGGCGCCGCGCAGCTTCTCCCAGGTGGTGGAGACGGCGTACTTGTAGCTCGGCATCCCGCTGACGCGGATGTTGTCGATGACCGAGGTGAGCGCCGTCGCGGAGGTCCACCAGCCGGCGAACCTGCCGCTGCCCCGGTCGTAGCCCGTCATGAGCGCGGTCGCCGCCGCGGTGCTGCGGCTCCACGCGTTCCAGTCCGTACGCGCCCAGCCGGTGCAGGCGATCTCCGCGCGGTCCCCCGCCTTGCCGCAGGCGCGCAGGGCGCCGATCGCGCCGGTGTTCCACTCGTCCACGTTGTACATGAGGGTGCGCCAGCTCGCCCGCCCCTGCGGGATCGCGGTCGCGCCCAGCTTGCTGCCCGAGGCCCAGGTCCGGCCACCGTCGAAGGAACGGTCGAGCCACACCTGATCACCGGGCTCGCCCTTCTCGATCGAGCCCCACCCCATGACATCGTTGTCAGAGAGGTGGAGGGTGATCGTCCGTCCGTAGAGCGAGGTGCTGACGGGCGTGCGTTCCCCGCCCGCGGCGGCGGGATCGCGGGTGTCGCAGTACTTGTTGCACACCTGCCCGGCGGCGGCGGCCCGCGCGGCCGTGGCCGGCACCGTCAGCGCGGTGGTGACGAGCAGACAGCCGAGCAGGGCCGCCCCCGCTGAGCGTACGGACGTTCTCATGGCTGTTACACCTTCCTGTCCGGTCACCGGTATCGGCAGGATCAGGGAACGGCGCGCTCCGGGTGGTTGTCAAGGCCGCAACGTCCGTCGTCGAGAGGGGAGTTGGCTCGGTACGGCCCCAAGCCTCGCTTGGGCGGGCGGCTCCGTGAGGCAGGGGCGCGCGCCTTTGGCCGGGCAGCGCGCGGCGGCTACGCGGCCATCCCGCGGCGCGCGGTGGCGCGGGGGGAGCTCCGGCCCGGCACCCCGGCTCTCGACTACGTCGGGTACGCCGTCGCGGGAGCTGTTCCCGTCTCCCACATCGTGCTCACCGAGCCCGTGGACCGGCCCCTCCTGTACGCGTACGCCGAGGCGGTTGTCCTCCCGGCCCTCTCGGACTGACCACGTCGGCGCCCACCCGTCGGCTTCCCCTCCCGGAGGGGCGCCACGCCTCGCGCGCCGCCCGTCCTTCACCTCGTCGAGCGGCTTCCCGCCGGACGGCCAGTCCGGCACCTCGCTCGACACGCTCTACTCCCGCTGTCCGGAGATCGCCCGCTGTCCGGAGATCGCCGCCGCACGCTTCCCGGATCACGTGGACGCTCTGTTCCGGGAGAACGCCACCACCGCCTACGGTGTTTCCGCCGCCCTCGTGGACTTCGGCAAGCGTTTCCCCCCACCATGAGGCCGTTCGTGGCCCGAGGAGTGATGTGAGCAAGAAACCACAGCACAAGCGTCGTACTTTCCTGCGGGGCTCCCTGGCGCTCGGTGCCGGAGCGGGCGCCGTCTGGGGAGGGCTGAGTCTCTCGCAGGCGGGCGCCGCTCCCGCTCCCCGGGGGAGTGCGTCCGCCGGGCCCGCGGCGGCGCCAGGAGTGAAGGGCAAGGTCTACGCGGGCTACCAGGGCTGGTTCGCGGCTCAGGGCGACGGCTCACCGCTCAACCGCTGGACGCACTGGTCCTCTGGCACGCCCGCTCCGGGGAACCAGTCCTTCGAGCTGTACCCGGATGTCTCGGCGTACCCCGCGAAGGCGCTCTTCCCCACCGGATACGCGCCGCTCGGCAACGGGCAGCCCGCGCGTCTCTTCTCCTCCTGGGTGCCCGCCGTCACCGACCAGCACTTCGCATGGATGAGGCAGTACGGGATCGACGGGGCCGCTCTGCAACGCTTCGGCAACGAGATCACCCCCGGCACCGCCACCTTCCAGCAGCGCAACGACATAGCCCGCCAGGTGCGGGCGGCAGCCGAGCGCAACGGGCGCGGTTTCTACATCGAGTACGACATCAGCGGCCTCGCCGACGACAAGGTCCTTCCGACCGTCCAGAACGACTGGACCGCCACTGTCGCGGGTTCGCTGCGGCTCACCGCCTCGGCCTCCTACGCCCGTGAGGCGGGGCGGCCCGTGGTCGAGCTGTGGGGCCTCGGTTTCAAGAACCGGGCGGCGACGGCCACGACCTGTCTCGCTCTCGTCAACTGGTTCAGGAAACAGGGCGCCTACGTCATCGGAGGGGTGCCGCGCGGCTGGCGCACGGGTGTGGACGTGCAGCCCGGTTTCGAGGCGGTCTTCGCCGCTCTCGACATGGTCTCCCCGTGGAACGTGGGGAACACGGACGTGAACCGGAAGCCGCTCGACGACGACCTCGCCCTGCTCCGTTCCCGCGGCCAGGACTACCAGCCCGTGATCTACCCGGGCTTCGCCTGGTCCAACTGGAAGCCCGACGGGGTACGCAACGCCATTCCCCGTCGGGCGGGCGATTTCATGTGGCAGCAGGCACTGGCGGTCCGCCGCAGCGGCGCGGGCTGTGCGTTCGTCGCCATGTTCGACGAGTACGACGAGGCCACAGCGATCGCGCCGGCGGCCGTCGACAAGTCGATGATCCCCACGAACCAGTACTTCCTGACGCTGGACGCCGACGGGACGCGGGTCTCCTCCGACTTCTACCTGCGTCTCGCGGGTGCCGCCACGAAGATGATCAACGGTTCCGCCGGCATCTCGACCACGGTGCCGATCCCGCCCACGGTCTGACGGTGGCCCGCTCCGGGCCCGGGGGTACCTCCGGGCCCGGCCGGGTCAGAAGGAGGGCGGGGTCATGGCCCCGACGATGACGGCCCGCCGGGTCCCCTTGTTGTGGAAATGGTGCGGCACCGAGGCGTCGTAGGTGAGCGCGTCGCCGGTCTCCAGGACGGATTCCTTGCCGCCGACGGTGATGTGCAGGGCTCCCTCCAGGAGCAGCATCACCTCCTCGCCCTCGTGCCGGTGCGGCGCGAGGGCGTTGCTGTACCCCGGCGGGATCTCGGCGCGCATCATGCCGAGGCGGCCGTGCAGGGAGGGGGTGAGCAGCTCGTAGACCAGCCCCTCGTCGCTCAGTGAAAGCCGTCGGCGGCCTCCCGCCCGCACGACCGCTGCGGGCTCCCAGGCATCCTCGCTGCCGTCGAAGAAGGCCCCCACGGGCACCCGCAGCGCCTCGGCGAGCTTGATCAGGGTCGTGTACGAGGGGTTGCCGGCCCCTCGTTCGATCTGGCTCACGAGTCCCTGGCTCACGCCCGCCGTAGCGGCCAGGGCCGAGATCGTGAGTCCGGCGCGGGCGCGCAGCGCGGACAGCCGCCGCCCGAGCCCGTCCGTGCCTCTTTCGCCGGTTTCGGCCACGCTGCCGCCCTCCTCGTCCTGATCCGGGCCGCTCACCAGGCGGCGCCCCGGAGCCATCCTAGAAGCCCGCGGAGCGGCGAACCGACACCTTGTTCATTATATTAATAAGAATGCAGTATGTTGAAGAGGAAGCGGGATTCCCCGCCCGCCCTGAACGAAGTGGTGAGACATATGCCCCCATTCCCCCCGGCCTCCCCGTCCGACGAGGCCTCCTGGCTCGTCCAGGTCGACTTCCCCTCCGCGGGTCCCTTCGGCGCTGAGATGGCCGCGGCGTACGAGGAACTGGCGCACACCATCACGCGCGAGCCCGGCTTCGTCTGGAAGCTGTGGACGGAGAACCCGGAAACCCGGGAGGCGGGTGGCGTCTACGTCTTCCGCACGGAGAAGGACGCACGGGCCTACCTCGACAAGCACACCGCCCGGCTCGGCGCCTGGGGGATGTCGGGCATCCGGGGCCGGATCTTCCGGGTTAACCCCGTGCTCTCGCGTATCACGCGCGGACCCCAGGCGGGCTGAGCGCGGCACGTCGCCGCCGCTCTCCCGGCGAAAGACCCACTCGACGCCCAGTGAATGCACTGCCCTCGCCACATGCGGCGCGGCGCGGGCCCCGGGGCTCTCCGCCCGCTCGCGCCGGGGCAGGTGGTGGGCGCGCCGGTGGCGGGGCCGGGGGGCGCGGCGACGAGTCCCGAGCCGAGGTGGTGGAGGGCGGTGGCGACCGAGGGCCTGATCCTGATGCCCCCTCACCGCCCGGACGAGCACCGCACAACCACCCCAACCACCCGCGCCCCGGACATCACGTCCTTGACGCTGGAGACATAGAGACACCCCCGGTGACCGTGGCCCACTGGGCGGGGAGCGGCGCGCTGACGCACCTCACGGTCCGCGCCCGGTGTGTCACGGGGCGCGAGACTGACTACCTGCGCCGCGCGCACGGAGCGCGCTGCTGCCTGGCTGCGTGCCGATGCTGATCTGTCGTGGGGCGCCGCGGGGCGGCGCGCCCCCCCCCGCGGGGCGCGGGGGGGCGGGGGGGCCCCCAACCCCCCCCGGGGGGGGGGGGGGGGGGCCCCCGCCGGCCGCGCACCAGGGGCCCCCCGCGGTGAAGGC